>CAZWDB010000193.1:0-5523 GCA_964632885.1 uncultured Acidimicrobiales bacterium | reverse complement strand
ACGCCCGGGCAGTCCCATGACCGCCACCGGGCAGGATCTCATGGCCGCCGACACGCGGGCCGCACGGCTCAACGCGTCGGGTCCGGCGAGCGTTCTGGCGCGTCCGCGACAAGCGCCTACCCGTCGATCTGTCGCGAGCACCGGCAACCTTTCGGTGTAGTTGGGCGGTTGTTGCCCGAAGCGAGCTCCAAACCGGCCACAAGAACGGTGGCATAGGTTCGTATCCCAACGGCTGGGACATCGGCAAGAGGGAGTTGACCATGACAAGACCGGCGCTCCGGTGGAACGCGATCTGCATCGACTGTGCGCCACCCGAGTTCGCCGCAACCGTCGCCTTCTACAGGTCGTTCCTGGATCGGCCATTGGGCGAAGACAGTTGCATCGATCCCCAGACCGGGACGTGCTCCCACGAAGGTGACGATCACTGGGCCCGGATCCCTGGCCCAGACTCTGACATCCATGTGCTTGTTCAGGCTGAGCCCTGGTATGAACCGCCAGCGTGGCCTGAACAGCCGACCACGCGGCAGACGAAGATGATGCACTTTGAGGTGAGGGTGGAAGACGTTCCGGACAGCGTCGCGTTCGCGGTCTCCTGCGGGGCGACCGAGTCGACGTACCAACCCCACGATCGAAATCCCGACCGGTCGCGGGTGATGCTCGACCCGGCCGGTCATCCCTTCTGCCTATGGACGCCGACGGCGCACTAGCGGCGGTAGACCGGCTATCCGTCGGTGCGGCCGGCTCAATTCCCGCTGCAGTTCCCGGCGAAGTCGAGCGGCTATGGCGCGCTATCGACGAGCGCGAAACCGGCGTTATGCCGCGCACGCGCGCGAGGGTTCTTGTTAGAGCTCGATCACATTCCCGTCGGGGTCGGCCACGTACGCGAACCGGTGGCCTGGTGCATGCTCACCACGGTCGATGAGCTTTCCTCCGGCACGCTCCACCTGCGAGATCGCATCGTCGAGCGTCAACTTGTCACGAAGGCGGAAGCCGATGTGGTCGACGCCTCCTCGCTGGCCGGCACGGTCGCGATCGCCCTGGTTCAGGGTGATCGTGTCGCGAGCCCCCGGCGTTCCCAAGAAGACCATCTCGTCACCTTCCCAGAAGCGCACCTCCATTCCGAAGACGTCTCGGTAGAAGGTAAGCGAGCGATGCACGTCGGCCACGGCGAGGTGGACGTGGGTGAGGCCCTCGGTCTCGATCATCTCGTCTCCCTGAGCGTCAGCGCCGTCGAGTATTAGCGAGAGACTACTCTCTCGTCAATATGTCGAGGCGATACGAGAGCGAGACGCGCCAGAGGCAGAAGACCGCCACGCGCTTGGGGATCATCTCTGCCGCAGCACGGCTGCTGGCTACGCCGTCACCCGCTGTCCAGATAGGGGACGTGGCTCGAGCCGCCGGCGTCAGTGCCGCGACGGTGTACCGCCACTTCCCGACCAAGGATGCCCTTCTCGACGCCGTCTACGACCGGTGGATGGAGGGCGCGCGGAAGGTGCTCGCGGATATGCCAAACGACCGTGACGCGATGCTCGACCGTCTCGGTGACCTGTGGGCAGCGCAGGCGGCCGACGATCAACTCGAGCAGGCAATGAGCATCTACAGCCCTGCCGGCCGATCAGTTCGGCGGCGCCGCCTCGCCCGACGCAAGGCGGCGGCATCCGACCTCGTCGCAGACATACCTATTCGCGATGAAACGACGAGACGCGCACTTGAAGCCGCTCTTCTTCTTCTCACGTCGACAACCGCGCACCGCCATCTACGCGAACACTGGGGTGTGTCCACGACTGACGCAGCGAGCATCGCCGCATGGGCCGTGCGCGCTGTCATTCGGGGCGCTGGGTAACAACTCCAGAGGCCTCGTTAGGGTCGCTCGCGATCACCTGATCTGCGCGACGGGCGGCGTCAGCCAGATCACCGAAGAACGAAAGGCACATAGGGAATACTGATGAGGAACCCGAGCCCCGCGTCAACGACACTGTCCTCGATGGATGACGTTTCGATACGCGACCAGAACCGCCGTGCGTGGAACTCGATCGCGGACCGGCGGGACGAGGTCCGCGGCTTTCCGCCCCCCGAGGTCTTCTCGGGTGGCGGGTCGACTCTCGATCAGATCGAGATGGAGGCGCTGCCCCCTGTTGCAGGGAGGGCAGTACTTCATCTCGGTTGTGCGAGCGGATCGGACACACTCTCCTTGGCTGGCCTTGGGGCCAGAGTCACCGGCGTAGACATCTCCGACGTTGCGATCGAACTTGCACGTGCCAAGGCACACCGGGCCGGACTGGAAGCGGAGTTCATCCGCGCCGACATCTTCGACCTGCCAGACGGTCTAGATGGCGAGTTCGACGTCGTCTACGTAAAGGCGGGTGTGCTGTGCTGGATGTCGGACATTCGAGCGTGGGCGTTGATTGTCGCTCGGGTCCTGCGGCGAGGGGGGACCCTCCTGGTCTACGAGATGCACCCCCTTCTTGAGGTGATCGAAGTCATCGACAGTGCGATCAAAGTGGACTGGAACTACTTCGGCCGAAAGTCGGATCTGGTGGACACCCCGACAATGACCGGAGTCGAGACCACGGAGCCTCGCTACCAGTTCACCTGGCCACTCGGAGACGTCGTGACGGCGGTGCTCGAAGCCGGTCTCGCCTTGGAGCGCCTACAGGAGTTCCCCGGCAAGGAACCGCCTCTGGACAAACTGCCTTGTGCCTATCTACTCAGGGCATCCAAGGCCGCCGACTAGCGCCTAATGCGGGATTTGCGGCGGGTCCGCTTGCCTGCTCCGCCAGTCTCGATCGCTCCGAACGTCTCTTCGCGACGAGCATTAGGGCGCGGCCTCGGCTAGCACGGTGCCGTCGATCCGTCGCGCACGCGATGCCTCGCGGCGATGGCGAGGATTCCGGTTGACGATTTCGCCGCAGCGGGTGACAATCGGTGCAAGCGAGACCTAGCGCTTGACCTCTGTCGGCCTTCCCAGCGGGGCCGCTTCGTGGAGGCGAAGGGGAGCGAATCCTCGGGTTGCTGTCATGAGGCCGCCGTCTGCACGCGGTCGCTGGGGGATCGCATCTGGGCGAGGGAGGGCCGAGATGACAGCTGACAAGGACTTCAAGCGCCTCGTTCGGGAGCGAGCGCGGCGTACCGGTGAGTCATACCAAGCTGCCCTCCAGCATCTGACTGCTTCGCGGCGAGAGCGCCACGCGGCCGGCCCGGCTGCCGCTGGAGACAAGGAGCATGGAGCAATGACAACCATCCCGCGTGTAGTTCCCGACGTCCGCTCATCTGATCGAGCCCGCAGCGAGCAGTTCTATATCGACATCCTCGGCTTCGAAAGGTGCATGGACGAAGGCGACATGGTGATGTTCTGCTCGCCGAGCCACGACTGGGTACAGGTGACCCTCAACGGCGACGGCGTCGCGCTTCCACCGGGCTTTTTCGTCGACGTCGCCACCCCAGAGGCGGTTGCCCGTCTCCACGACGACGCCACAGACAGGGGCTACCGCATAATCGAGGCGCTCGACGACAAGCCCTGGGGGATCCGCCGGTTCTCGCTGCTGGACCCGAGCGGCACACGGGTTACCGTGCTCGCCCACGCCGAGCCCACCCCCAGACACGACGGCGAAGACCCGAACCACCCGGTACAGATCGTCCGAGCCATCCCCACCGTCCGGTCCCGGGACCGTGGTCCATGCCTAGCCTTCTATGTCGACTACCTCGGCCTGGAGGTGTGCATGGACATGGAACACATGGTCATGTTTTGTTCTCGATCACACTCACGAGTACAGGTCGTATTGACCGACGATCTTGCCCTTCCTCCCGGCTTCGATCTCGACGTCGGCAACCCAGCTCGGGTCGACCTCGTGCATCAACAAGCCCTCCACGGCGACTTCCACGTAGTGGTACCGCCGGTCGACGTCGACGGCATGATCCGATCCTGCAACATCCTCGATCCCAACGGAGTTGGGGTGAACGTGATCGCGCACCTTGCCGAACGACACCAGACGCCCGCCACGACGGCGCAGTAGGAGCACCAAGACCGCCTCGGGACCACGGGACTGGACGAACTGACGCGGCTCGCGGCACACATTCTGGCGCGCCGAACAAGTGCACGACACCGATGCTCCTATAGATGTCAAGCGGCGAGTTGAGGTGTCTCTGACGCGGCGGTCGGGACGCCGCCGAGGTCGTTGATGATGTGGTTGTAGACCTCGCGGGCGACGTAGCGCTTGAGGCAGCGGATGACCTCCTTCTTGGTCTTGCCTTCGGCGATGCGGCGGGCCATGTAGGCCTTGGTGCGGGGGTCCCAGGAGAGCCGGTTCAACACGATGAGGTAGAGCGCGCAGTTTGCTTGGCGGTTGCCGCCTTGGTTGAGGCGGTGTCGTTGTTGGCGGCCGGAGGAGGCATCGACTGGGGATGAGCCGCACACCGCAGCGAAGGAGCCTTCGGTGGCGAGGCGGTCGGGGTTGTCGCCGGCGGCGGCCAACAGCATCGAGGCGGTCTCGGTGCCGACTCCTTTGGTGGCGATCAGCGACGGGGCAGCCGCTTCGACGAGCTGGTCGAGTTGGGCATCGAGGACATCGATCTCGTCGTTCAGGGCGAGCCAGCGCCGCGCCAGGCTCGCCAGGGTCAACTTGGCGGCGCCGATCGGGGTGGACGGGTCGGTGGCGCGGAGGCGGGAGGCTTTGGTGATCCGTTCCCGTTCTCGGAGACCGAGCAGGCTCGAGCGGAGCTGTTCGGGGGCGGTGTCGATCACCGAGTGGATCTGGTTGGCGGCCTGGGTGCGGGCCTTCATGGCGCTGCGGCGGGCCACTCTGACCAGCCGGATCGCCTCCACCGCGCCGGTGGCTGCCTTCGGTGTGCCGGTGGCGTCGCCGGCCAGGACCGCTCGGGCGGCCGCCTCGGCATCGGCGGGGTCGGACTTCCCGCGACGGCGGCGAGTTTGGCGCTTCGGCCGGTCCACCTCCACGACTGCTACCCCGCGGCTCACCAGGTAGCGGGCCAGACCGGCACCCCAGGCGCCGGTGCCCTCCACCCCAACCGCCTCAACCTCGCCGTGTAGGCGCAGCCAGCGCAACAGCCGGCGATAGCCTCGCATCGTGGTCGGGAACTCCTCGGTGCCGAGGATGCGGCCCAGGCCGTCGATAGCCGCGGCGACGTGGACATCTTTGTGGGTGTCGACACCACCCGTGACCGAGCGCGTCGGATCTGTCATGGTGGTCATTGCCATCCCTTCTTTGCGTTGGGTTGTGGATGGCACGCACGGCCGCGACGGCGGACAGGACAGTGATGGGGCTCCTGCGACGAGCTCCTATTAGGTCACGTTCGTCGGACCGGTCGTGCCGGCGGGGTCCTGCTCACTCGGCCGACAGATCGGTTCCAGGACATCCAACAAGGAGTCGGTCGATCGGGGAGTCAGACCGAGTGAGCGGGACCCCGCCAACTACTACAGGGTCAACAACAACTACTGGTGGATTATCACTGTCGATCGGTTACACCTCGGGGTCGGCTTGCGGGCGACCAAGCGGCTTCGAGACG
>CAZWDB010000192.1:0-5613 GCA_964632885.1 uncultured Acidimicrobiales bacterium | reverse complement strand
TGCTCGGCTCCGAAGAGCTCCTTGCACCGGGTGCGCGCCAACTCTTCGACTTCGTCGATCACGTAGTTCCCGCCGTAGTACCGGCGGCCCGGGTATCCCTCGGAGTACTTGTTGGTGAGGACCGAACCGGTCGCTTCCATCACGGCCTGGGAGGTGAAGTTCTCGGACGCGATGAGCTGGACGGTGGTCATCTGGCGCTCGTACTCGCGCCCGACGATCGAGAACAGTTCGGTGTCGCGGCCGGCGGCGGACCCATCTTCAGGCGTGGTTGGCGTCGTAGGTGTCGTCATCGGCGTCCCTCCGTCATCTCGAGTTCCGGTGCCCAGGCGAGGGCCACGAGGTCGTCGACGAGGCCTTCGATCTCGTCGGCGATCCCGGCGTAGAAGGTGGTGCTCAGCCCGATGGGATCAGCGACGTCGTCATCCGGTGAGCGACCGAGCAGCTCGCGCGAACTGCGCCCTTCGTGGGCGCGCTCTAGCCACTCGGCGAGCGACTCGTCCCGCCGGCGTGGCCCGGCGTCGCCGCCGCGGCGCACGAGTTCCTTGAGCGTGAAGGTCTTCGACCATGCGTCCGGCACGAGTGCGACGGCTTCCCGCACGTGCTCTCTAGCCATGCCCAGGACGAGATCGGCCGGCGATACCAACGAGGCGGTGATGCGCCGGCTGCGGTGCGAGGTGATGTCGAGTCCCCTCCGGCCGAGCACTTCTACTCCCGGGGGCGTCGCGGGGCGGCCCTCGATCGACACACCGGCCGAGTGCACCCGCGCGGCAACGCCGAGGGAGTCGAGGCGATGGCGCAGCATCGCCTCGCCCATCGGCGAGCGGCAGATGTTGCCAGTGCAGAGGAAGAGGATGTCGATGCCCACGAGTCTACGTGCGCCCGCCCGGGCCGAACTTGAGGCAATAACGAACGGATTCCGTTCGTTATTGCCTCAAGTTCGGGACGTTAGGGTGACGGCGTGGATTCGCGAACTCCGGTCGTCGTGGGCGTCGCCCAGACCATGCGTAAGCCGAAAGACACGGTGGCGGGTCTGGCGGCGCCCCACCAGATGATGGCCGAGGTCGTGCGGCTCGCAGCCGACGACAGCGGCGCGGGATCGGCCCTTCTCGCCAAGATCCAGTCGCTGCGGACCGTCGAGGCGCTGTCGTGGCGTGCGCCCGACCCGGCCGCCTTGGTAGCCGCCGAGCTCGGGATCGAGCCGGCCGAACGGGTGAGGTCCGCTACCGGGGGCAACAGCCCCCAGATGCTGCTGAACGACGCGGCCGCGGCGATCCAGCGGGGCGACTTCGACGTCGTGGCGATCACGGGTGCCGAGGCGATGTACACGCGCCGGGTCGCCCGCCAGACCGGTGAAGACCTCGACTGGCCCCGCCAGGGCGACGACGCCGCCGCGGGGAGCCGGCTCATGGGCAGCGACCGGTTCGGGAGCCACGACGCGGAGATGGCTCGAGGGCTCACCGCCCCCATCCAGGTGTACCCGGTGCTCGAGAGCGCCATTCGCGCCGCCGCAGCCACCTCGGTCGACGACCACCAGGTAAAGATCTCCGAACTCCTCGCACGGTTCTCCGCAGTCGCGGCCGACAACTCCAACGCGTGGTCTCGTGAACGCCGCAGTGCCGACGAGATCCGCACCGTCACAGCCGACAACCGCATGATCTGCCACCCGTACACCCTCCGCATGAACGCCAACATGCAGGTCGACCAGGCGGCGGCGGTCGTCCTCACCTCGGTCGAAGCGGCGCGCGCCGCCGGCGTACCCGAGGACAACTGGGTGTTCCCCCTCGCGGGCGCGGACGCGACCGACCACTGGTTCGTGTCCCATCGCGAGAACCTCCACAGCTCCCCCGCCATCTCGGCCTGCGCCAAGGCTGTGCTCGACCTCGCGTCGGTTGGTGTCGACGACATCTCCCACATCGACCTCTACTCGTGCTTCACATCGGCGGTACAGATGGGCGCCGAGGCCTTCGGTCTTCCCCTCGACGGCGACCGCGACCTGACCGTCACGGGCGGCCTCAGCTACGCGGGCGGCCCGGGGAACAACTACGTCACCCACTCGATCGCGACCATCGTGGACAGGCTCCGGCGCGACCCGGGGGCCATCGGTCTCGTCACCGCCCTCGGCTGGTACGCCACCAAGCACGCCGTCGGCCTCTACTCCACCACGCCGCCGTCACAAGGCTTCCGCACCGCCGCGCCTCAGCAAGAGGTCGATGCCCAGCCAGCCCGCGAGCTCGCGGCCGACTACGAAGGCGACGCGACCGTCGAGGCCTACACCGTCGTCCACGACCGGGCGAGCCAACCGGAGATCGCTATCGTTGGCTTGCTCACCCCGGACGGCGCAAGGACGTGGGCGAACACCACCGAACCCGGCATCATGAAGGCACTCACCGTCGAAGACTTCGCCGGCCGGCTCGGTCGGGTAAGCGGCGGCGCGGTCACCTTCGGCTGACAACGACGACCTCCGTGCCACAGTCCGTCGACCCGTTCGAGCGGATGGACCCGACCGACGACGCGCGCTTCTACGCGGTCGAACGCAAGGTCACCCACATCGAGGACGGCGCCATCGAGGCACTGCGGGCGGTCTACCGGCGAACGCTGCCCAGCGGTGGCGAGGTGCTCGATCTCATGTCGTCGTGGCGATCTCACCTGCCCGACGGGCTCGGGCGGGTGACCGGCCTCGGCATGAACGACGCGGAGATGGTCGACAACCCCCAGCTCGACCACCACGTAGTGCACGATCTCAACAGAAATCCCGAGCTGCCGTTCCCTGACGACAGCTTCGACGCGGCGGCGTGCGCTGTCAGCGTGCAGTACCTGACCCGCCCTCTCCAAGTGTTCGCCGACGTTCGCCGAGTGGTGCGAGGCGGCGGCCCTTTCGTCGTCTCGTTCTCGAACCGGTGCTTCCCTACCAAGGCGGTTGCGGTGTGGATGTCGTCCACGAGCGAAGACCACGTCGCTCTCGTGCGGGCCTACTTCGAGAACACCGGCTTCACGAACGTCACCGACGAACGCCCACCGACCACCGACGACCCTCTTTGGATCGTCACCGGCCGAACTTGAGGCAATAACGTACGGATTCCGTGCGTTATTGCCTCAAGTTCGGCCAGGTTGGATGTCGGACCACGGGATGCGGCCCTCGCGCAGGAGCTTGGCGGTCGGCCCGGTGCAGTCGACCACCGTTGAGGGGCTCCCCTGGCACGGGCCCGCGTCGAGGACAAGGGCGACGCCATCTCCGAGGACGCCGGCAACTTCGGCGGCCGTCGCAGGTGTCGGATCGCCACTGAGGTTCGCGCTCGTGGTCGCCAGCGGCCCGACGACGCGGCACAGCATCCTGGGCACAGGATGGTCGGGGCAGCGCACGCCGATCGTCGCGTCGTCGCTGCCGAGGTCGGCGTCGAGATCGGCGCGGCGCGGCAGGACGATCGTGAGGGCACCCGGCCAGTAGCGCTCCATCAGCTCGAGCGCGACGTCGGGAACTCCATCCGCAAGCGCGACCGCGTCAGCCGGTTCGGCCACCAGCACGGGCAGCTCGAGGTCGCGCGAGCGCCGCTTCACCGCGAACACCCGGTCGGTCGCGCCGGTACGGAACGGATCCGCGGCAATCCCATAGACCGTGTCGGTCGGAACCACTATGAGCTGCCCGCTTCCGAGCGCCTTTACCGCTTTGTCGATCGCCTCGTCGGGCGGCGGATCACCGCTTGCCGGCACTAACGGCACGGTCAGAACCTACCGAGAATCATGCGGTCCCGTCCGGTCAGATCCTGCCGAACCTCGACACCGGCATACCCGGCCGCCTCCGCCAGGCCAACGGCCGCGTCCGCCTGATGGGGAGCGATCTCGACCACGAGTGCTGCCGGTCGGGCAAGCCACTCGGGCGCGGAGTTGACGATCGTCTCGATGTGTTCGAGGCCGGTGGGACCGGCGCGCAACGCGCACGCGGGCTCCCACTCACCCACTTCCGGCGGCAGTTCCTCACCCTCTCCGACATACGGCGGGTTGGACACGATCAGCTGTAGACGGCCGCGGACACTGGAAGGGAGCGCTTCGAACCACGAACCATGTGCCAGCCGCACCCGGCTCGCGGCCATGCTTCCCGCGCCCGCGAGGTTGGCCCGGGCGACCTCGAGAGCGTCCGCCGACACGTCGGTCGCCCACAGCTGCGCGTCAGGAATCTCGACCGCTAGGCAAAGGGCGATGGCTCCCGACCCGGTGCCCAAGTCGGCGATGACCGGCGCTCGACCAAGGTCCGCGGCGACGTCGCGCGCCACCTGCACGACCGTCTCGGTCTCGGGCCGGGGGATGAGTGCGCGCCGGTCGAGATAGAGATCGAGCTGGCGGAACCCCCACCCACCGAGCACGTACTGCAGCGGTTCGCCACGGGCGCGCCGCTCCACCATGGTCTCGAAGTGCTCGCGTCCCTTCGCAGTGACGGGCTGGTCGAGTGCCTCGACGTAGGTACTAGCCCCGCAGCCCGAAGCTTCCTCGACGATGCGGCGGGCATCGACGGTCGAGTCGAGCCGCCGTTCGGCCTCGGCGAGAAGCTGGCGCCACGTCGGGCTCACGCCTCGCCCGCGAGTTGAGTGGCCCGTTCGTCGGCGACGAGCGCTTCGGTGATGTCGTCGAGCGCCCCTTCCCCGAGGATCTTGTCGAGGTTGTAGAGGGTGAGGTTGATCCTGTGGTCAGAAACGCGGTTGTCCTTGAAGTTGTAGGTGCGGATCTTGTGCGACCGGCCGCCGCCGCCCACTTGTACCTTCCTCGCAGCCGACATCTCGGCCTCCTGTCGATCCTGTTCCGCTTTGAGGAGGCGGGCCCGGAGCACCTGGAGGGCCTTGGCTCGGTTCTGGATCTGACTCTTCTCGTCCTGCATCGCCACGACCATGCCGGTGGGCTTGTGGGTGATCCGGACCGCCGAGTCCGTGGTGTTGACCGACTGGCCGCCTGGCCCGCTCGAGCGGTAGACGTCGATCTGCAGGTCGTTCGGCTCGATGTGGACGTCGATCTCCTCGGCTTCGGGGAAGACGGTGACCGTCGCCGCGCTCGTATGGATGCGGCCCTGGGACTCGGTCTCGGGCACCCGCTGCACGCGATGGGTGCCGGCCTCGTGCTTCATCCGGCTCCACACGCTGTCGCCCTTCACGAGAAAGGTGATCTCGTTGTAGCCGCCTCTCTCCGACGGGTCGGATCCGAGCACCTCCAGCTTCCACCCCATACGACTCGAGTAGCGGCTGTACATCTCGAAGAGGTCGCGGGCGAAGAGGTTCGCCTCTTCACCGCCTTCGGCGCCTCGGACCTCGACGATCACGTTGCGCTCGTCGTTGGGATCCTTGGGGAGCAGGAGGACCTTCAGATGCTCGTCGAGCTCCTCGCGCCGTGCCTCGAGGGAGTCGATCTCCTCGCGCATCAGCTCGCGCTCCGACCCGGCTGCGTCCGCGAACATCTCGCGCGCCGTGACCAGGTCGTCCTCCACATCGCGGTACTCGCGGTACGCGAGCACAACCTGCTCCAGCTGCTTGTGCCGCTGGGACGTCTCCCGCAGGGCGCGCTGATTCCCGAGGACGTCGGGGTCGGAGAGCTGCTGCAGAACAGCCTCGTACTCCTCCTCGAGCCGGGCGA
>CAZWDB010000191.1:0-5688 GCA_964632885.1 uncultured Acidimicrobiales bacterium | reverse complement strand
CTCGCCGGTCTGCGCGAGCGCATCCAGCTCGAGCTCGTGGATCGCCATGAGTTCCAGTCGGGGGCGGTCGCCCTGCGATACCGGCCCACGCGAGTTACGGCTTGACGTGACTTGTCCTGGCACGCTGGCCGCTGCCTCGCGACGGATCGACGGGTCCGGTTCACGAGCCTCCCCGTCGGACCGCACATAACGCTCAGGTCGTTACCGGGAGCCGCCGAGCGGACGGTGCGTCGTGCGGTAGAGACTGAGTCATGGCGAAGGACCGCGAGTGGACGGCTGTGTACGAGGTCGTGAAGGCGGCGTGAGCTGGACGACCAGAATGGCGACCTGGCGTTCGAATCCGGCGTAATTGAAGAGCTTCGCTTTGGCCGGCTGGGAAGATGAGTGTGTGTCGCTTCTGTGGTACCGAGGGAGACTCTCTGTGCTCGAGCTGCTTTCGGCGTCTACAGTCCCAGGTCGAGCTGGTCACGGACACGACGCTTCATCGGCAGCGAGTACTCGACGTCGACGTCGGGCAGCACTTCGGGGCGCGCCTCATCATTGGCTTCGTCGCGCCCGCGCGCAGCCACTTTGACCTGGGCTATGCCCTTGTCGGTGAATACGCCACGGTTCCATCGGGCGGCAACGAGCACGCCGTGTTACACGGCCCATGGGATGCGGTCGATGCGGCAGGCGCCTCCTACCGAGGGATCGGCGCGGCCGGAGAGTTCGAGCAGGCTCGAGCTGCCGGCGTGATCCGGCTCGTGCCGGAGCACGACGGACCGGGGTGGAAGACTCGACCCGCTCCGGGCCGCCTTGCTCTCCACGCACTGCCGACGCGACCTGATGGGATCCAACTGCAGATCGAGGTTCCGCCCCCTGCTTCATGGGAACTGTGAACCCTTGCTTGTTACCTCCGACTACTGGGACGGCCGCGCAGCGATTCTCTGACCGGTCAATCGCCTGCGTCGGCCGCTACCGAACGATCGGATCGCGGCGCCTTTACGCGGCCGCGTCACGCGACCGAACGCGCGGAGGTCTCGACGCTTGGCGCTCGTCCGCTCGTACACTCAGGGGTATGGGTTGGGGGATAGCGTTCGCTCGCGAGTCGCCGTCGTGGCCGTGACGCCGAGCGGCGGCGGCCTGTCTGAACGCGTGCGAGCGCTGCAACGCGAGCTTCGTTTGCCCGGTGTCGTGGCCGTCGCGGCGGCTCCCGCCTGTGTGAGATGCGGCCCGCACCTACGCCCGCGAACGCTGGGACGGCCTCCTCGTAGTCCGCGGGCTCCTCAAACCAACCTGATAGGACATGGTATGTGCCCCCGTCCGCCGGCTATGTGACGGCGGTTCGACCGCTCCCGGCTCTCGTGCTGCCTCCCGCGAGCGCGACGTAACGACGGTTGCGTGGCCGTGAGTGGCGCGACGGAATGCGCGGTGTGGCAAGGCTCCTCGGGGCCGTCAGGGCGTGGTCGCCGAGTATGCGGATCGTTTTGTCGCCCAGAACCCGACGTCGCGGAGGTAGGGGTAGTCGTCGCTGAATTGTTGTTCGAGACCGGTAACGTCGCTGCCCCATAGGTGCTCGAGGAGGGGGAAGTCGCTCGGCTCGACGTCGAGACATGCCAACGGCCGGACGGGGACGAGGCTGGTCCACTCGCCGTCCATAGCAAATGTGTCGGGAGGGAGCACATAGACGGTTGCCGATGTGAACGGGCGGTGGGCGAGGCCGATGAATTCACCGCCTAGGCGGTAGCGGGGTGTCCGCCGGCCGCCTTCTTCTGTGAAGCTGATGGCGTTGGACAGGTAGGAGAGGTGTGCTCGGTCGATGATCCCGAAGTACATCGCCATCAGTGCTCCGTCCACCGCGAACACGCCCGGCTGGCTCGCCGTCCGCGCCCCGGTGGCGCTCTGGTTGGTTGGTCGGAGTTCGGTGAGACCGCCGGTGCGGGAGCCGTGGAGCAGCACGTCGTGTCGGGCCACGAGATAGTCGAGCAGTTCCCATTTGGCTACACCCGTGGGCAAACGCAGCTGGCCGCCGCCCGCTTGACTCCAGACTGCCTCGCACTGCTCTGAGATCGAGTCGTGGTCGATGGGAGGCGCCGTCATCCACAGGACACCGCCGTCTCGCGGAGCGTCGCTCGATTGGCCGTAGAGACGGAGGACATCGCAGCGCAATCCGTCCTCGAGGCGGTTGGCTCGCCGAAGTCCGGCTATGGCTGGCGCGACTGGTACCCAGAGGGCGAGGGCGAGTGCGGCGTTGCGGCGCGCGTCGTAGTCGTCATGGTCGAGAAGATCCGCCAGTTTCCCGGCAGTGCTCACGTCGGCCTGCTCATCCATGGGCTGGGGCCGCGCCTGGTCGACCAGGACTGCTTCCCATTGAGCATCCGGTGGTAGACGGCCGGTTCTGAACCGTGGCCCAAGCCGTGCTAGCTGGCGGAGGGCGCCGACCTGGGTCCATCGATCGGCGGACTCGACCACCGACATCAACACGGAAGCGGCCGCCGAGCCGTCCACGACGCGGATGAGCGCGCTAGCCGCCGCAAGACGCTCTCGTAGCGCCGCGTCGCCGTCCATCAGCGTGTGCCGCAGGACAGGCGCAGCATCGACGGCCAATACACCCAGCGCCGCGGTGGCGCGCATCGCCGCGGTCCGTATCGAGGCGTCTTCATCGGCCAGCGCGGACACGATCGGCACGACCGCACGGTGGCGGTCAACGGCGACCAAGGCCGACAAGGCTTGGGGAAAGAACGGCGCCAGCGCCATCGCTGGACCCTCCAAGTCGTCGAATAGGTGCCTCGCGCCTCTGCCCAGTTCCCCAGCGAGCGCCACTGCCATCCCACGCTCAACCACATCAGCACTGGAAAGAGACTGTGCGATGGCCGGGACCGCATACCCAGGATCGCCACGCAGCGTC
The DNA here is from genome assembly GCA_964632885.1 of uncultured Acidimicrobiales bacterium. Lineage (GTDB taxonomy): Bacteria > Actinomycetota > Acidimicrobiia > Acidimicrobiales > CAZWDB01 > CAZWDB01. The sequence goes on along the minus strand of CAZWDB010000191.1, from coordinate 2,801 downwards.
AGGGCGCGGGCCGCCGGAACCTGGGCTGGTCCCGCCCGTCGCGCGATCACCTCGAGAGGGCCCACCGCAGCGTCGCCCAACAAGGAGAGCGCCTCGGGTACCTGACTGAACCGGATAGCCACGACGCCGTGGCTCAGACCGTCGAGAAGCGCGTCGAGCCCACTCGCATTACCGACATAAGCGAGGCGGACCGCGGCATTCAACCGCGTCTGCTGGTCCTCGGCACCGAGGAGCGCCTCTAGCTCCTCGAGGACGTTTTCGTCACTCGTCACGATGCCACGCAGCTAGCCACTGGCGCCCCAGGCGCGTCCACAACCACGAACGTAGAGCAACAACGAGAACCCGCGACAGTACGACGCTGTTGCGGGCCGCTCCGTCGCGACCGATTGTTCAACGGCCTGTGACCCGGACCGATTCGGGTCGCCGTCAGCCTCATGCATCGAGCGGCGTGCCGCGAGGTGCACTGCGCCTCAATCGGCACTCGGGGCAGGGCACCGTCAGAGATGAACCGCGTCGGGCTCGGCCCAGACCTCGAAGGTCGCGACATCGCGATAGCCGAGGCGCCGGTACATCGACCGAGCCATCGGGGTCGAGTGAAGGACGCTTTGGCGTGCGCCCGCGGCCCGGACCGAGCGGAGGGCGATCGAGGTTAGCCCGCTCGCGATCCCTCTTCCGCGGCCTGCCTCGGTCGTGACGACGCCGTACACCCCCGCTACGGAACCGGTCAGGTGCACGGCGACCTTGGACACGGGTTGGTCATCGATCGTCGCGACCCACAGTCTCGTGTGTCGACCGAGCGACTGCTCGTAGACCGCTCGGAGGTACGGCGACGCGGTCGTGTCCAGTCCATATCGCCACGACACGAGCTCGACCCACAGGTCCGAATGGGCCGGTGTGGCTTCGAACATCTCAACGCCGGCAATCGGATCCGGTGGCGCCCAGACATCGGTGAGATCGGCCACCATCCCGAGGATCTGCTCGGCGCAGGTCCAGCCGTAGGCGCTCAGCTCCGAAGGAACCGAGTTGTCGGTCGAGGGGTGGACGAGCCAAGCCGGTGTTACCGGCCGCGCGCTCATCGGATCGAGCAGCTCGGCGATCTGTTCACCCACGGGGCGGTCACCCTCGTCGTAGAAGCGATGGACCGCGTTGTACGGGGGTTGGGGTACGGGAGTCTCGACGACGAGGCGGGTGGGCGTATCAAGCACGCGGCCGCCCGGGCCCATCCCGATGGCGGTGAAGATCGACCATGCGCTGTCCTCGAGCGCCGCCACCTCTGCGGTTCGTGGGACCACGCCGTGACGATATCCGGGCGTCACGACAACTGAGAGACACGCAACGTCGACCGCCGGCAGGCGGGGCGTTCTTACGGTCGGACACGACCGGCGCTGCCCACCGCGAGCGCGACGGATCGACGGGTCGGTGTGCGACGAGGGCGCGACCCAACCGCGCCTTGGAAGCCGCTACGCGAGTCGCCCTCTGAGAGTCCGCGAAGATGTCCATGTGGCGTTGCTGGAGAGGTTCGCGCCAGAACATCTCCGTGGTGTGCTGGCGCTGTGCGAGGCCGGGGGATGGCCATCGTTTCCGGCTGACCCTGCTCGCGCGCTTCGAGTCTTGACTGCGCCCGGTGTCACGACCGTTGTTGCCGTTGAGGACGGCACCGTTGTCGGCTTCGCGCAGGTGTTCAGCGACGGCGAGCTGCAGGCCTTCCTAGCCACATTGGCGGTGGCAGCCAGCCAGCGCGGAAAGGGCGTCGCCCGGGCGCTCGTGTTGGAGGCGGCTCGGCTGGCTGGCGGAGAGCGCGTCGACCTGCTGAGCGAGGACGACGCTGTCGCCTTCTACGAGACATTTCCGCATCGCCGCTGGCGGGTGCGCGGGACCGCCGACTCGGGCGCGGATTTGCCGGTGAACAAAGTTCGCACCGATCCGGCAATAGGAGCGGCACTCTGGTGCCGAGCGGTGCGGGGCACGATCCGGCATCATGCGTGGGTGTCCCCCCAGGCCGACATCCCCTACCACGCTCCTTCGGAGACACGGTGAGGCCCCAAGCCGACATCAAGGGGTGTCGGGTCGCGCACGACCTGCTCAGATCCGTGGTGGCCGACCTGGGCGACGCCGAGGTCAGGCGTGCCTCGAAGCTGCCAGGCTGGTCGGTCGGCCATGTTCTCACGCACCTCGCGCGAAACGCGGAATCGATGTGTCGACGGATCGACGCCGCTGTGCGATCGGAAGTCATCGACCAGTACGAGGGCGGCCGCGCCGGGCGAGCGGCGGAGATCGAAGCAGGAGCCAACCGAGATGCCGCCGCTCTGCGCAACGATGCAACTAGCTGGTCGCTCACACTCGACGACCTGTTTCAGTCGCTCGCTGATGAGGTGTGGGCCCGACCCGTGCGGACCGGTGCGGGCGACGAGCACCCCGTCGCGCTGCTCCCGTTCAGCCGATGGTGGGAGGTCGAAGTGCACCTCGTCGACCTCGGGCTCACGATTCGGTCCTCGGACTGGACTGACAGCCTGGTGAACAAAGCACTTCCTCGGTTGCTCGCCGGACTGCGGGGACGTTCCGATGAGCGCGAACTCATGGCGTGGCTCCTCGGTCGAGGACCAGCCCCCGAACTGCAACCCTGGATGTGACGAGCAACAATCGCGAACGAGACACCCTGCACGCCGTGCTGTTCGCTTCGCCCGCGATGACCAGAACCCATCCATGGAGCGCCGCCCTGCCGGTCTACCGGACTACACGCCACGCTCGAACGCAGACCACGCGGACCACGCAGACCGGAGTAGCGCAAGGTCGCCGGCGCG
>CAZWDB010000190.1:0-5719 GCA_964632885.1 uncultured Acidimicrobiales bacterium | reverse complement strand
CGGTCAGCAACTTTGAACGCGGAACCACGTCAGGCGTGGCTGGGCGTTCAAAGTTGGTGATCCGGGGGGTCGCGGATCACCGCCTGGCCAGGCTGGTGCGGGAGCTGCCCGACGGCTCCGAACTCTGCGAGGATCAGAGGATGCCGGAACGGGCGTTGGTGTTGCTCAGACACGGGCGTTCCCGCGCTGACGACGAGGGTGTGCACGAGGGTCGGTATGACTCGCCGCTCACCGAGGTCGGGCGTGACCAGGCGACGCGGCTCGCGCGGCACTGGCACGAGGCAGGCGTGCGCTTCGACCGCGTCGTGTGCAGCAGCCTGTTACGAGCCCGCGAGACCGCGGAGATAGTGGCAACCGCCTTGGGCGTCGACATTGAGGTCTCGGACTTGTGGATGGAGCGCGACAACGGTCCGCTCGCCGGTCTCACCAAGGAAGAAGCCACCCTTCGGTTCCCGCCGCCACGCTTTCGTTCTCGGTGGGCGCCGCTGACCACATCGGGCGGCGAGTCGACCGAGGCTCTTCACCGCCGCGCGGGTGAAGCGGTGGAGGCGCTGTTGAATGGCGATGGCAAGCGGCTGCTCGTAGTCGCCCACGGCGGGATCCTCAACGCCGCGATGCGTGTGCTGCTCGGCGCCGCTCGGCATAGCCATTTCGTCTTCAGCGACAACGGCATTGCCGAGCTTGCTGTCGACGACCACTCTGAGACCGTTCGCCTCGTCAGGCTCTGCCGGAGCCCGGTCGAACCAACTGGCTAGATGAAGGGTGACTGGAACCAGTGGTTCGGACGATGACCTTGCGTACGTCCTGGACACCGAGGGCGAGGCGTCCGATCCTCGCTCGGTGATCTGGACAGGAAGCGATCTTCGGCGGGTGCAGGCGCCTGACGGTACGTCGGTGATCGTGAAGCACATTCGGCCGGAAGGTGACTGGTTCGCCCGAGCAACGGGCAGCACGACTCGGCCGCTCGAGGTCTGGCGCACGGGTATTTTGAAAGAGATCGAGCCGGTGGTGGAGCACGGGGTGCTCGGTGTCGTCGACTTCGGCGACCACGAGGCGATCGTCATGCGCGACCTGTCGGCGTCACTCTTCCCGCCTGACGTCTGGCTGTCCCACTCCGACGTCGATGGCATCATGTCGCGCCTGGCGCGCTTCCATGCTCACGCAGCACACATGACGCTGCCCTCGGAGCTGTGCAGCGTTCGCGAGCGGGCAGGTTACTGCAACCCCGAGTTCCACAGGCAGGACAGCGGGCCTCACGCCAGGGACGCCGACGGCTTTCAGCAGTCGCTCGACTATCTCGTGGAACGCATCGGCGGCGAAGCCGGCGTTGAGCTGCGGTCGTTCTTTGGGAACTTGGAAGCGTTTGAGGCCGAAGTCCTGGAACGGACGGTCCGGCCGACGCTCCTCCACGGCGACACCAAGCCCGAGAACCTCGGCATGGACGATGACCGACTCGTCGCTGTTGACTGGGGTGAAGTAACGGGTGTCGGACCGGCCGAGTTCGACCTCGTCCGGTTCTGTTTTGGCGCTTCGGGCTATCAGACCGACCTCCGCCACGACCAGATTCACGAGCTCTACACCTCGTCAGTAAGCGACCCACTAGACCCAGAGCTGCTCCGGCTGGCGACGCTTGCGTGCATGGCCAACAACGGCATCGGCAATCTGGCAGGCGTTGCCGCGACCACTGACCCGGATCTCAAGGAGCGCGCAAGGCAGCGTCTCCGCAACAGCATCGACGAGGTGCGCCGCCAATTCGGACGCTGAACTCGCTCAACTCCGGTACGGAGGCGATGCGCGTTGGCGGACCTTGAGAGGGAAGACCGCGTATCCTCTCGTCATGCGGGAACGGAGGACGGCGTCGGTGCTGTTCACCGATTTGGTGGGGTCCACCGAGCAGCGAAGCCGGCTGGGAGATGACGCCGCCGATGAGCTGCGTCAGGATCATGACCGCCTCATCGGCGACGCAGTCATCCGTCACGCGGGGCAGGTCGTCAAGTCCACCGGGGATGGTCTGCTTGCTGTGTTCGGCTCGGCTGCTGACGCCCTCGACGCCGCGGTGGCCGCGCAACAGGCGGTTGAGAGCCGCAATCGCTTGGCGCGTGAGCCGCTGGGCGTCCGCACGGGAGTCAGTATCGGCGACGTGTCCGTCGAGGACGACGGCGACGTGTTCGGCACCCCGGTTGTCGAAGCGGGCCGGCTCTGCGACCTCGCTTCTGGCGGCCAGATCTTGTGTACCGACTTCGTGCGCGGCATGGCCGGCACCCGAGGCGGGCATAGCTTCGACTCGTTGGGCGGCCTCGAGCTGAAGGGCTTGCCCGCGCCGATCACCGCGCACGCGGTGCGCTGGTCCGCGACGACCGAGCTGCCACCGGTCCCGTCGGTGCTGATCCGTTCCCACACCTACGGGTTCGTCGGGCGGGCGGCCGAGCTGGACCTGCTGCGGCAGGCGTGGAAGGAAACTCTCGCGGCGGGACCGACCGGGGTTCTGCTGTCGGGTGAACCGGGATCAGGCAAGACCCGGCTGATGGCCGAGTTCGCGGTCGAGGTCCACGCCGACGGCGCCACGGTTCTCGCCGGCCGCTGCGACGAAGGACTCGGAGTCCCCTACCAGCCGTTTGTCGAGGCTTTCCGGCATTGGGTCGAACACACCCCGGAGCCGCAGCGGATCGCCGGCCTCGGGCAAGGCCCTGGCGAGCTGTGCAGCCTGCTGCCACAGCTCGGCGACCTGGTGCCCGATCTGCCGGACGCCGCGGCCGCGGATGCCGACACGATGCGATATCGCATGTTCGAGGCGGTCGCGTCGTGGCTGAGGGCTGTGGCGGCGCAGACGCCGGTGCTGCTGGTACTCGACGACCTTCATTGGGCTACTGCACCGACGTTGCACTTGCTTCGCCACGTGTTGCGCGTCGAATCCAGTCGGTTCCTGGTCGTGGGCACCTACCGCGAGACCGACCTCGACCGCACCCACCCCCTCGCCGACCTGCTGGCCGAGCTCCGCCGCGACGGCGCAAGCGAGCGCATCCCGCTCGGCGGCCTGGGACCGGCGGATGTCGAGGCCTTCGTCGCCGCCGCGGCGGGCCAGGACCGTGACGCCTCCGCATCCGAGCTCGCCCGTGCGATCCACGCCGAGACCGACGGAAACCCGTTCTTCGTGGAGTCGGTGCTGGTGCACCTGGTCGAGAGTGGAGGTGTCCGCATCGACGAAGGCGGCTGGGTTCTCAACGTGGCCGTCGAGGACCTTGGCATCCCCGAAGGAGTTCGCGAGGTGATCGGACGTCGGCTCGCCCGGCTCAGCTCCGACGCCGACGCGTTGCTCCATCTGGCGTCGCTTGCGGGGGAAGAGTTCGATGTCGCCGTCGTCGAGCACGCCGCCGACCTTGAGGCGGCCGCCTTCGACCTTGCCCTGGATGAGGCGGCGGCGGCCGGGCTGATCGGAGTCGACGATCCCGCGCCCGGCCGCGCCCGCTTCGGCCACGCCCTGGTGCGGGCCACGATCGCCGAGGAGATCGTCACTCACCGCCGGGTCCGGCTGCATCGTCGTCTCGGTGAGGCGATCGAGGCAGTCCACGCCGCCCGGCTCGACGACCACCTGCCCGCGTTGGCCAACCACTTCGCCGAGGCCGCAATCGGTGGCGAGGCCGACAAGGCGGTCACGTACCTGCGCCGGGCGGCCGACGCGGCCTATCACCGGCTCGCCACCGACGAGGCGATCAGACACATCGACCGAGCTGTCAGCCTGCTCGAGATCACCGACGGGAACGATCAGCTCGAGGCTGAGCTGTGGTTCGAGCGGGGACAGATCCGACGCCTCTCGGTGACGTCCATGACCGACCGGTCCGGTCAAGACGACCTCCTGCGGGCCGCCGAGTTGGCGGAGTCCCGGCACGACGCCGCACTACTCGCCCGGGTGGCTCTGGCCTTCCCCGGCGCCCAGTACATACTCGGCGTCCGGTCCCCGGACCGGACCCGGCTCGCGCTGATCGAAGGAGCGCTCGAAGCGCTCGGCGAGGGCGAGACCGCCGTCCACGCCGACCTGTTGTCCCACCTCGCCAACGAGCTCACCTTCGGCGTCGAGTTCGAGCGTCGACGTCGCGTGGCGGACCGTGCCCTCGCCCTGGCCAGGGCCGCCGATGACCCCGACGTCCTCTGTGGTGTGTTGATGCGCCGCCCCTACACGGTGCTCGAGACGGCCGAGGACCACCTCGCGCTGTCCGAGGAGGCCGCCCGGCTCGTCACCGACACAACGCGGCCCATCTACCGGCCCTGGATGTCATGGACCCTTGCCATGGCACGGCTACGGGTCGGCGACGTCGACGGGGCCCGACCGGTCGCCGAAGAGTTCTTCGCCCTCGTCGCGCGGTCGGGACCCGGGATCTGGCAACTGTTCGCGTGGTCACTTGAGTACTACCTCGCGTTCTGGGACGGGGACCTGCCCACCGCGATCGCCGCCCGCCAGAAGCGTGCGGAGGTCGGTGCTCGGTACACCGATGTCGACACCACTCGGTTCGAGAGGTGCGACAGGTCGCTTGAACTCCACCAGCTGGCCGCGGTCGGTGTCGCCGAACTCGACGTTGGCGACGAGAGCGCGGCGAGGAAACGCCGAGCGGTCCTCGAGGCAGCCGCGTTCGGCTCCGGCGATCCCGATCCGCCTGGATTCCTGGTCCTCTGCGGTCAGGCGGGCGAGTTGTTCGCCCGCACGGGCGGCCACTCCGACGCCGAGGTCATGTACCGCGCCGCCTTCCGTCTCCGGCACGGCACGGAGCACGCAGGAGGGAGGCTGACCGGGTGCGCGAGCGTCCAGCGGGAATGCGCCTGGTGGGCATCGATCCTTGGTGACCATGACTGCGCCGACGACCACCTCGAGGCGTCGCTGGCCTTCCACAGCACCCAGTCCTCGCCCACCAACGTGGCGCTCGACCACCTCACTGGTGCCTGGATCCGCCACCTGCGAGGCGACAACGACGACGCCAAGGCGCAGTTCGCGGCCGCTCGGGCCGCTGCTCCCGCGAACTGGCCGCGCTTCGACCAGCGCGCCGGGGCTCTCCTTCGCTCGATGAGCTGACCAGCGTCGGCGCCGTCGCCCTCACGGTCACCCTCGATGAGCTCCGCCAGCGTTGGGCGCGGCTGCCCAAGGTCGATCCTGATGACCTCCGCCGCGATCTCGACGCCGTGATCGATCCGGGCGTCTGAGATGGCGGAGGGCATCCTCGACACGAGCACGTGGATCCTCCGCTTCGGGCAGGTGGCGGCATCGCTGCGACGAGCCGGGCATACGCCCGCCGCCCGCGCCTACGACGCAATGATCGCCGCTGTCGGCCTCGCGCGCGCCCTCCCAGTCCACACCTGCAATCCGAGGGACTTCGACGGAGTCGACGATCTCGAAGTCATCGCCGTGGCTCACCCCGATCGCTGAGGATCGCGCCCTTCAAGAGACTGGGACCTCGATGCGGCGCCATCTGTCAGTCGCGCCGCGAAGAAGACCTACGACCCGCCAACCTGTTCCGGGTCAACAACAACATCACCCCCGACTAGCACCAGCGACGCCACCGCGCCCTCGTTGCGGCCGCGACATCGCCGCCCCCAGCAACGGGAACGCGGCCGCTGATCCGACCGCGCCGTTGGGCGGTCACTGAGGCCGTTGACGCCGTGGTCGGATTGGGCTACGCCGCGATGAGCCGTGACATTGCCGGGATACGGGTTCACGATGTCTGTACCCGGA
>CAZWDB010000189.1:0-5737 GCA_964632885.1 uncultured Acidimicrobiales bacterium | reverse complement strand
GCACGGGCTCGTGGAGACGAGATCGCTCGGACGCAACACGCTCGTCACTGCCAACTGGAGGTTGCCGTGGGCGAAAGAACTCCGGTCGATTCTCGTGCAGACAGTCGGCGTGGTGGGCAGGCTCGCGTCAGCGCTGCGCGGCCTGCCAGGGGTCGAGGAGGCCTTCGTGTTCGGTTCGTGGGCGGCGCGGCATGAAGGAACGCCGGGGCCGGCGCCTCGCGACATCGACGTTGCCGTCATCGGCGATGTTGCCCTCCGCTCCGTCCGACGAGTGTGCCGTGAGATAGAAGGAGACCTCCGGGTCGAGATCAACCCGGTCGTCATAGGTCGCGACCAGTGGGCCGATGACTCGCCGGAGCCCTTCGTCGCCCAGCTCAAGGCGCGGCCTCTCGTCGCCATTCCACTGGAGCAGCCGTGAGCGACTCGGGGAGCGAGTGGTTCACCGAAGCGCTGGCCACTCGCGACATCGAACGCGTCGAGCCGAACATGGGCGCGGCGGGAGAGCGCGTCAATGACGCCCGCCGGCACATCCGCTCCGCGCGACTCCTTGCAGAGGACGACGCCACGCTCGCTGTCGCCGCATGCCATGACGCCATCCGCAAGGCCTTGACCGCGCACATGGCGGCACGCGGTCTCCGGCCGCGCGGCGGCGAAGGCGCTCACCGGATCGTTCTCGACTACGCCCGCCACGAGTTGGCTGCGGCCCTCGATCCGAACGTCATCGACGACGCAGACGAGATCCGCAAGGATCGAGGGATCGCCGAGTACGGAGACTTCGCGGCGCGCCATGTCGACGCCGACCACGTGCGCGCCGCGGCCAGCACGGCAGGGCATCGTCAATGCGGTCGCCGCCGAACTCGCCCGGCTGTCGCGCCGGTCGCGCTGAGAGCGTTGCGCGGAATCCGCGGGTCACTTCCACGCGACCGATGGCGGGAGTTACCATCGGACGGGCAACGCGGGAATTCCGGCCCGACCGCCAAGCGCATACTCCGCGGGTCAGGCTGCCGATCTCGTTGCCCTTCTCCACAACGGAATTCGGTGCGTCTAACCGCGCTCGTTGCGCGAACGCGACATCCTGACCTGGCTCTTTGCGCCAGATGAGCGCGACAGGACACCTCCGAAGCGACTTCTAATCCGCGGGTCGCAGGTTCGAATCCTGCCGGGGGCGCTGCGGAGCTCCTAGTAGAGAACGAGGATCGAACACGTGGTCCCCTCCTCAACCTTGTGTGGGTGGAGTAGGGGCGGTTCGGTAGCTGCTGGCCTTATGGCGGCTGGGTTGTGGCGCTCGTCGGGACAGGCGCGAAAGACGCGCACGCGAGGTTGCCCCTCTTTAGGTTCGAAGTCGACCAAGACAATCGAGCCGAGGAGCGCTCACGTGCGCGTCACCACTGCATTCAACAAGATGCTCGCCATCCCGGGCGCCAACGTCGTGGAGGTGGCATTCGCCCCGGAGGGGATCGTCATCGGGATCCGCCCTCGGAAGCGGCGTCTCACCTGCCGGTGCGGATGGTCGACCGCAGCCCGCTATGACACCTCGGTGCGGCGGTGGCGTCACATTGATGCCTGCGCCACCAAGGTGTGGTTGGAGAGCGAGATCCGCCGCTTCTATTGCCGGCGGTGCCACAAGGTCGTCACCGAGGACCTGCCCTGGGCTCGGCCTGGCGCCCGCCACAGCCGCGACTTCGAAGACGTCGTCGCCTGGCTGACCCAGCGCACCGACAAGACGACCGTTGCAACCTTGATGCGCTGTTCGTGGCAAGCGGTCGACAACATCGTCCGCCGAGTGGTCGCCGACCACATCGACAACAGCCGCCTCGAGAACCTGTATCGGATCGGCGTCGACGAGATCGCCTACAAGCGCGGCCACCAATACCTGACCATCGTCGCCGACCACGACAGCGGCAAAGTCGTCTGGGTCGCCAAAGGCAAACGCGGCGCCGCCCTCGAAGCCTTCTACGACGCCTTGGGCGAGTCCGGCTGCGACGCCATCGAAGCGGTGTCGATGGATCTCGGCACCATCTACCGCGACGCCACCCGCCGGCGAGCGTCGAACGCGGTGATCTGCTTCGACCCGTTCCATGTCATGCAGATCGCCAACCGGGCCCTCGATGCGGTCTTCATGAACACCAGCCGCAACCAGTCCTCAGCCGACCGGTCCTGGCGCCAGACACGGGTGGCGCTCCGATCCGCGGCGGAGAACCTCCAAGACGCCCAGCACGATCTCATCAAGGCGTTACGCCGCGACCGCTACCGCCTCTTCCGCGCCTGGGAACTCAAAGAAGCCCTCCGCGACCTCTACCGCCGCGTCGACCCCGCCGACGCCCGCCGCTACCTGAAACGGTGGATCACCTCCGCCAAGCGCAGCCGCATCCCCGCCTTCGTCAACCTCGCCCGCCAAGTTCAACGCAACTACGAAGGCATCCTCGCCGCCGTCGAGCTCGGCCTCTCCAACGCCCGACTCGAAGGCATCAACGCCAAAATCCGCCTCATCCAACGACGCGGCCACGGCTACCACTCCGTCGAATCACTCGCCGCCGCCATCTACCTCTGCCTCGGCGGCATCACCGTCCAGCTACCCACACAAGGTTGAGGAGGGGAACACTTGGTTGTCAGGCCGAGTAGGAGTTGCCGTCCAATTCGCCACTCTGCCCATCCGATTCCCTTGCCACTTCAGCGCGCCGCAGCTGCTGTCCCTCGGCATCGATATCCGCACCGTCAGTGGACGGGTCGGCCATGCCAAGGCTTCGACGACGCTGGACTTCTACGAGCGGTTCCTCGAAGCCGCAGATGAGCGGGCCGCGGACGCCTCGGTGCAATGTTCCGTCAAGGCTCGAGCAGCGCGCCGCCTGACGAAGACGGGAGCAGTCCGACCGGGGCTGAGGTCGCTCGAGTGAAGAGGCCGAGGCGACGGACGGACGGGCTAAAGGCCAGGTCCATCGCCGCTGACCGGGATAGGACCTATCGCCGGTTCGGTACTACCTGCCGGCCCCGCTCCTGTCCGATAGGTCCTGCTGATCGGGACGCGCGTAGGTCCTGCTGATCGGGACGCGCGTAGGGACTTCGGTGAAAGTCAGTCCTCGTAGGGCTTGTACTCGCGAACGCGAGTCGGGTCGACTACCCAGAGACGGCCCGTCAGCTCGGCCCGATCAAGTGCCGCGATCAGCTCGCCAACCACAAGATCGAGATCACGACGTCCCGGACGGTCCGCAACTCGAAGAACTGCTATCCCCGCGCTCTGCTGGGGCGGGAACCGGAACGGGTCAGCAAAGCCGACATCGAGGGTGACCACGGCACGTCGCTCTGCGACGGCTGCGGCGAGCACCGCATCGTCGGTTGCACCTCCTAGCCCTTCGTCAACCACGGCGTCGACGTCGTGGCCTGCATCGAGGAGCCGGCGCGCGATCGGCTGGCCTAAGTTCTCGTCGAGCTTGAGCCTCACGCCACGTCGATGAACCGCGCCGAGGCGAGCCGGGAACCGTAGGCGAGGCACGCCCGAATGTCCTCTTCGGTCAGGTGGGGGTAGTCCGCGAGAATCTCCGACGCTGTGCTGCCTTCAGCCAGCAGCCCGAGGACTAGACCGACCCAGATGCGTGTCCCACGGATCGTCGCCTTGCCGAAGCACACCTGTGGATCGACAGTGACTCGCTCGAGCAACTCGTCGCGGCTCACCCTCATCATCGTACGAGCCCACCCGAACGCCCGCACGTATCAGCGGCTCGAACCACCGGGTACAGCGCCCAACCGTTACACGAGGATGCCCGGGGCTTGATCCTCATGGCCGCCAAGAGTCGCTGAACCTCACCGCCACACGCGCCATCCAATAATCCGGGCCGGAGCCTCCCCCAAGTGTCAATGGCCAAGTTCAAGTCCCCGCTGGTGGCCACCAGCGGGGACTTTCGCGTGGCCACGGACAATCCAAAAGCCGCCCGGGAAGAACCGCAGCTTCGAGGCGCCGCTCTACAACCGCGTCCTGTCGTCGATGCGAATGCCCGTGGAACACGCCATCGGTCCGATGAAATGGTGGCGAGTCATGCGGCACTGGCGGCGTCCGGCGGAGCGCTTCGATCGAGGGGGCCGGGCCATCGCCATCGTCGCGTCGATGATCTGAGCGAACCGGAACGTCACCTCAGATCAGCACGACCCAGTGCTATAACGCCGCGACTCTTAAGAGTCGACCAGTGAGCCGAACACGACCACGTTGTCGAGGTAGTGACGCAATTCGCGGTCGAAGGGCCCGCCGCAGGTGATCAGTCGCAGGCCGGCGTGGTCGATGTCGCCGTAAACAAGCTGGGTCGGGAACTCGTCCTTCGGGTAGCGGCGTACTGCCTCGACCTCGAATTCGGCGATCATTCCATCTGCTCTGGTGACCATCACCCTGTCTCCGGGCTCCAGGTCACCCAACTCGAAGAACACGGACGGGCCCCAGTCGGCTTCACCAGCCGAGGGACAAGTAATCCTCCCCCCGGCTTCGAACCCGCGAGACAAGCGCTTCATCGCCGAGGCCGTGGTCGCGAAGCGCGACCTGCCAACGAGCGCTCAAGGCGAGGATCCAGGCGGCCGCGCCAGCAGCAGTTCGGCGCTCCCGGTCGCGAAGAGGTTCGGAGCGGACGTTGTCGTAGTCGCGCATGAACAGCGCCGCGTCCTCGGGAGTCGACAATCCCGCGGGACCGGTTGAGCTGGCTCTGAAGCATGCAGCGGCGAAGCCTGCGATGACGGCCTCCGTGTCGGCGACGAGTTCCCAATCGAAGGTCCCGACGAGCACGCCTCCGGAGATCGCGGTGTTGCCCGCGTACCAGTCGGCGTGACCCACGACGACGTGTTCCGGATCGCGATGAGCCAGTACCTGGTCGGCGGCTCGTCGTCCGAATGTGTCAAGCCATTCGAACCCGGTCGGTGTGGAACGGAAGTCGACGATGGTGTCGTGTGGGACGGGCCAGGGTCCTGCCTGATAGTGGCACCACGATGGTCCAGCCCCAGCCCTCGGTACCAGGTCAGGGTGGTTGCGGAGAACCCGGATGTGTCGAGCGAGCCCTTCGGCCAGCAACAGCCGATGGGCAGGGTCGGGGCCGTCGGGCGTAGTGCCGACTAACAACGTTTCCGCCGTCAGGACGTGGCCTTCGACGTCCTCGGGTCCGGCCAAGGGCATCGCGCAAGGGAACCCTGCCTTGACCAGAACACGTTGGGCGTCGTTGGTCACCCGGATGGCATCCAGGTCCGTCGGAGGTCGATGCGTCTTGATGACAACGGCTCGCCCGTCTTCGAGCTCCACGCCCCAGACCACGTCGATTCGTCCGGCGCGGAAGTGAACACGCGCGATGGGGCTGCCAAGCCGGCTTGTTATCCACGCGTCGAGGAAGGCGTGCAACTGCAGCGGCGTGACGGAGCCGTAGATGGCGGATTCGGTGCCGCCGATCGCGGCGAGCTCGGCACGACCAGCGCCATCTCCTTCGGGTATCACGCCCGAAGCATGCACGATCTGGTGCTTCGTCGCGTTCACGACCTTGGCCGTCAGCGCAGACGATGGCGGCGCCGAACGCTCGCTCGCGAACGCAACTTTGAGGCTCCTGCGTTATGGCGGCTATCGGCCCTTGTCCAGCGGGTGTTTGGGGACGGCTCAGGCCGGGCTTCGGGGACGGTCTCGGCATCGCGGACCTGTCCGCGAGCCGGCGTTCTGGGCGTGGCCCGTCGCTAGGCGGTTGCTTGCCGGACATGGCCCCGAGCACCAGTCACTCGGGTC
>CAZWDB010000188.1:0-5746 GCA_964632885.1 uncultured Acidimicrobiales bacterium | reverse complement strand
GGTGGTGCCGGGCCGGTCCTCCAACGCCGCCCAGAGCCTGGCGGACTATGAGACCTCGCCATCGAGTACGTGATCGGGATCCCCGACCTCGGCCTCATCCACCGTGTTGGCCGCGCTGTAGCGTCCACTGTGCCGACCGAGCGTCTCTACATCATGAGCCTGGGAAGCAACCAAGGGAACGCCCACGTCCACTGGCATGTCGCTCCGCTTCCGCCGGGCGTCCCCTACGAGGAGCAACAGTTCGCGGCGTTGATGATGGAGACGAAGGGCTACATCGAACTGAGCCCGGACGAACATGACGGGCTCGCGGAAAGGATCCGTTCGTCGCTGACGCCACCGAGGGCCATCTAGCGTGGCCAAAGCCCGTGGGAGTCTTCCGAGAGCCCGCTTCGAGACTCACGACGTCACGAGGTCAACGCTGCCCGGAGCACCGGCAAATCTGATGTATGCCCGCCTCCGTCAGCTCGCCATCTCCGATCCCTAGGCGGGTGTCGGAACCACCAGCGTCGCGGCGTGCGTAGCGCGAAAACGTGCGCAAGAGTGGGTGCGTGGAAAGGGCAGCACGCTGATTTGGTCGCGCACTCCGCCGCTTGGCCGGCGCTCCCGGTCCGCGCTTCGGGGAGTGCAGTGAGCCGGATCCTCGCCACTGCCGTCGGGTTCGCCGCGGACCGTGTCCTCGGCGAACCGCGCGGGATACCCCACCCGATCGCCGCCTTCGGCACCGCCATAGAACGGGTTGAACGGCGCTGCTGCTGGCCCGGTACGGCATCGCGACCGAACCATCAGACGCCCCATGGGTGCTGGCGCGCGCACGGGGTCTACGCGAACGGCTCGCGCCGCTCGGGGTCGTCGTGCGCGACTGCACCAGCTTCGGTCTTCCCGACCACGTCCGCATCGCCGTACCCGACGACGAAGGCCTCGCTCGACTCGACCACGCCCTGCAACGCCTCGTCGAAGACAAGGAGACTTGCTCCCGCCCGACGAACGGTCCGCTCGCCACACCTGAGGGAGACCTGATGCCCGAGCACGATGCCATCGAGATCCCTACCGATGACCCCCGGCCCGACGACCTGCGCCATGCGCCGTCACTTGTGCTCGTCAACACCGGTCCCGGCAAAGGTAAGACCTCAGCGGCGATGGGCGTGGTCATGCGCGCGGTGGCACGCGGCTGGGCGGTCGCGGTCGTGCAGTTCTTGAAGTCCGCTGAATGGAAGACCGGCGAGGAGAAGGTCGGCCGACAGCTCGGCGTCGACTGGTGGGCAATCGGCGAGGGATTCACATGGGACTCGACCGACCTCACCCACGACCAAGCCGTCGCCGCCAGCGCGTGGCAACACGCGAAATACCTCATCCGCGCCGGCACTCACCAGCTCGTCGTCCTCGACGAGGTGACCTACCCGCTCAACTGGGGCTGGACCGACCTCGATGACGCCGTCGAGACCATCCGCAGCCGTCCGGCACACGTCAATGTGATCTGCACCGGTCGAGACGCACCCGCCGCGCTCATCGAAATCGCGGACACCGTGTCGGAGATCGCCGAGGTGAGACACGCCTACAAGGCGGGGATCCGCGCCAAGAAGGGCATCGACTACTGAGCGTCCCGACCAACGCGGCGTCTACCTGCATGGCCTCTTCGAGAACCACGAGGTCCTCAAGGCATTCACCGGCCGCGAGCCGGCGCCGCTCGACGACGTCTTCGACAGCGTTGCGGACGCCATCGGCGCACATCGATGACCGCTGGCTGGCACGTCGTCTGCCGCAATAAGGAGCCTGAAGTCGATGGCTCGTCGCTACCAACCTGCGAACTGAGGACCGCGTCCGAGTCGTACGGGCCCCCGGCCACCGGGGAAAGTGGCAGTATTACGCGCATGCGCGGGGACGCAGGCGGGGACCCCGGCCCGCGGCGCGGGCCGGGGTGGGCGACGAGGTATCCACCACTGTTGAGCTTGGCGATCGCGCTCACCATCGCCGTGACGGTGCTCCCTTCGTCGTTGCACCTCCCGCTGAGCCACCCGAAGCAGACACGGGAGATCGCGCCGGTCGTCGCAGGCGACCAATCGGAGCCATCTCCACCCGGCGACCTCGGTTCGTTGGCGTTGGCCGGGACGTCACGACACGCGTCGCCCTCGACGCCGGAATACGAGGCGGCGCCCGACAGCCCCCCGCCCCTGCCCGTGGTCGGCAAGACGCCCACGACGAAGCGGTGCGTCGGCATGCCACCGCGCCAGACGGAGGACAAGCTCTCGCCACCGTGCGTCGCCCACTTCGAAGGCGATAACTTCGGCGCCACCCACCACGGCGTGACGCGCGAAGAGATACGCATTCTCATCTACATCGAAGGCGACTTCGTCGACCTTGGCACCTCCCGTGGCACTGAAGTCAGGCCCGATGCGTCCTACTGGGACCTGGCCGAGCCGCCGCAAAGCGACGAGCACGCGATTGTCCGCGCGCTCCGTCGCTGGCAGCAGTACTTCAACCACCGCTACCAGACTTATGGTCGCTTCGCCCACTTCGTCGTGTACTTCAGCGGTCCGGACGACAGCGTCGAAGCCCGGCTCGCCGACGCCGAAGACAACTACGCCAAGGTGCACCCCTTCGCCGTCTTGAGCTACCAGCGATTCAACGCCGATGCCTACCTCGAGCGAATGGCACAGCTGGGAGTGCTGAACTTCGGCTCCTATGTGGGACGTCCGGCATCGTTCTTTCAGCGGTATCCCGGGATGATCTGGGGGTTCTACCCGAGCCTCGAGGAGCAGGCGCGCCTCTTCACGTCGTACCTCTGCCAGAAGGTCGCCCCCCATCCGGTCGAGTTCAGCGCCAACGGCGGCGAGCTGGGTGAGCCACGCAACTACGGCATCTGGCGAACGAACAACGAGAGCTTCCCGGGCTACATCCACTTCGCGGAGATGGTGACCGAGGGCGCGGCGCAGTGCGGCATCACCCCCGCTGCGGAACACACCTTCCCGACCGTGGGCTACACCCAGGACAACCGCTACGTGCCGACGTACGCGAGCCGGGCGTGCGCCGACTTCAAAGCCAAGAACGTCACCACGATCCTGTGGCTGATGGGGCTCGAGACCAATTTCAGCCGCGCCTGCGCAGCGATCGACTACTACCCAGAGGTCATCATCGCCGGCGATCGCGTGATTGAGGACAACGGATTCGACGACGATCAGAACCAAGCTTTCTGGAACCAGGCTGTGGTCGTCACGAACATCACCGCCGCCGGCGCCGTCACCGAAAGCCCATGCTTCCAGGCGTACCGAGAGACCGATCCGGATGCACCTCAGATCGACATCACCTACATCGCGTGTCGCTACTACGACGACCTACGACAGTTGTTCAGCGGGATTCAGGTGGCCGGCCCCCGGCTGACTCCTGCATCCATCAACGAGGGCTTCCGCGCCATCCCCGCGATCCGATCGACGGATCCCCGGGTACCAGCGTGCTACTACGCGCCTGGCGACTACACCTGTGTAAAGGACGCGCAAGTGATGGGCTACGACAGCAACACCAACAACGGAAACGGTGCGCCCTGCTGGCGGATGTACGAGGGCGGTCAGCGTTATCTCGCCGACGGCTGGCCGGCCGGCAACGTCCTGTCGCAAAGTGGCGGTGCGGGCGATCCCTGCAACACTTGGTCGGCAGGGAGTGGCTCGGTGACGAACCCCTACCCGCCGGACCCGCAGAATCCTGAAGGCTGACCGTAGGCGCTCGCGACGTAGGCTCCACGCGGTGGCTGGTTCGGCACCGTCAGCGGCGCCCGCAGGCTGGACAGCCCACCGGCGGCGGGTTCGACGCGCCGGTTTGCACGGCGAACCGCGCACCTGACAAGAGCACGCCGGGGTGGGGTCCGCATCGCAGTGTCGGAGGGGTGATCACGCCCTTGCGGACACGGTTTGAGCTGGCATGAAAGTGCTGGTCAGCCGACGTGCGCGACGCGCGCCCTGATCCACGCTTCCGCGGCTTCTTCGTCGACGTCGCCCGCCGCAACGCCGAGCATGAACGCGACCGCGTCGTCGACGTCGGCCGCGAGGATCTGATCGTTCAGTGCTAGGAACACCGTGAGCGACTGCCATGCCAATCGCTTGTTGCCATCAAGGCAACGGGTGGTTACGAGCAATGCGGACAGCAATGTGGGAGCGAAGGACCGCCATGAAGTCCTTGTCGTCCTTCACGCGGTCAACCTCGGCCTGCAGCGCTTCCAGGATGAGCGTGTTCACGCTCACACCCCGAGCGCGTGCCACACCTCGGCCGTGTCGGCCAGCTCTTCCGGGATCACGACCTCACCGCGCACCAGCACGCGCTGAGCGTCGGCGCCCGGCTCCATCGGGCGCGGCATTCGTAACCTGCCGAGCCCCTCATAGCGCCCGTTCCGTACTGGTCCGCCGTTCTCCCTCACGCTCAAGAAGGTAGGCGCCCACCGTCGCAGCTAGCGTCGCGAAGACTCCCACCGAGTACAGCGCCAAAGCCACGTCGACAACCCGCGCAACCGCGGTCACTCGACCCGATCCGGCTCCGGTGATGGTGGCCATCGCCGCGGCGTACAGGGCATCGCCGTAGTCGTGGTAGCCGCCGAATCCATACAACAGCTGACTGGCGGACAGCACCACGACCGCGGTTACGGACGCGAGCCAGCCCAGCCGGCTGGACACGAGCCGTCGCGCGCTCCGGCTGCCCCGCACTGCCGACGACAGGATGCGGCCTATCCGTAGAGTCCGCAGCGCCACGGCCAGCCGTAAGAAGCGAAGAAAGGGCACCACGAGGAAGAGAAGTTGCCACCAACTCTGCCGGAAGAAGACGACCCGGTCCGGGGCGACCGCAAGGCGAGTGAGGAACTCCGCCACAAACACAGCCCACAGAAGCCATCCCAACGCCCCGAGCGCCGTTGTCAGGCCAGGTCCCGTAGCCAGTGCCCGCGCCACCTCGAGGAGCACGAAGATGACGCCGAGCACCGTAACCGGCACGTCCATACGGCGAGCAATCTCCTCGGCTGCACCGCCGCCGTTGACTCCATCCCGACTCGCCCGCTCTTCGCGCACCCACGACACCTACCCGAGGCACACGTGACAGCCCGCGGTACGGGCATGCGAACACAAACCCGAACACATTCCTTCCGCCGTTAGATGCCGGTATTCATTGGGTAACCGTTAGGCCATGACTGCCCTCCTCGTCATCTTGCTGCTCTCGGCCCTGGCCTTCGGCGTCGGCGCCCTGCTCGAAGGGATCCTCTGGGCGCTCTTGACCGCGATTGTGCTCCTCGTCGCCGCGGTTTGGTTCGGCTGGCGCGAGCTGCGTGAGCGGACGGGGCGCCACGACCGTCACACTTCCAGTGAAGACGTCGGCGTGACGGGCTGAGGACGATCCTGGCCGGGAAGCGGACGATGGAGCGTATCGGCGACCTGGAGATCAACCAGGACCGGTCCTCCGACAACGGATACCTGACCGTCAGCTTTGAACGGTTCGGGCGCCGCGGCGGGAGGCATGATCTTGCGATCGAAGCGGCAGCCTCGACGAGCACAGACGGCGCGTGGGACATCGAGCTGTCCCGCCGCTGCGTCTCGGCGATGGCTCCCGCGTTCGGATCCGCCAGTTCCTATTTTCCCTAGGAGCTACCGACACTACTGAGCGCCTGCAAGCCCTCAGGAAGACGTCCTGGGGAGCTCTATCGGACCTTTGTGCACGCCCTTCAGCAGCTCTGGGTCGAGGTCCTTCTGACCGTGGAGGACGCTGATCTCGCCGGTGG
>CAZWDB010000187.1:0-5751 GCA_964632885.1 uncultured Acidimicrobiales bacterium | reverse complement strand
ACCCAGGCGCTCCTCGTCGACCTCGCCAGCCGAACTTGAGGCAATAACGAACGGATTCCGTTCGTTATTGCCTCAAGTTCGGGCAGAAACGCCTTTCGAACGCGACATGTCGCGAGCTATGGTCGCGTTCATGGTGCTGCATGTGGCAGGGGTGGAGAAGTCCTACGGGACGGTGCGGGCACTCCGGGGGATCGATCTCGACGTCGCCGCGGGCGAGATCGTCGCCCTGGTCGGGCCGAACGGGGCGGGCAAGACCAGCCTCGTGTCAATCGTCGCCGGACTGCGCCGGCCCGACAAGGGCACCGTCGTAGTCGACGGGATCGACGTGACGCGCCGCCCCGACGCCGTCGGACCGCACCTCGGGCTCGCGCCCCAGGAGATGGCGGTCTACCCCACCCTCACGGTCTTCCAGAACATCCAACTGTTCGGCGAGTTGGCCGGACTGCGCGGCCGCGTGCTGCGGGCGCGCATCGAGGAAACCGCCGAGGCACTGGGACTCACCGATCTCATGAAGAGGCGGGCCGACTCGATGTCCGGCGGGCAGCGTCGCCGGCTACACACCGCGATGGCCCTCGTTCACCAGCCGCCGCTCCTCCTGCTCGACGAGCCGACCACGGGCGCCGACGTCGAGAGCCGGAACGCGCTGCTCGCCCTCGTCCGCCGGCTTGCCGCCGAAGGCGCGGCCGTCTGCTATTCGACCCACTACCTCCCCGAGGTGGAGTCGCTCGGCGCCCGGGTGGTGATCGTCGACCAGGGGCAGGTGATCGCCCGAGGCTCCGTCGGCGAACTCGTGGCGGCGCACGCGTCCGCCGCGGTCGAACTCGTCTTCGAGGGCGAGCCGCCCGTGATCCCGGACGCCGTACCGGTGGAAGACGATCCCGGGCGCGTCCGCATCGCCACCGCGGACCCCGCGGTGACGGCTGCCACCGTCCTCGCCGGTCTCAACTCCCACGCCGAGAGGCTGCGGGCCGTCGAGCTCAGCCGGCCCGACCTCGAGAGTGTGTACCTCGCGCTCACCGGGCGTCGCTACCGGGGCGACGAGGAGCCGAGCGGGTCCGGTACCGAAGCAGTCGGCCCCGACAAGCAAAACGAAAACGAAGAAGAAGAGGACGACAAGGAGGCCGCTGATGTCGCCACGCCGTAGCTTGGCGATCGCCCGCCACGAGGTGCGGGTGATCCTGTCGGACTGGACTTCCTTGCTCACCCTCATTCTGATGCCGGTCGTGATGATGGCCTTCCTCAAGCCGATCGCACGGATCGCGCTCAACCAGGCCGGAAACAGCGGAGCCAACGGGGCCGAGTTCGCGGTCCCCGGCATGACCGTTCTGTTCGCGTTCTTCCTCGTCAGCTTCGTCGGGTTCCTCTTCTTCTCCGAGCATCGCCAAAACACGTGGGAGCGGCTCCGCGCCAGCCCAGCGCGCAACTCCGAGATCATGGTCGGGAAGGTGCTTCCGGCGTTCGGGCTGTGTCTGTTCCAGCAGACGGTGCTGTTCACGCTCGGCTTCACCATGTTCGGGCTACGCGTTCCCGGATCGATGCTGGGCATCGTGGCGATCGTGGTCGCGTTCGCGATCTGTCTGACCTCGGTCGGTCTCCTCCTTGCGGCTGTGCTCCGAACCGAGCAGCAACTCAACCTGGTCGGCAACCTGGGCGCCATGGTCCTCGCCGGGCTGTCAGGCGCCCTCGTGCCCATCACCGTGCTGCCTGCCTGGGCCCGCACGATCGCACCGGTCGCGCCCCAGTACTGGGCGATGCGGGGCTTTCGCTCCCTGATCCTGGACGCAAAGGGCTTCGAGGCCGTCCTCGTACCAGTCGCGGTGCTCCTCGCGCTCGCGGCGGTGATCGGAGTCGCCGCGTTGTTGCGCTTCCGCTTCGACGAGCCCAAGGTCGTCGTCGTCCGCACCTAGCCTGGCCCGCCGGCCCGCCGGCAGCTGAACTGGCCGCGGAATCCCGCCAGATCTGGCGGGATTCCGCGGCCAGTTCGGTTCCAGCCGGACCCGGCCGGCGTAACGCGCGTCGCGCGAATTGGGTAGGGTGGTTTCAGCATCTAACGATCTATCTCTTTGATCGGAGGGGGAAACCGCCGTGAGGAAGACCTTCCCTGCCGCCGAACTCGCACGCGACGACCGGTTCTTCAGCGTCGACGTCGCCGAGCGCATGAACGACCCACGCGCCGGAGGCCAGAACCTGGCTCGGGGCAACTACGAGCGAACCGGCCGCATGTCGCCCGACGACGAGGCGACCCCGGAGCGGGCCCGCTCGTTGATGCACGGAATCTTCATGGGCGAGATCCAGGCCCTCGAAGGAGCCGGGCGCACGTGCTGGGACTTCGACACCGAAGACGCGCCGTTCGGGCTCAAGCTCGACATGGCCCGCCAGTGTTGGGACGAAGCCCGCCACGTCGAGATCTCGGTGAAGCTCACCGAATGGATGGGAACGGCTATCGGCGAGTTCTCCGAGTCGAAGTTCCTCTACGAGGCGGCGTGCGCACCCGACCCGGTGATGCGGCTCACGGGCGTCAACCGTGGCCTCGAGGGCCTGGCGATCGACGTCTTCAACACGATGAAGGAGTTCGCGGAGCGCTCGACCGATCCCTACCTCCACTTCTGTGAGGACTGGATGCTCGCCGACGAGGTCACCCACGTGAAGATGGGCTCCGACTGGCTGCGTCGCCTTACCGAGGACGATCCGGAGCGCCGGCAGAAGGCGCTCGAGTTCCAGCACACCGTCGACCGGATGTTCAGCTTGGGTGGCGGTCGCAACACGTCCAAGGACAGCCCGATCACCCTCGCGCGCAAGTTCCGCCAGATGGCGGGCTTCACCGACGACGAGATCGACGCGATCGGCAAGCTCGGCGACGAGGTCCTCGAGCAGCGCCGCGAGAAG
This sequence comes from uncultured Acidimicrobiales bacterium, assembly GCA_964632885.1. GTDB lineage: Bacteria > Actinomycetota > Acidimicrobiia > Acidimicrobiales > CAZWDB01 > CAZWDB01. The sequence goes on along the minus strand of CAZWDB010000187.1, from coordinate 2,865 downwards.
TCGCAGGCCGCCACGTAGGCCCGGACACACAGAAACACCGCCGAACTTGAGGCAATAACGTACGGATTCCGATCGTTATTGCCTCAAGTTCGCAGACTTTGGGGGGAGCACATGGCCGACGACGGCTACGAGATGGTGATCGAACGGGGGAAGGTGCGCGAGTTCGCCGCTTCGGTGAAGTCGACCCATCCTGCGTATCTGGAGGACGAGGCGCCCGTGATACCGCCAACGTTCCTCCGGGCTTCGGCGTTCTGGGCACCCCGGCGGGCGCCGCGCCCCCGGCCCGAAGGCGGCGGCAGCCGGCAACGGCAAGCGGGCGCCGGCCTCGGACTGCACGCCGGACAGGAATACGAATTCTTCGGACCGCCGCCTCGTGCCGGCACCACGCTGTATGTCACCAGCCACCCGGAGGACTCCTACACCAAGGAGGGCCGGCGAGGCGGCACTCTCACCTTCACTGTCACTCGGCAGGAGTTCCGTGATGCCGACGGCAACCTCGTCGCCATCGGGCGAAATACCGGTGTGCGGACGAGCCGAGCCGCCAACACCGGCGCGGGCGGCGGCGGCGGCGCCGCCAGCACCGACGACAAGGCGGACCAAGGCGGCAAGGAATGAGCGTCTCCTGGGATGACCTCAAGGAAGGCTTCGCCCATGAGCCGCGGGATGTAGGCCCCCTGAGCCGCACCGACTTCGTGCGGTACCAGGGCGCGTCCGGCGACTTCAACCCCGTCCACCACGACGAGGTCTTCGCGACCGGCGCGGGCTACCCGTCGGTGTTCTCGGTGGGGATGCTGCAGGCCGGGATCCTTTCGACGTATGCAACCGAGTGGCTCGGTCCCGAGAACGTCAGGCGGTTCACGGTTCGCTTCAGCGAACAGGTGTGGCCGGGCGACACGTTGACGTGCGCGGGAACTGTCGTGAAGAAGTACGAGGAAGACGGTGAGCGCAAGGTCGACCTCGAGCTCACCTGCACCCGCCAGAGCGGCGGTGTAGCCGTCGAAGGCTCCGCCACCTTCGTCGTGGCCTGACATCTCGACGAACTTGAGGCAATAACGATCGGATTCCGTTCGTTATTGCCTCAAGTTCGAGGGGTGAACCGAGGGGCGGACATCAACCGTACTGCCTGATGAGATGGGCACACCGGTGTTGGAACGCGCTTCACTGAGGGGGGTGGCCGAGACCGCGACGACCGACGCCGATCTCCTGCTCGCCGTCCGTCAACACGACCGCGGCGCCCTCGAACAGCTCTATGGCCGCTACTCGGGCAGGCTGTTCTCCCTCGGCCTCAAGCTCCTCGGCGACACCGGCCTGGCCGAGGAGCTGGTGCAGGAGACCTTCGTCCGCCTTTGGCGCACCGGAGCGACCTTCGATCCCGCGAGGGGCTCGGCGTCCGCGTTCATCTTCGTGATCGCCCGCCGGCTCGCCGTCGACCTGTGGCGGCGGCCGTCGTCGCGGACCGCGCTACCGCCCGCCTCCGCCGCCGACCTAACCGACGAAGCGCGCCTGTCCGAGGTCGAGGACCCGGTCGACGCGTTCGTGCTCGGAGTCGTAGTCCGCGACGCGCTCGATTCCCTCTCACCGTCGCACCGAGATGTGCTCGAGCTCGCGTACCGGAGCGACCTCACCCAGCGCCAAATCGCGGAGCGTCTAGAAGTCCCGCTCGGCACCGTCAAGACACGCGCCTACTACGCGCTCCGTGCCCTGAAGCTCGCGCTCGAGGAGCGGGGGATCGATGCCTGAGCACCCCACGCCGCATCCCGACCTCGCCGGCTACCTCCTCGACATCCTCGAACCGGCCGCGTCGGACCGCTTCGCCCACCATCTCGCCGAGTGCAGCTCATGCCGGGCCGAGGTCGCCGAGTTGTCGAGCCTGCCCGACCTTCTTGCCCGGGCCGAGGTCGCCGTCGAACCACCTCCCATGTTGCGGCAGCGGACGATGGCCGCCGTCGAAGCGAGCGCCGTTCCGGCCAGGTCCGGCGGCCGCCGGCTCGCGGCGGCATCGATCGCGGTCGCCGCGCTGCTCGCGGCTGCCGTCGCCGCGGCGGCGGTCGTGTCGAACCGCGATCCCGCGCCTGACTCTGACCAGGTGTTCACCGCCGAGCTCGCGTCCACCGGCCTCGAGGCCGGAACGGCCGCGGCGCGCGGGGCCGCGACCTTGCGCCCCACCGCCCAAGGCGTGGTCGTCGAGCTCGAGGTATGGGGTCTTCCTTCCGACGGCGGCGGTCACTACGAGTGCTGGTACGTCGACGCCGTCGACGGCACGACCCGCGTCTCGGCGGGAACCTTCGTAACCAAGGCCGACGGAACGGCGAAGGTCCGCATGATCACCGCGGCCGATCCCGCCCGCTTTCCGCGCATCGTCGTCACGAGAGAACCCGACGACGGCAACCCGGCACCGGGCGAACCGGTGCTGATGTCGCGCTGGACCGACTAGCCGCGCAACGTCTGCTTGACCTCGGAGATCTTGGCAGGATCCTTGTAGCGACCGAGGTTGAATGTGACTCGGTCGCAGACGTCGCCGTAACGCTTGGCCATCTTGCCGGGGATGTCGTCGGGCTCACCGCAGACCGCGAAGGCATCGAGGATCTCGTCGTCGATCAGCTGGCCCATCTCCGTCCACTTCCCTTCCTTGGAGAGGACGTTGAGCTCACTCTGGAGGTCGCCCCAACCGTGAAGATCCAGGACGGGACGGTAGGCCGGCGTGCTGCCGTAGAAGGCGACCTGCTGACGGACGCCGGAGGCGGCCCGGTTGTACTCCTCCTCGGTGTCGCCGGTGACCACGAAGCTCGGAGCGGTCACCTCGACGTCGTCGAGGGAACGCCCGGAACGACGCAACCCCTCCTCGAGCGCGGGCATCGTCTCCTC
>CAZWDB010000186.1:0-5790 GCA_964632885.1 uncultured Acidimicrobiales bacterium | reverse complement strand
GAACTTGAGGCAATAACGAACGGAATCCGTTCGTTATTGCCTCAAGTTCGGCTGAAGTCGGGTCACGTGAGGTCGGGGTCCTCGCCCATCTCACGCAGCGCGCCGGCGAGAGCGGCGCGCAACCGGCGCGCGCCCGCCGGGGCGAGATGCGCGACGACGCCGGTGCCGGCGCTGCCTCGCTCCTCGAGGGTGACCTCGACGCGTAGATCGGCGCAGCCGTCGCAGTCGTCGACCGCGGCGACCGCCCAGGCAGTCACCGCCCGCTCCTCGTCATCGTCGGGGTGGTCGTCGAGGGCAAAGTCGATCGACTTCTTCACGCCCCGGAGTAAAGCACGCGCCAAGGCACGTTCGCGCGTGGACGAATTGCAGCGCCGATCGGCAAGACTAGAGGCGTGAGCAAGAACACCGCTAAGACCTACGTACTGCTCGCCGCTCTCGGCGGCTTGATGATGATGATCGGGTCGTTCTGGGGCCAGGGCGGCCTGGTCATTGGCCTCGTTCTCGGCCTCGTGATGGTCGGTGGCTCCTACTGGTTCTCCGACAAGATCGCCATCAAAGCCGCCCGGGCAGTCCCGGTGACCGAAGCCGAGATGCCCGAGTACTACGCCATCATGCGCGAGCTCACGCAGCAGAAGGCGATGCCCATGCCGAAGCTCTACGTCACGCCCGACTCCCAACCGAACGCCTTCGCCACCGGGCGTAGTCCCAACCATGCCGCGGTCGCGGTCACCCAGGGCATCCTGCAGATCCTCGACCGCAGCGAACTGCGGGGCGTGCTGGCCCACGAGCTGAGCCACGTCGGCAACCGAGACATCCTGATCGGCTCGGTCGCAGCGGCCGTCGCCATGGGCATCACATTCGCGGCGCGCATGGCGATGTGGGGCGCGATGTTGGGCGGCTTCGGCGGCCGCGACAACAACCGGGGCGGCAACCCGATCGCACTGATCGGTCTCGCCATCCTCACCCCCATCGCCGCGATGGTGCTCCAGGCGGCGCTCAGCCGGAGCCGCGAGTTCGAGGCCGACCGCACCGGCGCCCAGCTGATCGGCGACGGCGAGCCTCTCGCCCGTGCCCTGCAGAAGCTCGACGCGGCGGCGGGTCGCGTGCCGATGGACATCGACCCTGCCCACGCCCAGGCCTTCATCGTCAACCCACTGACGGGCCGGAAGGTGAGCTTCGGAAGCCTGTTCCGCACCCACCCTCCCACCGAGGAGCGCGTCGCCCGCCTCCGCGGCATCCGAACTTGAGGCAATAAAGCACGGAATTCGGTAGTTATGGCCTCAAGTTCCCTGGCAGATAGCCTCTCCGCCCGTGTCCGGTCGCCTGCGCCCTGCTCTGGTCCTCCTGACGGCAGCCGGCACTCTTGCCATCAGTTCGTTCGCGGCGCGCGCCCAAGTGCCTACGGTGCCGAGCCTCCCGGAGAACACCACGACGACGACCACGGCATCATCCACGACCACGACCACGTCACAGTCCGACGACCCCCAGGAGCCCGACGAACCCAGTGGATCCGGCGAGCCGGGGCCGGACGGACCGGGCTCAGGCGACGGCGCTGGTCATCCCCCGGACCAGGCTCCCACCCACGATGCCGGCGACGCCCCTCCGGAACCGGGCGCCGACCGGCAGGTGCCCCCTGAGCTACAGGCGCTGATCGACAGCGTGGAGCGCAGCGGGCCGAACAGCACTGTCCGTCTGCTCGAGGCCCTCCAGCCGCTCCGCGACCTCGGTCTGTCCGAGCAGGAAGCCGCCCTCATGGGGATGGGCCGGTTCCCCGTCGCCGGGCACGCCACCTTCATCGACGACTGGTGGTTCCCGAGGTTCGTGCCGGAGGTCCACCTGCACGAGGGGACCGACATCTTCGCCGAGTTCGGCACTCCCGTGCGCACGCCGTTCGACGGCACGATGCGCCAGGTCGAGGGCCCGATCGGCGGCCTCGCCGTCTACATCGACCTCCCCGACGGTGGCTATGTGTACATGTCGCACCTGCAGGAGTTCGCCCCCGAGCTCGTATCGGGTCAGCCGGTGCAAGCGGGGGAAGTGGTCGGCTCCGTAGGAGACAGCGGCAACGCCAAGGGGGGCAAGCCTCATCTGCACTTCGAACTGCACTTCCCGCCGGAGCCGGTGCCGTTCGGAACGCCGGTGGCGCCCGTGAATCCGAAGCCCCACCTCGACGCGTGGCTCGAGGAGGCGATCGCGGAGGTCCCCCGCGTCGTGGCGGCGTACCAGGCCAGCCGGCCCCGCGCCCTGCTTGCGGCCGGCCTGACGAGCCGGCTTGCCGCGGGCTCCGGGGCCTTCGCCGCCCCGAGCCACCCTCCCCGCACCCAGCTGCTCTGGGCATCGTCTGCGAACCCGTCCGGCGGCGCCCTGGTGCTGGCCGAGGCCCGTGCCGCCAGCCTCGCCCGCCGCCTGAACGCGCCGAACTTGAGGCAATAACGAACGGATTCCGTTCGTTATTGCCTCAAGTTCGGCGGGCAGGAGGCGTGGGGAGGCGTGGGGCGGGTCAGTCGCGGAAGTTCTGGAACTGCAGAGGAATGCCGAAGTCCTCGTCGCGGAGCGCCGCGATCACCGCTTGGAGGTCGTCGCGCTTCTTGCCGGAGACCCGGACCTGGTCGCCCTGGGTTTGGGACGAGACCCCTTTCAGCTTGAGGTCCTTGATGAAGCGGTTGATCGTCTTGGCGTTGTCGGTCGAGATGCCGGCTTGGATGGCAACGGCCTGACGCACCGTGCCCTTGGCGGCTTCCTCGACCCGGCCGTAGTCGAGAGCCTTCAGCGACACCTTGCGGCGGACCAGCTTCTCCTCCAGCACCTGGCCCACCGCCTTGAGGCGCTCCTCGGTGTTGGAGTGAAGCTGGATCTCCGACTCGCCGAGGGAGACCGTGGAGCCGGTCTCCTTGAAGTCGAAGCGCGTCGAGACCTCACGGTGGGCCTGGTCGATTGCGTTACGCACTTCCTGCATGTCCACTTCGGACACGACGTCGAAGGTCGGCATGGGCGAGACGCTATCTTGACCGAACACGGGTCGGTGCCCGAGTGGCCAAAGGGAGCAGACTGTAAATCTGCCGGCACAGCCTTCGGAGGTTCAAATCCTTCCCGGCCCACGCTGAACTTGAGGCAATAACGATCGGAAACCGATCGTTATTGCCTCAAGTTGCGAAGAAGCGGCCCATCGTGCCGTGGCCCGGACAGGTGTAGTTCTCGTCGAAGACGACAGGGAGCGTCTGCACCATCACGGCCGGGTGGCCGGCGAAGCTCCGGTGACACCACCCCGGCGCGGCGTCGAGGTTTGGAGCACCCGCAATCCACACCGGAACCCCCGGGGCGAAGTCGCCCGCGATCGTCTTCCACTGGTAGGGGGTCGAGTAGATGCCGACCTCCTTGCCGGCTTGGCGCACCGCGTCGATGGCGCCGCGGACCACGACCGCGTTCAGAGGCCGGTCGCTGGTCCAGTAGTTCATGGTCTCGATGTCGAGCCATACGAACGGGACGGCAACCCCTTGGGCCGCCGCGTAGTTGAGCGCGTCCTGCGCGCCGTTGAAGCCGAAGTTGTACGCGATACACGGGAGAACACCGTTGCAGTCGGGCTGCGGCCCGGTGGCGCCGAGTGCGAGCTCGTTAGCGGGTCCGGGGAAGTTGACGTTGATGTACACGCCCGCGGCGCCGCTCGACTTGGCCCAGGACCACTGGTCAGCGAGACATGGGTTGTGCCGGAAGGCACGGCCGCGGGTGACCCCCACGATGCCGAAGGCGTACGGCGAGCCGGGATAGCTCCGATCGCACTGCGGATAGGAGATGTCATAACCCATGCGGCCGCCGGAGGTGGCCGAGCCCGCCGCGTGGGCCGACGGCCCGGGCGGGAGGGTCCGGCTCGGAGGCGCGGGAGGGGGAGGCGGGCTCTCGACTTTCGGCAGTGGAGCCTGCTGGAAGCGGCCGCGTCCGGTGGCTGCAGCCACCACGGGGGCGTTGAGGGGCCGCCCGCCCATCGATCCGTGGTAGCCGGCGTCGCCGAAGGCGAAGACGCCGCCGTCGGGCCCGAACAGCCAGTACCCCCGTCCCTTGGGACTGGCGCCGATGGCCGCCACGCGGCCTGCCGCAACCCCGGTTTCGTGAAGGGAGCCGTGGTAGCCGGCGTCGCCGAAGGCGAAGATGCCGCCGTCGCGGGACGCGAGCCAGTACCCGTCGCCCGTGGGTGTGGCCGCGACCGCTACGACGCTGGTCGTGGTGCCCCCGGCTTCGTGGAGGGAGCCGTGGTAGCCGGCGTCGCCGAAGGCGAAGATGCCGCCGTCGCGGGACGCGAGCCAGTAGCCGTCGCCGGTCGGTGTGGGGGCGATCCCGACTATGGGCCCGACTATGGGCCCGACTATGGGCCCGCCGATGGCACCCGATGACGACAGCGAGCCGTGGTAGGGGGCGTCGCCGAAGGCGAAGACGCCGCCGTCGCGGGACGCGAGCCAGTACCCGCGTCCGGTGGAGGTGGCGGCGATCCCGACGACTCCCTTCGTCTTCACTCCCGCTTCGTGTAGGGACCCGTGGTAGCCGGCGTCGCCGAAGGCGAAGACGCCGCCGTCGCGGGACGCGAGCCAGTACCCGTCGTTGCCGCGGTGGAGCGCCGTTCCCGTGACCTCGTCCCGCTGGAGGCTGCCCGAGATCGACCCCTGGTTGCGGAACCACCCGAGGGAGAAGACGCCGCCGTCGGCGGTGACCAGGTGGTAGCCGTCGCCGGAGTTGGCGCGGGTGAGTGCCGGCACAGCCAGGCCGTCCGGGCGGGGCACGGTCGAGCCCGACGCGGACTGGATGGGAGAGGCGAACGCCAAGACCGCCACTGCACCCGCGACCCAGGCGCGCGCCCGGACCAGGGTCGGCGCGGATCGACTGGCGCGCGAGTCCGCACGTGCAGATGTGGTGGGGGACACGCCATGCTGTTCGGACTCATTTCACCGAACCTGAACCCATTAAGAGCGTTCGGTCGTGAAAATTCCCGCGAGGCGGTCAGAGCATGCGCTGCATGACGGCGACGCTGAGCCACCGGCCGAACTTGCGGCCGACCTCCCGTTCGGTGCCGACGTGCTCGAACCCACACGACGCGTGGAGCGCGATCGACGCGGCGTGGCTGTCGACGATACGGGCCATAACGGCGTGGAAGCCATGGTCGCGGGCGAGGCGCAACAGTTCTTCGAGGATCAGCCGGCCAGTGCCCTCACCGCGGTGCTCACGGTCGACATAGACGGAGTCCTCGACCGTGGTCGCATAGCCCGGGCGGTCACGGTATGACGACAACGAGCCGAACCCGACCACGGCGCCGCCCGTGACCGCCACGACGGCCGGATGAGCGCCGGCGTGGGCGTCGATCCACGCGAGTTGGGCTTCGAGTGACCGCGGCACCAGGTCGAAGGTGACCGTTGAGGTGGTCACCTCGTGGTTGTAGATCTGTCGAATCGCTTCGGCGTCGGCTCGGCGGGCGAGGCGCACGTCCATCGCCGGCACGGTAGTGGGCGCCTGGCGGGCGTTCGCTATCATCGACCGTCGGGCAACTCGTCGCCCCCTTAGCTCAGTCGGCAGAGCGTTTCCATGGTAAGGAAAAGGTCGTCAGTTCGATTCTGACAGGGGGCTCTGGGCTGATGCCCTCTCGGCGGCGTAGCTCAGTTGGTTAGAGCACACGGCTCATAATCGTGTGGTCGTCGGTTCGAGTCCGACCGCCGCTACCGACAACAAGCACACAAGGCAGGAAAGTAATGGCTAAGCAGAAGTTTGAGCGGACGAAGCCGCATGTGAATGTCGGGACGATGGGTCATA
>CAZWDB010000185.1:0-5790 GCA_964632885.1 uncultured Acidimicrobiales bacterium | reverse complement strand
TGTCCCGGCCCTCGGATCCTCGGCCGCCCCCAGAGTTCGTCACGCCGGGTTGGCTGGGATCGTCGGCGACGGTGTCCTGGCCCGGGTGGACCACCGCTCGCATCGCGGACGGCTCCGGAGCCGACGACGAAGAAGAGCCCCCCGAGAACCCTACGATCAGCAGCGGCACGGCCACCGCGCTCGCGGCTGCCGCGGCTGCCACCTTGAACGGTTTGCTTCCGACAATGGAATTGCTGAACATGACAGGGTTCCTCCCTGGACTCGATGGATGTCCTCACCACCGCGTTCATCCCCGGCCCGAATTGTTCGCTGCGCGGTGAACACCGCTGTTCGCATCAGGTTCAGGCGATCTCGATCGGTCGAGGACGGAGATCCGCGCCTCGTGGGTGGGCAGCTGGGCGCGACAAACTCAGCCCGCGTAGATGCGCCGTGTACTCCACGGGCTAAATCACGTATTCGACGTAGCGGCCGATGAACCCACGTGTGCAGTGGCCGTAAGCAACACCTTCACCGGAGCTCGATCCATGTCCCGAAGGGCGTGATCGCCCGCCCGACATGACCGAGTGCTCGGTCACCGCAGAGGTGAGCCTCGAAGCGCGATGGCGTTCTGCGTTTGATGGGCGGTCGTCGTCACCGCTGCTGTGTCATCGCGCCTTTGGTCTCATGTCGCCTGGCAGCTGCGGGGCGCGCTCCGATGCCACGGTTCGGATGGCGGCTTTGGCGCTCAGGTGGCGGGTCGGATGTTTTGGTTTTGGTCGAAGACGTTGTCGGGGTCGTATGTGTTCTTGAGGTCGACGAGGCGGGCGTAGCGTCGGGTGCCGTAGGCGCGGGCGACGGCGTCTTGGTCTTCGTCGGACATGAAGTTGATGTAAGTGCCGGTGGCGTGGGCTTCGAGGGCGGACCAGAAGCCGCGGACCCAGGCGATGTGGCGGTCTGGGTCGGCGTCGTCGGGTAGCCAGGAGCCGACGATGTTGATGTCGTGGGCGGCGGATCGGTTCGGGAACGCGGTGGCGTCGTCGCTGACGTGGGCGACCGCGCCGCCTTGGGTGAAGATCGGGACCGACGTCAACGGTGAGGTGATGGTGCTGGCGTGTTCGATGATCACCTCGACCATCGCGTCGGTGAGCGGCGGGAGCTTCCAAGACTTCCAGTAGTAGTGGTTGCCGTGGGGCACGGTGGCGTCGAACATCGACTGGTGCGCCCGGTAGGGCTTGGCGGCGAGGGTGTTGAGGGCCGGTTCGGGCAGGCCGGCGAGGCCGGCGAAGGCTTTCTGGCCGTCCTCGACCGGCCCGGTGTAGTTGAGGACCAACGCGACAACGGGCTGGCCGTGGAGCTCGGCGGGGACCACGGGCAGCGGTGGCGCGAGACGGAGGTTGGCGAGCACGCCGACCTCGTCGGGTGCTGAGGCGGTGAAGTCGCGGAAGAAGCCGAGTACCTCGCGGGCTTCGCTCATGGGCCACAGCAGCATCCCGGCGAGCACGGTGGGGCCGACGGGGTGGAGGTCGAAGTCGAAGGTGGTGACGATGCCGAAGTTGCCGCCGCCGCCGCGGAGACCCCAGAACAGCTCTGGGTTCTCGTCTTCGCTGGCGACGAGAAACTCTCCCTCCGCGGTGACGAGGTCGCAGGACCGCAGCGAGTCGATCGTGAGACCGTACTTGCGCATGAGGTGACCGATGCCGCCGCCGAGGGTGAGGCCGCCGACGCCGGTGTGGGTGACGATGCCGCCGGTCACGCCGAGGCCGAAGGCCTGGGTCTCGCGGTCGACGTCGCTCCAGAGCGCGCCACCCTGCACCGAGCCGCGACGGTTTGTTGGGTCGACGCGCACTGCGTTCATGGCGGACAAGTCGATGACGAGGCCGTCGTGGCGGAGGGCGTGGCCCGCGACGGCGTGGCCGCCGCCGCGCACCGAGAACGGGATCTGGTGTTCGCGGGCGAAGCGGACTGCCGCCATCACATCCGCGGTGCCGGAACAGCTTGCGATCGCGGCGGGCTGCCGGGTGATTTGGCCGTTCCAGATCTTGCGGCGCTGGTCGTAGTCGTCGTCGCCGGGGGAGACGATCTGGCCGCTGAAGGATGCCGCCAGGGCCTCGAGAGTCTCGGTTGGGATCGCCATCGGTTGCTCATTCCTGTTGGTGTCGGTCTGTCCCTCCCACGGTGCACGCCCGCTGGCACGGGGTCTAGTACAACCTCTGTACTAGGCGACTGCAGCGTGGGTGCCTAAGGTGGGCCTATGCCGACGACGTACGGACAGTTCTGCCCGATCGCCATCGCGACCGAGGTGCTCGGTGAGCGGTGGACGCTGGTGATCGTCCGGGAGTTGGTGTGCGGCAGCACCCGCTTCAACCAGATCCGCCGCGGTGTGCCGCTCATGTCGCCGTCGCTGCTGTCCAAGCGGCTCAAGACACTCGAGCGGTCCGGCATCGTGGAACGACACGAGTCCGACGGAGACGTCGACTATCTCCTCACCCCTGCCGGCGAGGAACTCCGCCCGGTGATCGAAGCCGTCGGCGTCTGGGGGCAGCGCTGGGCCCGCGGCCAGGTTCGCGTCGAGCACCTCGACGCCAGCCTGTTGATGTGGGACGTCCACCGCAACGTGATCGCCAACGCGCTCCCTGCCGGACGCACCGTCGTGCACTTCGACGTCGCGGGCTCAACCGACGGGAAATCCCAGTTCTGGCTGGTACTCGAACGCGGCGCCATCGACATCTGCCTTGTCGATCCCGGCCATGAGATCCACCTCGAGGTCGCCTGCCACATCCGCTCCCTCGTCCAGTACTGGATGGGCGACATCGGCATCGACGAGCTCGTCCGTGATCAGGCCATCAACCTCGCCGGACCCCGGCAACTGGTCCGAGGTTTTCCGACCTGGTTCACCCGCAGCGCCTTCGCCGAAGTCAAACGAGCCAGCTGAAACCCCACCCGCCACCCAGGCGTGCTCGAAGGCCGCGGCTGTGATCGGGACTTGACGTGTTACCGTCGGCTCGTCGGTCCGTGCACCTCAGGTGGCGTGTTGCGTGGCCTCACCCGAGACCACGATGATCGGAACCGACGGGGCGGGGCACCGCGTTGTATGCACGAGAGCGAAGGCTCCAGCTACTCGAGATGCAGGGGTGGACCGGAGCAGATCTCCAACAGGCGGACGAGGCCGGCCTGTGGGTGCGGTGGTCTCCTGCCCTGTGCCTCACCACCCTGATAGTGGGCACCGCGCTCGAGTCACCGGCACTTCTCCTGGTGTTGGCGGCCACGGCGGCTGTCGGGGCATCATCGGCGTCGCACGTCTTCGACGTCGCGTACAACCGTGAGTTCCGGCATCTTTTGCGGCTTCCAGCGATTCCGCCCGCCCGCGCCGCCCGCCGGTCTGCTTGTGCACTGGCGTCAGTGTGGCTCGTGGCCACAGCGCTGGCGTTCCTGGCAGACGCGACGTTGTTGGCGCACGCGCTCGGGTGGTCGCTGGCGGCAGCGGCCGCCACCTTCACCTTCGCCGGATTCTGTGTCCCTTCGTTTCTGTTCAATACGTTCCTCGGGCGAGAGCGCGCTTGCCGTCCGACCCTGTCTGACGCGCTTCGAAAGGTGCCGAAACCTGAAGTCCGCAGCTGACATCGCCCGCCATGTTTTGTGGGTCCCTTGGCGAGCTGAGTACCACTCTGGGGAGCTACAAGTAGCGGCGGACGCGGGCCGCGTAGGCGTTGAACTCCTCGCCGAATCGCTTCTCGACGGGTCACGGACCGATGAGATCGACCTTGGCCTGCTGATGAACCCACAGCGCTACGACCGCTACCAAAGCCAGAACGACAAGGGGGCGCGCGCGGCGGATCGAGATGTGGAGCCAGCGTCCAGTGGCGAGTCCCCAGCCGCTGCGGGCGAGGGCGCCAGCGTAGGCGGCGACGAGAACGAGGACGGCTGGGTTGTAACGGAGCGCCAGGCCTATCTGTCCTTGGGCGAAGGAACGAACGGCTCGGGTCATGCCGCACGTCGGGCTCATCACACCCTGGTAGTGCCACGGGCCGTGCAAGGCGATCGGAGGAAGGCCGAAGGCGGCCAGCGCGATGGCGCCAAACGCGCCCGACACGACCACCGGAGTGAGCAACCACCAGCGGTCGTCCTGCTCCCATCTCAGCGCGATCGCCCGTCCGAGGCGATCGGTGGCGTGCCCGCGCGTCCCGGGAGTCCTCATCGTGCCAGCAACTCCTCGAGCGCCTCGCCCAGTTCGGCGCGGCTCATCTCCCCGATGCGCTTGGCGGCGGTGCGTCCGTCTTGGTGGTTAATCCCGAGGAAGGCGACCCGGCCACCGTAGCGTTTGAAGGCGTCCTGGAAGGCGAGGCAGCTCGCGGTAGCACGGCACTCAGCGGGTCACCCAGAACTTCGCCGGCGACGTCGTCCAACTGTTCGACGATTGTCCCGTCGCGCCCTATGGTCGACGCATCGAGGAGGACCTATGGACTCTCTGGCGCTGGTGATTCCCGTGCTGGGATGCGCGGTGATGATGGCCGTCATGATGTGGTTCATGCAGCGCGGTCGCGGCGCCCCGTCGACCCACAGGGCCGAGGCCGGTGGCAATTCGCGGAGCGGCGATCCCGCTGGTGGCTAGTTCGGCGCGGCGATCACCAGCCCGGCGCCCAGCGACGCGGCGGCGGGGGGCTCGCCGGTTCGGGAACATCTCGACGCCGGTGTGGGTGGCCCTCGCGGGCCTCGTTGTCATCGGCGGGGTGCTGTTAGTGGCCTCCAGCGGCGGTGGGGGCAACTCGGATGGTACGGGCGCGCTCACTGGCGGCGACTTCCACTCCCTGGCCGTGGATCCGGACAACCCCGACCGTCTCTTCGCGGGCGGCCACACGGCCGTGTCGGTGTCGCGTGACAGCGGCCGTACATGGCGGGAACTCGAGTCACTGCGCGGCGCGGATGCCATGGGTTGGGCCTTCACCGGGGACGCCATCTATGTGAGCGGTCACCCCGGCCTCAACCGCTCGACCGATGGTGGCAAGACCTTCCGTCAGGTGAATGAAGGGTTGCCCCACACCGACGTGCACGCCTTCGGCGGCACCACCGACTCGCTGTACGGCGCCGGTCCCGGTGTCGGTGTGTTCGCCTCGACCGATGGTGTCGATGACTGGAAGGTGCGCACGGACTCGGCGGGCCAGTCGTTCTTCGGCAGGATCCTCGTCGATCCCGACGACGGGGACCGTCTGTTCGCGGCGGATGCCAGCGGGGGAGTGGTCCAGAGCGTCGATGGAGGGCGGTCCTGGCAGCGGGTCGACAGCGGGCTTGGCTCGGCCACCTGGCTCAGCCGCGGCGGCGACGGGCTCGACTTCATGGTGGCGTCGGGCCCGGCAGGCGCGGCCCGCACCACCGACGGCGGACGGACGTGGCGGCCTCTCGACCTTCCCGCGCGGGTGTCGCTCGTCGAGGCGGTTCCGGGTGACGAGGATCTGCTCTACGCCGGCAGGCACCGCGGCGAACACGTCCAGGTCTATGTGAGTCGTGATGGCGGCTCGACGTGGAACGCCCAACAAGGACCTTGACGTCGACGGGTGAGTCGACGACAAGCGCGTCGGGACACGCGACCTCGCACCGGAGGCCTTGAGATGAGGCGCAGCGCTTGGGTCGTGCTTGTCGCGGCGGCGGGCGCGGTATTCGCCGTCTTGGCGGCGGCGCCGGCGGCTGCCCATGCCGACCTCGTGGACGCGAGCCCATCGCCGGGCACGGGTCTGCCCCAGGCGCCCGGCGGCGTGGTGCTGCGATTCACCGAGCCGCTCAACTACCGGCTCAGCGCGATCACCGTCCTCGACGAGA
>CAZWDB010000184.1:0-5954 GCA_964632885.1 uncultured Acidimicrobiales bacterium | reverse complement strand
AGGCCGTGCCGCATTGCACAGCGACGACACGACTGTGGTAAGTCGCAACCATCGAGCCTGCGGCCTCCATGAGTTGGAGTGCCGCGAAGTAATCGTCGCCGGGATCGATGTAGAGCTTGACGTCGCCCAGGACGATCGGCGTGTTGCGACACACCGCCAGAATCTGGTCGCTGTCGGCGGGCACGGCACGCCGCACATCGACGCCATCGGGGAGTGCTCTCTCGAAGTCGACCGTGGTGAGCGTGGCCCCGCCATCGCCAGCCACCCCGCGCAGAGCCCAGCGCCACGGGTCCCGCCCGAGAACCACGAACAGTTCATCCGGTCGGCCCATCTCGACGCTCACGACACGAGCTCCCTCAAGGTCGCGCTGCAACCGCTCCAACGTGGTTTCGTCGATCCCCTCGAGCGTCACAGCAGCAGCGCTACGGGAACCCGATGCCGCCGGTTCCTTCACGCCAACCTGCTCCAGAAGCTGCCAGACCAGACGCCCGACCGGCGTCGACCACGGCGACCCGTCGCTCATGCCGGGGGACTGTAGGGCGGCCGCCCTCAACGTGCCGCCGAATAACCGAGATCGGCGGTTCGCACCTCGCATGGGCGTGACAGAGTGCGCCCATGTCGTTCTCCGACCCGACCGACCATCCGCGTCCGCATCTGATCCGGGAGCACTGGTGGTCCCTCGACGGCAAGTGGGACTACCACGCCGATCCGGACCGGTCGATCGCCGGACCGGACGAGCCCGCATGGGACCGCACGATCCGGGTGCCGTTCGCACCCGAAACCCCCGCGAGCGGAATCGGCGACCAGGCCAAGGTGCAATCTCACTGGTACCGGCGCACCGTCGACGTACCGCTCGACCGCGACGGTCGCCTCGTGCTGCACTTCGGTGCGGTCGACTACCAGGCCACGGTGTGGATCGACGGACAGCCGGTCGGACAGCACGAGGGTGGCTACGTTCCCTTCACGGTCGAAGTGCCACCTCGGGCGAGTTCATCTTTTCCGTCCGCTGGTCGGGCGATGTCGAGCGGCTCGAAGTCGGCCTCGAAGTCCGCGTCGACAGAGATGTGCCGGAGGGTGCGGCGCTGTCGGTGCGGCTGTCGTCCTCCGACAAGGTGCTCGACGCGGTGCGGTCCTACACCGGGCTGCGGTCGGTCGAGCTCCGTGACGGCCGCGTCCACGTCAACGGACGCCCGACCCGTTTGCGGCTGGTACTCGACCATGGCTACTGGCCCGACACGGGAATGACACCACCCGACAGCGAGGCTCTGCGCCGCGACATCGAGCTCACCAGGGCGCTCGGCTTCAACGGTGTGCGCAAGCACCAGGAGGTGGAGGACCCCCGGTACTTGGCGTGGGCCGATCGGCTGGGGCTGCTCGTGTGGTCCGAGTTCCCGTCGGCACAAGCCTTCTCCGACCGGCTCGTGGGCAGGGCGATCGACGAGTGGGGCCATGTCGTGGTCGAGCACCGAGACCATCCCTCGGTGGTCGCGTGGGTGCCGTTCAACGAGTCAGGCGATCCGCGCCGCCACGCGCGGGCGCCCCTGATCCGGGATCAGGTCCCCACGGCGCGGCGTCGGTCGACTCGAGCTCCGACGGGTTCTCGACGCATTCCTCCGTCCCGGTATCGTCGCACCATGGTGACCGAGCGGACCGGCGCAGGAACGCGTGGTGCGCCTGCTTCGCCTCTTGCGGCGCGACTTCTGCCGTCCGGCATCTACTACGGCTGGTATGTGGCGGTCGGCTGCTCCCTGTTGATGCTCGTCGGCGTCGGTGTCGGCTACTACGGACTTGCCGTGTTCCTCCGTCCGCTACAGGAGATACACGGTTGGTCAAACAGTGTGGTGAGCGGTGCCACCGGCCTCTTCTTCAGCGTCACCGGCATCGCCGGCGCGGTTGTGGGGCCGAGGATCGACCGGCACGGGCCGCGACCGTTCATGTTGGGCGGCTGCATCCTCATCGGGATCAGCATCAGCGCGATCGGCTATCTCGAGTCGGTCTGGCAGTTGTATGTGACCTACACCGTCCTCGCGGTCGCCTTCGGCCTTGCCACGTCGGTCTCAGTGAACGCGGTGATGACGCGGTGGTTCGTGCTGAAGCGAGCGAAGGCTATGAGCATCTCCGCGACTGGGATCTCGGTGGGTGGGATGGTGCTTGCCCCGCTCGGCAGCAAGCTGATCGAGATCGGCGGCCTCGAGTTGGCCGCCCCAGCAATGGGTGCCCTCGTGGTACTCGTCGCGGTGCCAGTCATCCGCTTCGTCATCGTCTCCGACCCGGCAGAGATGGGGCTGCTTCCCGACGGACCGGAGCGACCGGCCCAGCGGCGGCGGTCCAGCCTCGAGGACCATGTCCAGCACCGGCTGTGGACCCGCGGGCAGGTGGCACGTACACAGGCGTTCTGGGCGATGCTGGTGGGCTTCGGTGTCGTGCTCACCGCGCAGACCGGATTCGTAATACACCAGATCTCGTTCCTCGAGACACGCGTGGGCAGTCGGAGCACTGCCGCGCTCGCCCTCAGCGTCACCGCCTTCGGCAGCATCGTCGCCCGCCTCGCCGTGGGTACCTTCGCCGATCGCGTCGACAAGCGAGGCCTGACGGTTGCGCTTTTCGTGCTCCAGGCCGCGGCCGTCGGCGGGGTGGTCGCTACCGACAGCGTCCCGGTCACGTACGCGCTCGTGCTGGTGTTCGGGTTCACGATCGGGAACGTCTACATGATGATGTCGCTGCTCGTGAGCGAGGTATTCGGAACGGTCTCCTTCGGAACGGTGTTCGGACTAGTGAGCCTGGTCGGACAAACCGGCAGCGGTGCGGGACCGTTCCTCGTCGGCTGGCTCGAGGACACTTCCGGCGGATACGCCCTGCCGTTCACGATCACCGCGGCTGCGACGCTCGCCGCCGCGGCCGCCATCGCCGTGTTGCGGACGCCGCCGGCTGCCACACCCACGCTGACCACGTCCGGCGACGACGTGCCCTGAGAACCGTGGTCAGGCCGCGTCGGGGGGACGGGCAGGCCCGTGGCCACGCGAGGGCTGGGCCACCCGGAACCGCTTGGCGACGATCGCGTTGACCTCGCCTCCGAGGAGGAGGCCGACCGAGAGCAGGTACAGCCACACCAGCACGATGAGGGCACCCCCGAGCGCGCCGAGAACCTGGTTGGTGTCGGCCGCGACCTCGAGATAGACGTGGAAGCCGCCCGACAACAGCGCCCAGGACGCCGTCGTGACGGCGGTGCCAGGCAGGTCCCATCTCCACGGGGTTCGGTGGTTGGGGGCGAAGTGGAAGATCGTGGCCGCCCACGTGACCATCACCACGAGCACCAGAGGCCAGCGGGCCCAGTCCCAGAAGGTGGCGAACGCATCTCCGAGACCGACGGCGTCGGCCACCTGCCGCCCCGTCCCGAAGAGGGGGCCGACCACCAGCATCGCGAGGGTCACCGCCATCACGACGATGGTGCCGAGCGCGAGTTCGAGCGCGAGCAGTCGCAGGCGAAGATACCCCCGACGCTCCTCGAGGTCGTAGGCAGCATCGAGCGCGCGCACCAGTGCAACGAACCCTCGTGATGCGGACCACAGCGCGATCACGCTGCCAACAGTGATGACGCCGGGGCTGGTCTCGGTGAACAGGCCGCGCACCGCCTCGATCGTCTCGCCGGCGTCTTCGGTGAGCACGCGTTCCAGGAAGTCGATTATCTGCCGCTCGGCCCGCTGCGCGACGCGCCCGCTGCCGATCGCATCGAGGGACCCGAGCGACGCCGCTAGCGCGAGCAGGGTGGGAAACAGGCTCAGGATGCCGAAGAACGCCATCTCGGCCGCGAGACCACTACAGCGGTCGTCCCGCCACTCGCGGCCGAGCTCTCGCAGAAAGGAAATGACGGCGGTCAAGACCGGCGGCGGAAGCGGTCGAGTTGGCGCCGGTCGCGTTTGGTTGGGCGGCCCGCCGCCGGGTCTCGCACAAACACAGGTGCGACGCGGTCGCGGGGAGGCGGAGGTGGACTGTGGTCGACGATGCACTCCGCCGCGAGCGGTGCCCCCACCCGCTTGTCGATCACCCGCGTGACCTCGAGCACCCGATCCCGGCCGTGCACGCGCGCCGAGACCCGATCGCCGACCCGAACCGTCGTTGCCGGCTTGGCGGAGGCGTCGTTGACGCGGACGTGGCCGGCGCGGCAAGCAGCGGTGGCCTCCGACCGCGTCTTGAACAGCCGGACCGCCCAGAGCCACCGGTCGACTCGTGTCGCCTCCATCGTGTCATGCTGCCACGTGTACCGATTGTCGTTTACGGAGGATTGCCGATGAGAGCGGTACTGGTCACTGGTGCGTCGACGGGCATCGGCGAGGCGTGTGCCCTACGGCTGGCTCGCAATGGCTGGCACGTCTTCGCAGGTGTGCGGCGCGAGGAGGACGGGACGCGACTTGAGGAGACTGCACCGACGGGCACACTCACCGCGGTAACCCTCGACGTCACCGACGCGCAGCAGATCGAGGCGGCGGCCAAGCTCGTCGCGGAACGAAGCGAGGACGGCCTGTCGGGATTGGTCAACAACGCGGGCGTCGGTCGAGGTGGACCCATCGAATACCTGCCCATGGACGAGTGGCGGGAGCAGCTCGAGGTCAACGTCATCGGACAGCTCGCCGTCACGCAGGCGATGTTGCCTCTCATCAGACGTGCCACCGGCCGTATCGTCTTCATGGGCTCGATCGCCGGGCGGATCGCGGGGCAGTTCCTCGGTCCGTATGCGGCGTCCAAGCACGCCCTCGAGGCCATCGCCGAGTCGCTGCGCCACGAGCTGCGGCCGTGGAACCTGCGAGTGATCTTGGTAGAGCCCGGCGCGATCAAGACGCCGATCTGGGACAAGGCCCACGCGACCGCGGATGAGCTCGAAGCCAACCTTCCACCCGAGGCGATCGAGCGTTACAGCGCGGCGATCGAGACGGCTCGCGCTGGGTTCGTACAGCAACAGACGAACGGCATCGAGGCCGACCGGGTGGCCCAAGTCGTGGAGCGGGCCCTCACGGCGCCGAACCCAAGGTCGCGGTATCTCGTCGGACCGGACGCTCTGGTGGCCGGCGGTCTGAGCCGCATCCTGCCCGACCGGTTGAAGGACAGCCTGGTCCGCCGGATGTCGTCGGGCTAGGTCGCGGCTCGGCAGGGTTCGGTGCTGCTCCGCAATATGTGATAAAAACCTCACGTATGGTCCCCAAGTCCGATGCCGAGGAGCACGACGGCGACATCTGGAAGGCGCTCGCCAACCCGATCCGCCGCCGTCTCCTCGACGTGCTCCGGGAGCGACCCGCCACCACGGGTGCGCTGGCTGCCGAGTTCCCGGACCTCAGCCGCTTCGCGGTGATGCAGCACCTGGGCGTGCTCACCGCCGCAGGGCTGATCGTGGTACGGCGGCGGGGGCGGGAGCGCTTCAACCACCTCAACCCGGTGCCGCTACGGCGGGCATATGAGCGGTGGGTGAGTCGCTTCGCGGGGACCGTTGCCAACGAGCTACTGGCGCTGGAACGCCATGTCGAGAGGAGCGATGGGATGGGTGAGGGCAAGGACGTGATCACCGGCGAGGCGGTGCGGGTTGTCCGCTTGGCCGCCGAGGTGCGGTTCCGGTGTACCCCGGAGCGGCTGTTCCGCGCCATGACGGTGGAGACGGGGGAGTGGTTCCCTTACACCTACGGCGGTGACCGCACCAAGGCGGTGGTGATGGAGCCGCGCGTCGGCGGGCTCGTCTATGAGGACTGGGGTGATAACGCGGGACACCTCTACGGCCAGGTCACCACCTATGACCCGCCGCGCTCGGTCACGATGCGGACGCGGCTGCACTTGGGCACGGTGATGGACTCGCAGTTCACGATCGAGCCCGACGGCGACCACTCGATCTTGCGATCTGACCGGGTGGTCATCGGTCCGATCAGCGACGATGAGGCCGAAGGGATCCGTTTCCACGGCGACCTCGCCCG
>CAZWDB010000183.1:0-6078 GCA_964632885.1 uncultured Acidimicrobiales bacterium | reverse complement strand
AGCTCACTCGATGCCCGCGGTCAAGGCGATTGGGGCGGTGAGCGTGACTTGCGGTGGATACTCATCCACCTCATCCAGGAGACCGCCCGACATGCCGGCCACGCCGATGCCACCCGGGAGCTTCTCGACGGCACCAAGGGAACCTGACCGTCCGCGTCTTATCCGCGGTTGCCGGTTACCAGGATGACGAGGACGGGATCTTGGTTGGCCGACGTGAAGCGGTGGCGGCGGGTGGCGGGATAGTGCGCCGCGTTGCCGCTGTCGATGAGGTGGACCTCGTCGTCGAGTTCGAGTCTGAGGGTGCCATCGACCACGTAGACGCATTCCTCACCGGCGTGTTGCTGCACCGGCCAGGTCGCCTCGGCGCCGGGAACTTCGATGCGGAAGCTCTCAAGGCTGCCCCCGGAGAGCCGTCCGAGTGGTGTGACACTTACGCCGTCCTGGTCGAACGGACGGCCGGGTGCTACGACAACCGACGCGCGCTGCGGTTGGTCCTCAAGGAGCTCGCCCGCCGTGATCTGAAGCACGTGCGCGACCGCCACGAGTGATCCGACCGAAGGTTGGCGTTCACCGGATTCGATTCGCGACAGCTGGGCAGGAGAGATGCCCGAACGTCGGGAGAGGCCGTGGATGCTCAAGCCCATAGCTTCACGGCGCTGGCGGACGCGCTCGCCCAAGCGGTTCGCGAGAGCGCGGCGATCCGGCACCGCAGCGCAGCCTAGCTGCGGCCCTCAACAAATCTGTTGCCTCACGGGCAACAGACCCCTACCGTGACGGCGGTGGCCGGAGCAATGAAGGCGTTGGGGGGCTACTTGCTCCTCAGGGATTTCCGGCAGCTTGTCGGGTGGATTCGGCTCGCGTTGCGCACGATCCGCGGCGCGGGCACCGGGTTGCTGGTGACGACGTGGGCGGTCACGCTTCTGTTCGGGCTCGTCCCGATAGGCATGTCGGTCGCGATGGCGAACCTCGTCGGCGCGGCACCCGGCGTGCTGCGCGATGGCCTCGATTCAAGGGCTGGATCTCGCCTCGTCTTGGGCGCGTTCGTATACGTGACCCTGCTCGCGGGGCAGGGTGTCGTCCAGTCCGCTGCCGGCGCGGTCATCCCTTGGGTGACGAGGCAACTCGATGGCCGCCTGCGCGAACGAGTGATGCGGGCGGCGCTGCGGCCTGACGGCGTCCAGCATCTGGAGGACCCGTCGATGCGCTCCGCTCTCGAACAGGCCCGGACATCAGCGCCGACCACTGGGATGACACCAGGAACGGTCGCTGCAGTCGTCCCTCGCGTCGTGGCCGGCCGGGTGACCCTCCTGGCCTACCTGGTTGGGCTCACCTATCTGTACTGGCCGCTCGGATTGGCTTTCTTGTTGGTGACGCTCAAGAGCCAGGATGAGATGCAGAAGGGCGTCTGGCGCGTAGCGGGAGGACGGGGCCAGCCGCCGCCTGATGTGGCGTATCAGCTCGAGCTGGCGACGACGCCCGCGCCTGGCAAGGAGGTGCGCGTCTTCGGACTCGGCGACTGGATCGGCGGCCGTTTCCGAACCGGGATGTTGAGCCACGTGCGCGACGTGTGGTCGCGGCGCCGCGATTTCACTCCCGGTCTGGTGGCGACGCTCGTTGCGAGCGCGGCGCTCACGATCGTCGGCCTGTATGTCGTTGGAGTCGCGGGCGCGACTGGATCGTTGGGGATCGGCGAAGTCGCCTTCGCGGTCGTCGCAATCATGGCGATCAATCCGGGTGGGGCCTTCAACCAGGACGACATGCCCCTCGCCTTCGCATCCCAGACGATCGAGGCGATCGAGGCTGCCGAGCGAGTGGTCGCCGACGACTCGCTCAGACTGGGAGGACGACTCCCGGTCGCAGACCACCCCACCCGCTTCGTACGGTTCGAGAACGTCACGTTCCGTTACCCGGGGACAGACACAGACGTGCTTCGGGACCTCGACCTCACCCTCCACGCGGGAGAGAGGCTTGCGCTGGTCGGGCTGAACGGCGCAGGCAAGACGACGCTGGTGAAGCTGCTCTGCGGCCTCTACCACCCGACATCGGGAACAATCACTATCGACGACGAGATCGACCTCCGCGATGTCGATCCTGTCGAGTGGCGCCGGCGACTCGCGGTGCTCTTCCAAGAGTTCGCGCAATACGAACTGTCGGCGCTCGACAACGTTCGATACGGCGCAGTCGATGCGACCCTCGAGGAGCAGTCGGCGACCGGGCGCGCCGCGGCACGCGCAGGTGTCGACGAGGTCATCAGCCGCCTGCCCGCAGGTTGGAATTCACCGCTGTCTCCCGGATACCCCGATGGAGCGTCGCTCTCCGGTGGAGAGTGGCAGCGTGTTGGCTTGGCGCGGGCGCTGTTCGCCGTCGAAGCGGGTGCCCGGATCCTGATCCTCGACGAGCCGACGGCGAGCCTCGACGTTCGGGGGGAAGCCGAGCTCTATGACCGCCTCCTCGACGTGACGAACAGTCGCGACTCCGTGGACCTCACGACGGTGCTGATATCGCACCGCTTCTCGACCGTGCGCCAGGCCGATCGGATCGTTGTGCTCGCAGGCGGCTCCATCACCGAGTCCGGTACGCACGAAGAGCTCCTGGAAGCGGACGGGCTCTACGCCGGCATGTTCCGGGCGCAGGCCGAAGGGTTCGTGGCTGCGGGCGAGGAGGAGCGGGCATGAGAGCGATCGTCGCTCGGGTCCGCGCGATAGCGAGCCTCCTCGCGCTCGTCTTCAAGTCCGACCCGCTGCGAGCCGCGCTCGCGCTCTCACCCGTCATCCCGGTCTCGGCTGGCCTGTCATTCCTCGCAGCGCGCCACCTGCTGCGTTCTCTTGCGGCAGACGACCGCGGCGGAGTCGCCGCCGCGGCGTTGGTGTTTACCGCCGCTTTCGTAGCAAGTTCCTGGCTAGGACGGGTGGTGCGGACTAACCGCATCCGTCTCGGCGAGCTGGCCACGACGAGCTTCCACCTCCGACGGCTGGACGCCGTGCTCGCGCCTGCAGTCGTCTCGCATCTCGAGCGCTCCGACTATCTCGATCGTCTCGAGGTCCTTCGCAGCCGCGCCTTCGACATCGGCCAGGCACCGCGCATGCTCGGATGGCTGGTCGACAGCGGCGGGGGCATCATCGTGTCAATCGGGTTGCTCTTCTCCGTCCGTCCGGCGCTCGCGCTGGTGGTGCTCGGTGGCCTCGCGCCCGCGTACTTCAACGCCCGCGCCAACCGCCGGGTAGAAGCTGTGAGGGAACGGAACGCTCTACGGGCTCGCCGGGCACTGCACCTCTACGACCTGGCGACCAAAGACACCCACGCCAAGGAGGTACGGGTCTCGCGGCTAGCCGAGGAGCTCCTCGGTCGTTACTCGTCGGAGTGGCGGTCGGCTGACGCTTCGATGTTGCGATCCGAGGCCGCAGCGTCCGCAGTGCAAGCAATCGGCTGGCTGGTGCAGATCACCGCGTTCGCAATCGGCGTCGCGGCGCTCGTGAGCGGGGTGCGGGACGGTTCGGTCGAACCGGGCGACGTGTTCCTCGCCCTCGGCGCGCTCGGACTCGTCGTCGGGCAGTTCAGCCAAGCAGCCGGAGGAGTCTCCTCGATCGGGAGGATCGCCCGGCTCTTCGAACACCTCGTCGCTGTGGAGGCAGAAGCCACGCGCGAGGTATCTCCTCGGCCTACACAACCCGCGCCAGCTCGCCTCGAGCGCGGGATCACGCTCGAGGACGTGTCTTTCGTCTACCCGGGCGCGTCACAAGAAGCGCTCGCCGGTGTCAACCTCACACTTCCGGCAGGCTCGGTCGTCGCGCTGGTTGGCGACAACGGCGCGGGCAAGAGCACTCTTGTCAAGCTCCTCTTCGGCTTGTACCGACCGACGTCAGGACGGATCCTCCTCGACGGAACCGACGTCGCGGATCTCGACATCGACGCGTGGCGAGAACGCACATCGTCGTGCTTTCAGGACCACCTGCGCCTCGAGCTCGTCGCACGCGAGTCCATCGGTGCCGGCGACCTCCCCCACGTCGAAGACCCTCAGGCGGTCGAGGCAGCCGTGTCGGCAGCGGCGGCGTCCGAGGTGGTTGCCGCGCTCCCATCAGGGCTCGAGTCGCAGCTCGGACCGCGGTTCGGAGGGTCCGATCTCTCCGGCGGGCACTGGCAGCGACTCGCCATCGCACGGGCGATGATGCGGAACGAACCCCTTCTGGTCGCCCTCGACGAGCCGGCGGCCACACTCGACGCGCTGGCAGAACAAGAGATCTTCAACGCTTACGCGACTGCGACCCGAGACCTGGCTCCACGTACCGGTGCGATCACCGTGCTCGTGTCGCATCGGTACTCGACGGTCCGAACCGCAGACATAGTCGTCGTCGTCGAGAAGGGCCGGGTAGCCGAAGTCGGATCGCACCGAGAACTCATGGCCGCGAACGGTACATACGCCGAGCTCTACGAGTTGCAGGCCAAGCACTACCGCTGAACTGACGCGGTGCCGGTGGAGCGCCAGGACCAACGTGCTTTCCGGCCCGAACCACGAAATGCGCGGGGTTCGGGCCGGAAAGCCGCCCTCCGGAGGGCGGCGCCTCTGCCCGTTACTCGACGATGAGGGTGCCTTCCATGCTCTCGTGGCCGGGCACGTCACACCTGAACATGTAGGTGCCGAGGTCAAGGGTCAACTCGACGCGCCGGTCCGTCGAAGCCGGCAGCTCCTGCTTCAGATTCTGGTCGTCGACCACAAACGTGTGGCGGAAGATGTCGCGGTTCTCGATGAAGAGCGCATCGCCTTCGGCAACCCGGACTTCGTCGGGATACTCGACATCCTCGGCGACCACCACCACGTCTCCTGGCTCAAGCGCGTCGTCGCTGACGGTGGCCGAAGCCACAGCCGAGCCGACGACGCCGATCACCACCAGGCCGATGGCAGCTGCAGCCGGGGCTCGAGCAGGAGCGTCGCTCCGCCGGAACACCATCACCGCAGCAACGAGGACATGGAGCGTCGCGATGACCAGGAACCAGGTGGGCACGAAGCCCGCGGCTGACTCGGGATGCGACAAGTCCTCGATGATGAAAGGCAAGTTCCCGACGATGAAGAGAACGCCTGCCACCATCGTCACGATCTGCGGCCAGCGCCGCTCCGTGCGGACGGTGGCGAAAGCCAACGCCGCGAAGACCACGCCGAACACGACCAGCGGCGGGATCACCTCGCCGACAAGAAGGAGCAACAGGGCGCACCCGACCGCGTCAGCAGCCAAGCCGATCATCAGTGGCCTGCGCCACCGAGCCTGCACCGACTCTGCTGACGGCGCGTTTGTCGTTACTGTCATTCCGCCATACCTCCCGCCTTCGTATGTGCAGTTACATGCAGTCATGCCGAGGGTACCGACACCTGATCGCGACGTGTTGGCGGCAAGCCGACCGAGCGTGTCGATGACGACGGCTTCGCGGAGAGATGTCTGATTCAGGCAGTTCCTGTTGCCGTGTGGCAGGTCATTGGCCCGCGGATCGTGCCATTGGCGAGGAGGGTTCCGCGGCCTTCTCGACTGCCCCTCGGAGAGTGTGGCGACCTTCCCCGTCTAGTGCTTGCACCTTCGCTCCCACCGGCGCTGCACCCAGAGTGCGGAGAAGGTGATCAACATCGTCAAACACGACGGTCATCTCGTCGCGGTTGACCTCAACATCGGAGAATCCGGCTGCTGCCAGCGCGTCTCGTAGCTCCTGGGCATCGCTGAACCCCCACGGGCCGTTGCGGTACCCAGCGGCAGCCTCCGACCCCAGCGCCTCCGCGATACCAGTTGCGAGTGCTGCAAACGGCGCACACTCCTCCACCTGGCACCAAACCGACACGCCAACCCGCCCGCCGTCGCGGAGAGCACGTCGCATCTCCTTCAACGCGCCCACCTCGTCACCGAAGGACTGAAGGCCTTGCTGACAGACCGTCACATCGAAAGCGCCGCCGTCGACACTCAGGTCCTCGGCGCTGCATTGCCGGTACTCGAGGTTGACACCGTCCGCCTCACCCTTGGCCCGCGCGATGGACAGCATCTCTCCGCGCAGATCGCAGCCGACGACCGAACCGGTGGATCCAACCCGGCCCGCCGCGAG
>CAZWDB010000182.1:0-6185 GCA_964632885.1 uncultured Acidimicrobiales bacterium | reverse complement strand
TTCACACCACGCGCCGAGGTGCTCGTCCTCCACATCGCGACCGCGCCGGGTGCCCGCTCGAGCATCCGCCCTACCGCTGAACGTCTCGCCAAGACACTGCTAAAGCGCCACGTGGTGGTCGAGATCGTCGGGGAGCCGCGCGCTTCACGGGTCCGGCTGATCCACGTGGGGGTAGAGGACGACGAGTCCACTGTTCGGTACTCGGTAGCACTCGAGTACATGGGTGCTCGGGCAGTGGCGACGAGCGTCGGGGCCGGTCCGCACGAGGTGGCGGCTGCGACGGTATTGGCGCTCGCTCGCCTCGGTGCCGCGTTGCCGTACTCGATCGACAACGCGGCCTGCTTCGAACACGCCGCAGGCGAGGGTGTCGCGGTCATCCTCCGGTCCGAGGACCCGCCCGCCTTCCGGCTCGGCATCGCCGCCGGCACATCGATCTCGGAGGTGGCCGCCCGCGCGACGTTGCAGGCCCTCAACCGCGACCTCAGCGGCCTCGAACTCACCTCAGAGTCCGCGTCGTAGGGCCGCCAACTGCGTCAACGTGGACTAGTCCGTGGCAACGGTTCGGAGCCCCCGGTCAGCGACTTTTGAACGCGGAACCCCGTGAGGCGTGGCTGGGCGTTCAAAGTTGGTGATCCGGAGGGCGATCCCGCGGAGAAGCACTTGTTGCACCGTCGCCACCAGGATCGCCACGTCGAAGCTGACCGACCAGTTCTCGAGATAGAAGAGGTCGTAGCGCCGGTAGGCCGAGAAGGACGGGTTGTCGCGAGCTTCGACCTGCCAGAGCCCGGAGATTCCGGGGCGGACCTCGAGTCGAGTGAGGAGCGCGTCGTCGAACTGTGCGACCTCGACGGCTTGGGCCGGTCGGGGTCCGACGAGGCTCATGTCTCCGGTGAGCACGTTCCAGAGCTGGGGAAGCTCGTCGATGGAGAGGCGCTCGAGGAATCGCCCTACCGGGGTCCGGCGGGGGTCGTCGGTGAGCTTGATCAGCGGACCGTCGCGACCCGCCCTTGTCGGCGCCAGGTCGTCATACCGCTTGTCGGCGTCAGGTGACATGGTCCTCAGCTTGAGGATGCGGAACGGCACGCCATGTCGCCCCACACGGCTTTGCCGGTAGAAGACCGCTCCGCGGTCGTTGATCTTTATCGCGACCGCAGCCAGCAGGATGATCGGCGCGGCGAAGAGACCGCCCACGACCGCCCCGAAGAGGTCGACAGCTCGCTTGGCTGCCGCCTGCCATGGCCGGAGACGTAGTGGTTCGAGGTAGAAGAGCGGCTCGTGGGCGAGGGGCTGGGCGCGCAGGCGCCGGTGATCGATGCCGCGGAGGCCCGTGGAGAGATGGACGTGCACGCCGTCGTGCAGCAGCGTGCGGACGAGTGTGTTCAGCGCCGGAGGTGGGAGCGCGCTGGCGGCGATCAGTGCCCCGTTCGCGCCGGTGGCGCGGCACACCGACTGCGCATCCTCGATGCCGCCGAGGATGGGCGCGTCGAAGGCTTCGGTCGTGTGGCGGTCGCCGACGACCCCGATGACGGAATAGCCCATCTCGGGGTGTTCCCGCGTGAGCTTGCAGAGGTCGTAGCCCTCCTCGTTGGTGCCGATGACGACGACTGGTCGCACGAAGCGCCCGTCTCGGCGTCCGGACTGCAACCAGTAGCGGTAGCAGCCCCTCATGAGGACAAGGAGCAGGAAGGCAAGGGCAGCCGAAACTGCGGCGCCGGGCACCGAAAGCTCGAGGGGGAGCAGCCGCGGCAGCAGCAGCCCGGCGGCCGCCGCGGCGACACTGGCCCGCGACAGGCGCCCGATCTCGACGGAGCGGATGCTGCAGACACGCGACAGGTAGAGACCTTGGCCAGCCACGAGTGCGATCGTGATCGCCGTCATGAGCACGATGAAGGCGACGAACGGCACCGAGCCGCTCGGTCGAGCGGCGGAGGCGAGCCCGCCGGTGACGAGCAGTCCCGTCGCCCATCCCACCGCAACACCTGACGCGTCGAGGAGCACAAGGAGCCGTCTGAGGAGCGATGACGCCGCCGTGCTCACCTCCGGTGACGCCGCACCGGTGTCCGCGATCGGGCTGAGAGCGATCGCCGGGTCGAGCGTCTCGGCCTGAGTCGCCGTCACCGTCATCGCTGCGTCACACCGAGCCCTGCGGCGCCCAGCCCAGGATCGTCGTCTTCTTCCGCTGCCCACGAGCTATTGCTCACCGCGAGACCTCCGTGCCCCAACTGTCTTGTCCCGCGGTGGTCCAGGCGGCCCGCGCCGAAGGGCGCGTGAAGGAACATGCTACCCACGCCTGTTGCCCTTCAGACGGCCAGCCGGCTGGGCGCGCCTCTGATGGCGCTACGCCGCGCCGCTCACGGCCGGGCTCGGCCGGCCGAGGAGGAAGCCCTGGCCGAGGTCCACACCGAGGTCGCGGAGCACGGCCACCTCAGGAGCGCGCTCGATCCCCTCGGCGATCAGACGGCAGCCCGTCTCGTCAGCGAAGTGGCGCAGCCCCGCGATGAGCGCCTGTCTCGCCTTGTCCTCATCTATGTGGTCGACCCATGTGCGGTCGAGCTTCATGAACGCGGGCTCGAGCTCCAGCACGTGGCGGAGCGACGCGAAGCCGGAGCCGGCGTCGTCCACCGACAGCAGCACGTCGAGCGGCAGGTCGTCGACGGCGTCACGGAGCGAGCGGTAGTCGTCGATGGGGTCGTGCTCGGACAGCTCCAGCACGATGGCTCGATCGCACGACGCGAGGGCCGCCTCGAGCTGCGCGCCTTCGCGCAGGACCTCGGCCGACACGTTGAGCGACAGCCAGTTCGACGCGGGCATGCGGGCTGCCGCCAAGAGCGCCTCCGTCATGGTCGCCATCTCGAGCGCGATGCCCATCCCGAGAGAGGCGGCCTCGTGGAACCTCGCCGCCGGATCGCAGCCGTCACCGAAGCGCGTGAGGGCCTCGACGCCCTCGGTCACGCCGTCGGAGAGCCGGGCGATGGGCTGGAAGTGGGGCACGAAGGAGTGCTGCGACAGAACATCGACGATCGCTCGGGCACGGATGTCGATGCGCCCGGTGCGGTCGAAGTGATCGCCGAGCATCGTCTCGACGACGTCGGCAAAGTCGATGGCTGCGGCCAGCTCGGCCGTTCCGTGACCGCCTGAGGCGTCGGCCGCCATGGCAAGCAGAAGGAGGCCGGTCGGGTCATCCCTGTCGCCGACCGGCGCCCAGGCCATACGTCCGCGGAGGCCGAGGTCGTCCATGTCGCTGTCCGCGGTGTCGACACAGGGCCCTCGTCGGGCCCACGTCCGGAGGCGGCCAGCCAGAGGGGCGGGGAGCGTCTGACCGGGCGGCACCCGGGCCAGGACGTCGCCCGCCTTCCCGAGCACGAGCCCCGTGGTGTCGTCACGGAACTCGATGATGGCGGCGGCGCCCAGCCCCGGGAGGCGGAGCAGCTGGGTGCAGATCGAGGCGGCAACGTCGGACGGCCCGCCTGTCGGAGGCGTTCGCCGCAACGCACGCGTGACCGCCGCCCGTGCCTCCATTCGGTCCTCGATGAGCCGCTCCCACGAGTGTTGACCTCGTAGCTTCGTGGCGACGCGGGCAACGACCTCGTCTAGGGAGAACGGCTTGACGATGTAGTCGTCGGCGCCGGCCTCGAGCCCGGCGACGCGCTGATCGACGTCGACGTCGCCCGTCACGAGCAGCACCGGAAGCGTCGTCAGCCTCGGCATGGCGCGAATGCGGCTGAGGACCTCGATGCCCGACATCCCCGGCAGCCGGTTGTCGAGGAGCACGAGGCTGACGTCGTGGATGGAGAGGATGTCGAGGGCCTCGGCGCCGGTCGCCGCCTCCATGACGCGGTACCCGTCGAGCTCGAGTGCCGTCGCCAAGACATCGCGGATGGGCGCCTCGTCCTCGACGACGAGCACGGTGGCGACGACCTCCGCCTGCCCGCGCGTGTGTTGGCCCACCGCCGAACCCTGCCAAACCGGAGAGATGCGACGAATCCCCCGTACAGGTATTGTCGGTATCCCTCTTCGGAGGGATAGCGGAGCGGAGCGCGTCATCGCCAAAGCGGAGCGGACACCAATGACCCACGCGAAGGGGGGTGTTCCGCATGAAGACGCGCATGCGCCAGATCTATCGACTAATGGCGCCTCTAGCCGGCGTCGCGGCCTTGCTCATCGCAGGAGGCGCGAGCGCCAACTGGCGGTAGCCGAGGATCGCTGGGGTCCGGGAGAGCCCCGGGCCCCACGCGACCCGCTCACGTTCCGCCTCTACGCCTTTACCGCCGTTGTCTCCGTCGGAGCACTCGCCACGGCCGGGGTCGCCTCTGACGGCCGGGCAAGCGGCATCGCCCTCGGGGCGGTCGCGGTGTGGTGGCTCCTGTGCGGTGCGGCCAACGTGCTGGCCGTGCCGGCCGAGAGAAACGTCTACCTCAGCATGAGCAGCCCCGTGAACGTCGCGATCGCGTGGCTCTTCAGCCCCGGGATGGCCGCCCTCGTCGTCGCCACCGGCTCGTTGTCGGAGTGGGAGCTGCGGCGCGAGACGACCGTTGTGCACAGCCTCTTCAACCGCGCCCAGCTCGGCCTCTCCGCCGCGGCGGCCTCGGCGATGATGGCGGTGCCCCACGGGGGCGTGTCGTCGCCGGCGCGCGCCGTCGCGGGCGTCTTCGTCTATCAGGCGGCGAACTGGTTCCTCGTCGCCGTAGCCGAACGCACCTCGCGGCGCACACCGGTACTGGTGCTCGTCCGCCGGCTCCTCCCCGCCGGTCCGGTAGCCGCTGGCGTCTACCTCACCCTGGGGCTGATGGGTATCGCACTGGCGCTCACCTATCAGCGAGTCGGGGCCTGGGCCGTCCTGCTGCTGATGCTCCCCATCCTCGGCGCCCGCCAGGCGGTGAAGGCGTCACACGACCTGGAGCGGGTCGAGCGGGAGCAGCGTGCGCTCGCCGACCGTCTGATCGACGAACGCGAGCGTGAGCGGGTTCGCATCGCGAGCGACATCCACGACGTCGTGCTCCAAGACCTGGCCGCGCTCCAGTTGCAGACCGACAACATCGTCTCCGCCCTGCGCGCCGACCATCCGACCCAAGCGGCGAGCCTCGCCGAGCATGCCGGCACGATCGCCGCGCGCACGATCACCGACCTTCGGGACTCCATCGCCAGCTTGCGCCGCGTCAGCCTCGACGAGTCGGGCCTCGCGGCGACCCTGGAGCGGTACGCGCGGGCGTTCCACTCCGAGACGGGGATCGAGGTCGCCGTCGACGTCGACGGCGTCGCGACGGGCGAGATGACGACCGTGCAGGCGTTGCTGCTGTACGAGACGTGCCAGGAGGCCCTCACCAACGTTGCCGCCCACGCCGAGGCCTCCCGAGTCGACGTGACACTGCGGCGCCGCGGGGCGACGTGGGAGCTGCGCGTCCGCGACGATGGCCGGGGCCTGGCACCGAACGCGACGGAGGGCGGCGGCGCCGGGCTGAGCATCGTCCGGGAGAAGGTCGTGCTCGCCGGTGGCGGGTTCTGGGCCGACTCCCCAGCCGGCGGAGGGCTCGAGCTCGTCGTGCGCGTCCCTGGCACCCGGCCGAGCGGGCAGTGATCACGGTCGCCATCGTCGAAGACCACGAGGTTGTCGCCGAGGCCCTCGCGACGATGCTGTCCTTCGACCCCGACATCGAGGTGGTCGGCTTCGTCGCCACCGCCGACGAGGCGCTCACTCTCGTCCGCGAGTGCCATCCCAGCGTCGTGCTCATGGACATCTCCCTCGCCGGGCCCGTCGACGGAACCGAAGCGACCCTTCAGGTCCTCGCCGCCGAACCGACGACCGCGGTGATCATCCTGAGCATGCACGACGACCCCAACGCGGTCGCCGCCGCCATCGCGGCCGGCGCCATCGGCTACGTCCCGAAGAACACCGCCCGGGCCGAGCTGCTCACCGCGATCCGCACCGCCGCCCGCGGCGAGGGCTACCTGCACCCCAGCATCACTCGGCCTCTCCTCGATCGCATCGGACCGATGGTGGAGAAGAGCGCGGAAGTGGGCCTGACCGCGCAGGAGCATCGCGTCCTGCAGAGCCTCGCCGACGGCAACGGCACCCACAGCATCGCCGAGCTGCTCTCGATCTCGGACGAGACCGTCAAGACCCACCTCACCCGCATCTACCAGAAGCTCGGGGTATCGGACCGGACCCAGGCGGTCGCCACCGCGCT
>CAZWDB010000181.1:0-6286 GCA_964632885.1 uncultured Acidimicrobiales bacterium | reverse complement strand
TACCTGTCCGCTATGTCTCGCGACACTCGTCCGGGATGTCCTGAGCGCGGACACTGCCGGGGGCGCCAATGCTGCGGGCTTCACCAGTCGACAGAGATGCACGTGACCCAATGACGAGCTCCGCGATGCCGGCCTGCTCCCCGATGCACGCGGGAAGGCCCGCGACCGCGAACGGCGACGCCTCGACGCGGCGTGGCAGGCTTGCTCCCAGGAGGTACTGCCTTGACCACGTTCTGCCGCGCCACGCTCAACTACGCCTCGCGGGGTGAGGAACTCGGGGGCACGCCAGTCGAGGTTGAGATAAACGACGCCCGCGCCGCTGACCTTCCCGGTTGGAGGGAGTGCGGGTTCGAGCTCGTCCGCCACACCTCGGCGGTCACCGACTGGACCGACGACGCCGAGATCGCCGCGGTCCACTACGCCGAAGCCGAAAGAGTGGCGACCACGTTGACCGGCTGCGACGCCGCCCTCGTGAGCGACCACGTGAAGCGCACGGCCGAACAGTCCAAGCGGGAACGGGAGCAGTCGCCGGTGCGGCTCGTCCACTCCGACTTCGCGGCCAACTACGGCGACGTCGTGCGGTACGCCTACCGGGACGTGCGGGGCCGGGGCGCCGAGACCCTCGCGCGCACCGGTGTTTCCTCGGACGACATCGAACGGGCGCAGCGGATCGTCATGATCCAGCTATGGCGAAACCTCGGCGCCGCCAAGATGGACCACCCGGTGGCATTCTGCGACGCGCGCACCGTCACACCTGCCGAGGGCCGGCCCTTCCGCTACAAGGGATATGTCGCGGGTGGCCGGTCCTTCGACGCCCTCGCCGTCGTCGCGCCCGATGACGCCAGTGGCCACGCCTGGTACGCGTTCCCGGAGTTGACACCCGACGAGGTCGTCGCGTTCCGAACCTACGACACCGACCTCGTCCAAGCGGGGAAGACCTACTTCACACCGCACTCCGCCTTCCGCGATCCCGAGGTCGAACCCGGGAGCCCCGCCCGCTTCAGCATCGAGCTCCGCGTGATGTGCCTCTTCAGCTGAGGCTGAAGCAGTGAGCGGTTGAGCGGTGCCGCCCTGAGATCAAGTCGGCGTCAACCGCGGCGGAAGAAGGAGCGTACGAGGGGCTCGTAGTGCTCGAGCGGCGGCGTCGGGTAGTCGGGATCGAACGCCTCCATGTCGTACTTCCGCACGAACTCTTCGGTGTGGTCGAAGTACTCGTGGTTCTTGAAGGCCTCGCGTGCGTCGCGGTTGCCGCCGAGGTGGTGCCAGAAGTAGTAGCCCTGGAAGACGCCGTGCTTGGCGACCATCCAGTGGTTCGCGTCGGACACCCATGGCTTCAGGATCGCGGCCGCGATGTCGGGATGGTTGCGCGGCGCGAGCACGTCGCCGACGTCGTGCAGCAGCGCGCACATCAGGTACTCCTCGTCGTGGCCGTCCTTCTCGGCCCGATGGGCCGTCTGCAACGAGTGCGTCAACCGGTCGACAGCGAAGCCCCCGTGGTCGTTGTCGAGCAACCGCAGCTGATCGAGGACCCGTTCGGCGAGGGAGTCGACGAGGCCACCGTGCTGGCCGGTGATGATGGCCCAATCCTCAGGAGTGGAGTCCTCCATTCGGGTGAAGGTCGCCCTCTGGTGTTCGCTCACATCGGTCATGGACCGATACTACGGGCCCAGCCGCCTGCTTCGTTAGCCTGCGCGTCTTGACCGTCCGTGTGGTGGGACCGGCATCCCCGTGAGCTTCACGACTGCCGAGCGTCAGACACTCGTCGGCGCGATGGCCGCCGTGAGCCTCGTGCCGTTGAACTCGACGATGATCGCGGTCGCCCTGCCTGCGATCGCGGAGGACTTCCGGTTCGCCGCCGGCCGCACCGCGGTGCTCGTCACCGCCTACCTCGTGGCCATGATGGTGCTCCAGCCGGTAGCAGGTCGCATCGGTGACTCGGTGGGCACCCGCCGCACCGCGATCAGCGCCCTCGCCGGGTTCGGGCTCGCGTCTGTGCTGGCTGCGGTCGCGACGTCGTTCGCGGTGCTGCTGATCGCTCGCGTCCTCCAGGCGGTGGCAGGCGCCGCTCTGTCGCCGAACGTGCAGGCACTCGTACGCGCCAACCTCGCCGACGAACGCCGCGGTCGTGCCTTCGGAGTGCTCGGCGCCGGGATCGGTGTCGGCGCCGCCGCCGGTCCCGTCGTCGGGGGCGTGCTCCTCCAGGCGGCCGGTTGGCCTGCGATGTTCTGGGCGAGCGCGGCGGTAACAGTCCCGGCCTTCATCCTCCTCGTGCGGGTGCGGGACGAGGCCGGTGTGCAGACGCAGGGATTCTCCTTCGCGCCCCTGACGCGGGCGCCATTCGTCGCGGCGTGCACGACCCAGGCGTCCATCAACCTCGCGATGTACACGGTGCTTCTGATCGTGCCCGTGCTCCTCACCGCGCGGCGCTGGGGTGAGGCGAGCATCGGCGTGGCTCTGCTCGGCCTCACCACCGGGATGGTCGTGCTCGGACCCGTCGGCGGCTGGGTGGGTGACCGAGTCGGGCGGCGTCTGCCGGTGGTCGCGGGCGCAGCGTTGGCCGCGGCCGGCACAGCAGTTGTCGCGACCCTGGGCGTGACGTCGCCGGTTCCGCTCGTCCTCGGGCTGATCGCGATGGGCGCCGGGCTGGGTTTCTCCACCGCGAGCCTTCAGACCGCCGCGCTGGAGTCGGTCCCCGTGGCTATGGCCGCCTCGGCGGCGGGAGTGCTGTCGACGAGCCGCTATGTCGGCAGCACAGTGGGCACCGTCGCCATCGCGGTGATGATGGGGGAAGGCACCGCGGGCGCTCAAGGAGTGCTGCTGGTCGCGCTGGCGGGCGCGGCGGTTGCGGTGCTCGCGGCGACGCGCATCGCGGCCCGCGCGCCGGCGAACTTGAGGCAATAACGAACGGATTCCGTTCGTTATTGCCTCAAGTTCGGCTGCGGGGGCGGTAGACGGGGCGCGTGCCGATCACTTCGCGGTCGGTCAAGGCTCGGCGCTCGCCCTCGGGCATTCCCAACCACTCGGCGAGCACCTCGTCGGTGTGGGCCGCGAAGGTGGGCGCGGGGCGTGTGCTCTCGAGGCGTCGCCCGTCGATCCGCACCGGGATGCCGAGATAGAGGCGTCGCCCGGTGACGGGGTGATCGAGCTCGTCCGTCATCCTGCGAGCGGCCAGCACCCCATCGTCGACCGCAGAGCGATAGGAGACAACCGGTTCGGCCGGGATGCCGATCCGGCGCAGCTCGGCCGCGGCGACGCGGGCGTCGAGGCCCGCGAGCCAAACGGTCAGCGCTTTGTAAGGATCCCCGGTCTCCGCCGCGTCAGCCTCGTGGGTGAGTGCGTCGAGGGCGGCCAGTACGGCCGACGGGGTATCCGACCGGACTGCAAGCGCCAACCATCCGTCGGCAGTTGGGAACACGCCCGACAGCTCGCATCCCGGCTCGGCGTTGCCCAACCGGTCGGGCTCGCGTCCCTCCGTCGACCGCAGCACGACGCCCTCCCCCAGCTGCATCCACATCACCTCTTGCTGCGAAAGGTCGACGAGTCCCCCGCGACCGGTTCCTTCCCGACCGGCGAGCGCGGCGAGCAGCGCGACCGTGCCGTGGAGCCCTGCGACCGCGTCGGGATAGTAAGTGGACGTCACACGCGCGCCCTCGTCGTCGTAGCCCATCCGCGCGGCCAGGCCGCCCATCCCCTCCATGAGGGTCCCGTAACCCGGCATGGCGCGGTACGGACCGGTCGCGCCGAGGGCGGGCATCTGGACGACGACAAGACCGGCGTCGATCGCAGCCGCCACGATGCCGTCAACGCCGCGGTCGGCGAGCACGGAGTAACCCATGTTGACCACCAGGGCATCGGCTTCGCCGAGTAGGCGAGCGAAGACGCCTCGCCCGTCGTCACCGGACAGGTCGACCGACACGCTCCGTTTGTTGCGGTTGATCGTGTTGTGGAGCAACGCGGCGTCCCACGTGATGGCGTTGGGGTCGACGCCGTCGGGAATTGGTGCGCCCACGTCCTTCCACCGGACCCGGGTGCGCCAACCGTCGGGGTACTTGCCGGTCTCGATGCGGATGACGTCGGCTCCGCACGCACCGAGGAAGCGGCCAAGGAAGGGCCCGGCCCACGCCCAGGTCAGCTCCACGATCTTCAAGCCGGCCATGGGCTTCGGGGCGGGCGCGGGCACGGCGGACGAGGCGGGCGAGGCGGGCGAGGCCGGGACGGGATCGGCGCCCCGCTCACTCAGACCCACGGGTTGGCCCTCCTCCACGTCGGGGGCGCGCCAGGGCCGGCCGGCCAATGTCGCGCCGGCGCCTTCTACGCCCATACCGGTGACGGCCGAGAGGAACTTGCGCTCTGCCACGTGGGCATCGGCGAGCATGTCCCCGGCAGTCATCACCATCGCCGCCGCCCATCCAGCGTCGAGGGCGGCGTCGAATATCTCCCGCTTGGTGTGGGAGTCGTACCACGGCTGGATCTCGGCCTGTAGCGCCTCGCGGTTGCGCCACCGGTTCGCGGCGGTGAACCGTTCGTCGCTCGCCAACTCCGGCCGGCCGTAGATGTCGCACTGCAGGGTCCAGTCGACCGCCCGCACCGTTCCCGGCACGACGTGGCCGTCGCGGCACCGAAAGGCGCCCGCCGGGAAGGCGCCATCCTGGATCGCCGCCTGCCCCGCCGACCCGCCGGCGCTGTCGAGGGGATCAAGGGGACGGTGCAGCTCCCGCGCCAAGCCGATCTCGGTGCCGCTCGACATGGCGCCCACCCAGTCGACGTCGACGTGGTGGAAGCCGTCTCCGTCCGCGCCCGCCGCGCCCGCCGAGAGGGCGGCGAGAGCGGCGAGCGTGGCGGCGGCCGCGTACCCACCCGCGAGGTACTGCGACTGCCAACCGGGGAAGCGAACCGGCTCCCGGCCGGGGTCGCCGTTTCCGCCCATGGCGCCGGACGCGGCCTGCACCACCAGTTCGTCGCTGGGGTGGCCCGGGTCGGCGGCGGCAAACCCCCACGCGGTGGCGGACACGAGGACCCGAGGTCCACCGTCGAGAGCGGCGAGGAGCTCCGGGTCGAAGGGCCCTCCGGCCGCCTCTCGATGCACCCGGCTGTCGATCACGACGTGGGCCCAACCGAGGAGCGCGTCGACATCGGCGTGGGCGGCGGCCGCGACGTTCTGCTTGCCGGCATTGAGGTGGACATACACCGGGCTGAGGCCGTTGACGGGACGATGGTCGACTGGCAGGGTCCGGGCCAAGTCTCCGTCGGGTGGCTCGACCTTCACCACGGTCGCGCCGAGCATGGCGAACAACCGGCCTGCGTACGGACCGGCGATCCCCGTCGCCACCTCGAGCACCCTCAAGCCCGTCAACGGCCCCACGGCGCGCCAGCTTGTCCGACTCCCGAACTTGAGGCAACAACGAACGGAATCCGTGCGTTATTGCCTCAAGTTCGGTCGGGGCTTAGCGTGGCGGCGTGGGGTACGACAGCGTCACCTATGAAGCGGGGAGGGTGGCGCGCGTCATCCTCGACCGGCCCGAATACCGCAACGCCCAGTCGAGCCAGTTGCTCAACGAGGTCGACGCCGCTTTCAGCGAGGCGGTGGCCGACCGGGGCGTTCGGGTGATCGTGCTGTCGGGTGCCGGCGAGGCGTTCTCGGCCGGTCACGACCTCGGCACACCCGACCAGGTCGCCGCCCGCGAGGCGCGCACCGCGGGGAGGAAGCTCACCGAGACCGAGGACCACTTCAGCTATTCGTGGGACCACTTCCTCGACATGTCGCTCCGCTGGCGCGATCTGCCGAAGCCGACCATCGCCATGATCCACGGCTGGTGCATCTTCGGTGGCTGGCTCGTGTCGTCCGCCATGGACCTGATCGTCGCGGCCGACGACGCCCGGTTCATGACGAACCTGCTCCAGTACTTCACGCTCCCCTACGACGTGGGACCGCGCAAGGCCAAGGAGCTTCTTTTCGACAACCGGGTGATCTCCGGCGCCGAGGCCCACGAGATGGGGTTCGTCAACAAGGTGTTCCCGGCCGACCGCCTCGAAGACGAGACCATCGCCTTCGCCGAACGCATCGCGGAAAACTCGAGCTTCTTCCTGCGCATGGCCAAGGTCGCCGTGAACAACGCCCAGGACGCCATGGGATTCAAGACCGCCGTCACCGCCGCCCACTCGCACTACATGCTGTCCCAGCTCAGCAATTCCCAGTGGGCCCGGATGCGGGGACGCGACAGCGAACGCATGCCGGACGGTCGCCGCCGCCTGTCTGCGGTCGACCGAGTCCTCGAACGCGACGACC
>CAZWDB010000180.1:3437-6309 GCA_964632885.1 uncultured Acidimicrobiales bacterium | reverse complement strand
TGGTTATCCTCTCTGGCGCCGTAGCGGTCGCGCCCCTCTTGGTCGGGACGTCGGTGGCGACGACGCTGGCCGCCGACCTCGTCCGCTTCGATGCCGCCGGGTCTGACCGCGCTGCCGTGTTCGCCGCGCTGGTCGTCGCCACGATGGTCGTGGCGGTGCTCGCGCATCACGGGTTGCCGACAAGCGTGGCCATGGCCTTGGTCGGCGGCCTCGTGGGCGCAGGCATCGGCACCGGACGCGCGCCCGACTGGCCCACGCTCGGCCTCGTGCTTGCCGTGGCCGCAGCCTCACCGCTCGCCGGGGGAGCCGTCGCCTGGGCGCTTTCGCGCGTCAGCTTGCTCGCGTTCGAGGGCCTGCGGGTCCCGCCGCGGTTGCGGGTGGCCCAGCCCGCCGCCTTCGGGATGCTTTCGTTCGCGTACGGTGCCAACGGTGGCCAGAAGATGCTGGCGGTCACCGCCCTCGGTCTCGGCTTCGAGGGCACTTCCGTAGACCCCCGTCCGGGGGCGCTCCTGCTGGTGACGGCCGCGTTCACCGTTGGCCTTCTCGTCAGTCTGCGGCGGATCGCGCGGTCGGTCGGCTCCGGCGTCATGGCGGTCCGGGCGACCCACGCGGTCAACAGCGAGCTCGCCGCGGCGGTGGCGGTGCTCGGCTCGACCGCGTTCGCCGTCCCGGTGAGCGTCACCCAAACCACGACCGGCGCGCTCGTCGGGTCGGGCATGAGCGAGCGTCGCCAGATCCGGTGGGCCCATGCCGCGAGCATCGCGGTCGCCTGGCTGCTCACGCTGCCGTCGGCCGTCGTCCTCGGTGCTGGCGGCGCCTGGCTGACCACGAACGTGGGCACCTGGCACTGGTGAGCACGTTCGTGCCCAGAGGAGGCATAGACCACTCTCCTCAGGGGTGTAGGCGGGGGATTGCGCAAAATCGTGCT
This sequence comes from uncultured Acidimicrobiales bacterium, assembly GCA_964632885.1. Classification (GTDB taxonomy): domain Bacteria; phylum Actinomycetota; class Acidimicrobiia; order Acidimicrobiales; family CAZWDB01; genus CAZWDB01. The sequence continues at coordinate 5,381 of CAZWDB010000180.1, read as the reverse complement.
CATCTAGCCGTTGCCGACGGTGTTCGGCCCTGCGCTGGATGAGAATGTGCGCGATCGTGCGCAGGCTGAGCTGGGAAGAGCGGTCCGGCGGCGCCGTAGAGACCTGGGGTTGACGCAAGAGGAGCTGGCCGCGCTGGCCGGCGTGGCCCGCCGGTCCGTGTCTGCGCTCGAGACCGGCAACGCGACCATTCGCCTCGACCGCGACCTTGGCCTGCGGCGCGGCATGCTCCTGGAGTTCGGCGAGAGGTACGGTGTCCGCTCCCGCGCCGTCACCCCGATACTCGATCGCATGTGCGACACCGTGTCGGAGTGGGTGGATCGGCTCGATGAGGTAGGTCTCGATGACCTTGACACCGAGTACCTGCGAAGCACCATCTTGGCTCGCCGCGACGAGGTCGGCGTCACCGCGGGACCGCCGGGTCACTCCAGGTAGATGAAGCTGTACGCCTCGTCACGGAACGAGATGCCGGCGTCTCGGAGGGCGTCGTCCCAGTCGCCGGTGACTTCCGGGTCGCTCTCCTCCATCCCGTGGTCGGCGACGAGGTAGAACGCGGTGTCGTCGAACACCCCGGCGCGCTCGACGGCGGCCAGCACCTCCCCGAGCCGAGCGTCCGTGTCCCGGATCGATGCTTCGGCGATCTCGGAGTGCGGCCCACCCGCGTGGAAAGCCGAGTCGGTGAGGGTGAAGTTCACCCAGAGGAACTTGGGCAGCGGCCAGTCCCGGCTGCGCCAGTGACCAGAAAGCAGCCCGAGCGCCTGTTCCACGCCGGTGTGATCGACGCGTGATCCCCAGCGGTAGTCCTTGACGGGCCGCACGAAGCGCTCCGTCGCGTGCGGCAACTCCGGCGGCGGGGGAGCCGGCCGCTCGCCCGCCCGCACGAGTCCGAACGTCGAGAAGTCGGCACCGGCTTCGCACGGCTCGTTGACCGACGCGGTGAACGCGTCGGGCCAGGTGCGATGCACGGCGTGGTGCAGCGTCTCGATCCCGGGGTTCAGGAACTGCATCGCGGTGTGCCACGTCGCCGCCGAGTTGGTGATGACCTGCTGGGCGGCCGCCCGATCGAACCACGCGTTGTGGAGGATGCCGTGGTGCGAGGGGTGGGCGCCGGTCATGACCGCGGTGTGGTTGGCGAGCGTCGCGGTCGGCAACGACGCGATGGCTCCGTGGAGGAACGTCGTGCCCATCGCCATCAGGCGCGCGACGTTCGGTGCGTCTCCGCGGTCGGCCATGTCGTAGAGGACGTTCGGGTTGGTGCCGTCCCAGAGGATGCCGAGGACCATCTTCGGGCGTGTCCCGTCGAGCAGGTCGATCATGGCCTCACCGTCCTGGCGCGCCAGGAGGGCGTCGTCGCGGGGTCGACCGTTCATGCCGGCACCGCTCTCGACCGGGGCGATGCCCATCAGCGTGGCGATGGTGGGGGCCACGTCGATGAGCTGGCACACGCGGGGGACCATGCCGAGGGCCTTTATCCCCGCGCCGCCGATGATGAAGGGCGCCCGGCTCTGCACGGCGTCGAGCGATCCGTGCTCCCCCCGGTGGCCGCCACGGTCCTCCCAGTTGTGCGCGGCGGAGTGGATGACGGCCAGGTCGGGCGCGCACGGATGATCGAAGAGTTGCGCGACCTGTTGGTAGGCAAAGGGGTACGCATTCGCGGCGCGATCCGGGTACAGCGCCGCCCGCTCCGTCTCCAGCCCGACGAAGCGGTCGGTGGCCTGGACGGCGAGCGGGTTGCGTCCCTCGACGTGCTCGACGGAGAAGGACCACCCGCCGCCTTCGTCGCTCCGCCGGAACTCGACCCGGCCATCGTGGGAGATGGCCTGGTAGCGATCATCGGACCCCAGCAGGATCATCTCGACGATCGGGTCGAGTTCCGGATCAAGCAGAACCTTCAGCGCCGCGGTCGGGTCTCGCTGCATGCGGCCGGAGCCTACCGTTGGCTTCGC
>CAZWDB010000180.1:0-3337 GCA_964632885.1 uncultured Acidimicrobiales bacterium | reverse complement strand
CGCGTCGTCCAGCCGAGCCGCTCGAAGTACTCGCGTTCGCGGATCGCGATCGGAAGCGCCAGGTCGGGGTCGGCCAGGGGGAACATGTCGTGCTCGACGACGGCGAGACCGTCCCAGCCAACGTCGCGAATGACGCGGTCGAGGGCAGGAAAGTCGACGACGCCCGTCTCGGGCGCGCACATCGCGCCGAGCTGCACCGCGGTAGGGAAGTCGAGGTCCTCGGCGTGCACGCGCGCTTTAACCGTCGCGGCCACGCTCTTCAGGTGCAGGTACGGAATCCGTTCGGAGTAGGCGCGCAGCAGCGTGGCGGAGTCGCCGTCGCGGTACTCGAAGTGACCGGTGTCGAGGCAGAGGTGCACCACCGTCGGGTCGGTATCGTGGAGAAGGCGGTCGAGCTGCGCGGCGTACTCCACCACGGTGTCGGCGTGGGGATGGAACGTGAGCTGCAGACCGTGCTGGTCACGCACGAGGCGGCCCAGCTCCTCGGTCGTCCCGACGAGCTCCTTCCACTCGCCGGGCTCCAGGTCGTAGGGTCCATCGGGCCGGTAGGAGCCGGGGATGAGCACGAAGAACCTGGCGCCGAGAGCGGACACCAGTTCCCCGATCGCCTCGGCGCGTGCTCGCAGCGTTGCCCGGTGCGCGGGCACGTGGAGAGTGTCGATGAGCGTGCCGGCGACGACGCCGAGATTGCGCCGGCCCAGCTCGTCGCGCAACCGCGCCTCGTCGGTCGGCAGGTACCCGTAGGGCCCGAGCTCGATGGCGGTGTACCCCGCTGCCCGCGCCTCGTCGAGGAACCGGTACCACGGCGGCTGACTGGGGTGGTTGGCGAACCACACGCCCCACGAGTCGGGCGCGGTTCCGAAGACGAGGCCCATCGGCGCGTCAGCGTAGGGGCTGGGCCCAGGCGTAGGGTTCGATCTGCATGACTCCGCCAACCTACGACGTCCTCACGATGGGACGGGTCGGTGTCGACATCTATCCCCGGCAAGTCGGGGTACCTCTCGACGAAGTCGACACCTTCGGCAAGTCCCTCGGCGGCAGCGCGACCAACGTCGCGGTGGCCGCCGCGCGCCATGGCCGGAGCGCGGCCGTGATCACTCGCACGGGCCGCGATCCTTTCGGTCGCTTCATCCACCGCGCCCTCAGGTCCTTTGGCGTCGACGACCGCTTCGTCACGGCCGTGCCGGGCTTGCCGACGCCGGTGACCTTCTGCGAGATGTTCCCGCCCGACCACTTTCCGCTGTACTTCTACCGCTTCCCGAAAGCGCCCGATCTCGAGATAAGAGCCAGCGAGCTCGACCTCGACGCCATCCGGCGGGCCGCCGTGTTCTGGATCACGGTCACCGGCCTGAGCGACGAGCCGAGCCGCACTGCGCACCACGAGGCGCTGGCGGCGCGCCATAGGGAGGGGTTGACGGTTCTCGACCTCGACTACCGGCCCATGTTCTGGCCGTCCCGCCTGGACGCGCGTCGCGAAGTGCAACGAGTGTTGGGTTGCGCAACCGTCGTCGTCGGCAACGAGGACGAGTTCGAGACGGCGGTTGGTGAACGCGACCCTCGCGCCGCGGCCGCTTCGGTGCTCGAAGCCGGTGCCGGGCTCGTGGTCGTCAAGCTCGGTCCGGCGGGCGTGATCGCGTGCACCCGTGACGAGACGGTTGCGGTCGCGGCTCACCCGGTCGAAGTGGTCAACGGGCTCGGCGCCGGGGACGGCTTCGGTGGCGCGCTGTGCCATGGGCTTCTCGGCGGTTGGCCGCTGGCGACGACGATCCGGTTCGCAAACGTCGCGGGCGCGCTCGTCGCCGGCCGGGTCGAGTGCTCGTCCGCCATGCCGACAACCGCCGAGGTGAATGCGGCCATCCACACCGCCGCGGAGCCGTCATGACACCACGCGATCTGCACATCCGAGCCGGCGAGCTGGCGCGTGACGGCTTCGCATTGGAGCTGCGGGCCGTCGACGCCGGGTGGACCTACTCGAGCTTGCGCGTGCTCGAGCTCGCCGCCGGCGCGAGCCACAGGCTCGCGACCGGCGACGCCGAGGTGCTGGTGCTCCCGCTCGTAGGCCAGGCAACGATCGACATCGGTCCCGATCGCGTCGAGCTCGCCGGCCGCGCCGACGTCTTCGCGGGCATCTCCGACTCCGTCTACCTACCACCGGGCACGGAGTTCACCATCGGGAGCGGAGGAGGCGGCCGGTTCGCCCTGCCCGGTGCCCGCGCCTCCACCCGGTTCCCGCCGCACTACACACCAGCCGCCAGCATCCCTGTAGAGCTGCGCGGCGCCGGCCGCTGCTCGCGTCAAGTCGTCGGCATCTGCATGCCGCCGGCGTGCGATGCCGACCGCCTCATCGTCTGCGAGGTGTACACACCCGGCGGGAACTGGTCGTCGTTCCCGCCCCACAAGCACGACGAGGAGCGTGAGGGCGAGACCGAGCTCGAGGAGATCTACTACTTCGAGGTCGCCCCGGGGCGGGCCGCCGCCGGGCCGGCCGCCTCCGGAATGGCCTACCAGCGCGTGTACGGCACCCGTGACCGCCCCGTCGACGTGCTGGCGGAGGTGCGGTCGGGCGACGTCGTGCTCGTCCCCCATGGCTGGCATGGCCCGTCGATGGCGACACCTGGTTACGACCTCTACTACCTAAACGTCATGGCCGGGCCCGGCGCGGAGCGAGCATGGCGCGTGTGCTTCGACGCCGACCACGCATGGGTAGTGGCCAACTGGCCGGACGAGCCCGTCGACCCGCGGCTGCCCCTTGCCACCGCGACGCGGTGACGCCATGAGCACACCGCACGACGAGACCATTCGCCTCACGACCGGCCAGGCGGTCGTCCGGTTCCTCGTCGCCCAGCACACCGTGCGCGACGGCGTCGAGCGCCGCCTCTTCGCGGGGATGTTCGGCATCTTCGGCCACGGCAACGTCGCCGGCGTCGGCCAGGCCGTGCTGGAGTCCGAGCTGCACGATCCCCACGCACTGCCCTATGTCCTCGTCCGCAACGAGCAGGCCATGGTCCATTCGGCGGCTGCGTACGCACGCATGACCGATCGACTCTCGACCTGGGCCTGTACGGCGTCGATCGGCCCGGGCTCGACCAACATGGTCAGCGGAGCGGCCCAGGCGACCATCAACCGCCTGCCGGTGCTGCTGCTCCCGAGCGACGTGTTCGCGGCACGCCGGGCCGATCCGGTGCTCCAGCAGCTCGAAGATCCTTCCGAACCCGGCACGACCGTCAACGACGCGTTCCGTCCCGTGGTTCGGTTCTTTGACCGCGTCTGGCGACCGGAGCAGCTTCCCTCCGCCTTGCTGGGCGCGACGGCAGTCCTGACGGATCCCTCCCAGACC
>CAZWDB010000179.1:0-6402 GCA_964632885.1 uncultured Acidimicrobiales bacterium | reverse complement strand
TGGGACAGGTCGGACCAGAGGTCGTCGACGTGCTCGAGCCCGACCGAGAGACGCAGAAGCCCTGCGGGAGTGGACTCCTCGCCCTCCCACCGGTTGCGCCGCTCGATCTGACTCTCCACCCCACCTAGGCTCGTCGACGGGACGATCAGCCGGACCGCGGCGCACACCGCGTCGGCCATGGGGGCACCGCCAGCGACGTCGAATGCGACCACACCGCCGAATCCCCGCATCTGGCGCGCCGCGACGGCATGGCCGGGATGGTCCGGTAAGCCCGGGTAGCGAACAACGTCGACCGCCGGGTGACCCACGAGCCGCCGGGCGAGCTCGCCCGCCGTCGCCTGGCAGCGTTCGAGCCGCACGGCCAGTGTCCGGAGTCCGCGTAGCGCGAGAAACACTTCCATCGGGCCAGGGATGGCGCCGTGCATCGAACGGTGCCACGCGAGCCGGTCGCGCGCGTCGCCGTCCCGAGCCACGACCGCGCCGAGGACGACGTCAGAGTGGCCGGCGAGAAACTTCGTCACACTGTGCACGACGAGGTCGGCCCCGGCATCGAGGGGTCGCTGCAGCAGGGGCGTGGCGAAGGTGTTGTCGACCGCGACCGGGCAGTCGACGTCGTGGGCGCCCGCGATCACCGCGTCGAGGTCGGCCACCGCCATGAGCGGGTTGGTCGGCGACTCGAGCCAGAGCAGGTCCGCGCCCGCGCAGGCGGCCACGGTCGCGCCGGAATCCGACACGTCAACCGTGCGGACGGTCACCCTGCCGCGAGCCTGGGCGTCTACGAGCAGTCGCCTGGTTCCGGCGTAGGCGTCGCCCGCGACGACGACGGTCGCCGCCTCGCCGAGCCCGGCGAGCACCGCGCTGATCGCTGCCAGCCCGGACGAGAACACCACGGCGGAGCCGCCCTCGAGCGCGCCGAGCGCGGCCTCGAAGGCATCCCACGTCGGGTTGCCGGTGCGCCCGTAGACAAGAGGGCCGTCGGCGACGTAGGTCGATGTGAAGACGACGGGCGCGCTCAGAGGGGCGCCGGGCGTGCCCGGCGGACGGCCCGCGGTGACCGCAACCGTCGACAGGTCGAGTTCGCCCGAGGGCTCACCCGGTCGGTCGACAGGAGGCGACCCGGTCAGAACGCGCCCTCCAGCACCTCGATCGTGCCCTCGAGCACCGACGCGACGTCAAAGCGGATCTCACGCGCCGCGATCGGTGACTCCGACAGCCACGTGGCCGCGAGCCGCCTGATCCTGGCCTGCTTGGTGCGGTTCACGGCCTCGGCCGGCACGCCGAACCGGTCAGAGGAACGCGTCTTCACCTCGCAGAACACGAACACCCGCCCACGCCGCACGATCAAGTCGAGCTCGCCCTGGCGGCAGCGCCAGTTCCGCGCGACCAACTCGTAGCCGTTGTCGACGTACCAGGCGGCGACCACGTCCTCACCGCGGGCCCCCAGCGCCCGCCGGTCGACCACTAGAAGTGTTCCTGCTCCGGGAGCTCCTCGACGTTCACGTCCTTGAACGTGACGATGGTGACGTTGGCCACGAATCGAGCGGGTCGGTACATGTCCCACACCCAGGCGTCCTGCAGAGTCACCCGGAAGTACGGGTTGCCGCCTTCGTTCTGCGGCTCCATGGCGACCTCGTTCGCCAGGTAAAAACGTCGCTCTGTCTCCACGACGTAACGGAACATCCTCGAGACCGCCTTGTACTCCTGGTAGAGCTGCAGCTCGATCTCGGTCTCGTACCTCTCGAGGTCTTCGGCACCGCTCATGGGACCAGAGTAGGGCGGCGGTCGAACCCGCACCCGCAGCCTCAGAGGTACGAGGACCGGCCGGGCGGCCAGACCGTCACGATTGCCCTCCCCACCACGGACGACATACCGACCGGTCCGACCACGCGGCTGTCAGTCGAGTTGGCGCGGTTGTCGCCCATGATCCAGAGGTGATCGGGCGGCACGACCTGGGGCGGAAAGCTGGAAGTGGTCACCTCGTCGGTCAGGTACGGCTCGACGAGCCGGCGCCCATTAATCCAGACAGCGCCCTCGCGGCCCTCGACCGTCTCGCCCGGAAGGGCCACAACTCGCTTGATCCACTCCTCGGTGGACGGCTGGACGAGGCCCACCACCTCTCCGAGGCCGCGAAGCAGTCGGGCAGCCGGGTTCGATGGTACCGAGGGCTCCGCGCAGTTGGCCATCGGCGGGCAGTCGAACACGACGATGTCACCCCGCCGGGGCTCATGGGTTCGATAAGCCAGCTTGGACACGACCACCCGGTCGTTCACCTGAAGCTGCGGGACCATCGAGGGCGAGGGGATGTAGAAGGCCTGCGCGACGAAGGTCTTCAAGAGAAACGCGATCAGGGCCGCGACTCCGACGAGCATCGGGAGCTCACGCAGCAGCCGGGCCGGAGACTGGGCAGGCAGCTCAGGTGCGAACTGGGGAAGGCCCGCCTCGCGTTGTTCGCCGGGAGCAACCGGCTCCCATCCGATCAACGGGGGGTGCGCTTCTCCTTGATCTTTGCCGCCTTCCCGGTGCGGCCTCGCATGTAGTAGAGCTTCGCCCTTCGCACATCGCCGCGGGCGACGACCTCGATGCGGGCGAGTATCGGTGAGTGGACTGGGAAGGTCCGCTCGACGCCCACGCCGAAGCTCAGCTTGCGCACGGTGAAGGTCTCCCGAATCCCGCTTCCCTGCCGCCTGATGACGTGGCCCTGGAAGACCTGGACGCGCTCCCGGTTGCCCTCCACTACTCGCACGTGCACCTTGACGGTGTCGCCCGGATGGAACGCCGGGATGTCGTCGCGCAGGTTGGGTTTGTCGACGAGATCGGTGGGGTTCATGGCGCGTCCGGCTCCTCGGAAGAGCGTTCGGGGAACGGCCCAGCGTACCCGAATTCCTCGAGCACAGAGAGATCGGCGGCGTCGAGCCCACCGCGAGCGTCGATGAGGTCGGGTCGGCGCGCGAGCGTGCGGGCCAGCGACTGGGCCCGGCGCCAGCGCCTCACCCTGTCGTGGTCGCCCGAGCGCAGTATCTCGGGCACCTCCCAGCCCCGGAAGTCGGCCGGACGGGTGTACTGCGGGTACTCGAGGAGGCCGTCGGCGAAGGACTCCTCCACCGCCGAGGCGTCATTGCCGATCACCCCCGGCACGAGCCTCGCCACCGCTTCGATCACCACAAACGCCGCCGTCTCGCCGCCCGCCAGCACGAAGTCGCCAATCGACAGCTCGCCGTCGACGAGGTGATCGGCGACGCGTTGGTCGACACCCTCGTACCGTCCGCACAACAGACTGAACCCGTCCGTGCCGGCCAGTTCCCGCGCGACGGCGTGCGTGAAGCGGCGGCCACCCGGTGCCAAGAGATAGAGTGGCCGCGGGGGGCGCGCCGCCTCGACCGCGCCGAACACCGGCTCCGGTGCCAGGACCATGCCGGCCCCACCCCCGAACGGTGCGTCATCCACGGAGCGGTGCGGGTCGGTGGCCATCGACCGGAGGTCGTGGACCCTGAGGTCGAGCACTTCCTCGCGGGCTGCCTTCCCGATCAGGCTCTCGCCCAGGAAGGCTTCGACCATCCGCGGGAAGATCGTGAACACGTCAATGCGCATCGACGAACCAGTCAGTCGAGCCAGTCAGTCGAGCCACTTGGCACCAGTCAATCGAAAAGCCCGGCGGGCGCGTCGACCACCACCCGGCTGCCCTCGGCCGTGGCAACGAAGCGAACCGGAACGAGGTGACCGTCGTCGAGTACGAGCAGGTCAGACGCCGGGTTCGCCTCGACGGCGACCACCTCGCCGCGCCGGATTCCGGCTGTGCAGAACACCTCCGCGCCGACGAGCTCGTGTACCCACAGGGCATCAGAGGAGTCTTCGATGGGCTCGGCGCGCAGAACCGTGCCCTGCATCGCCTCGGCCTCGGTCCGCGTCGTGATGCCATCGAACGCGACGATCCACTTGCCCTTGTGCGGCCGGCTCGAGATGACCTTGAGAGGGCCGCGCTCGGTGGAGAGCACCGCGTCGGGCTCGACCCGCTCGGACCGGTCGGTGACGAGGCTGACCGTGACCTCGCCGCGGATACCGTGCGCTCCGTGAATCCGGCCGACCTCAAGGAGTGTCACGTCCGGCTCATACGCGCCGGCGATCGCGCCGGCCGCGATCAGTCGACAATGTCGACCTGGGCGTTGATCCCCTCTTGTTCGCCCGCCGCCGCCACGACGGTGCGCAACGCGCGTGCCACCCGGCCGCGCCGACCGATCACCTTGCCCATGTCGTCTGGCGCCACGTGGAGCCGCAGCATGACGCCGCGCCGGCTCTCCTCTTCGACGACCTCGACGTCGTCGGGGCTGTCGACGATCATGCGTGCCAGGTAGGTGAGGACTGCCTTCGGTGCACCGTCGGACGTGGCGTCACCACCGCCGTCGTCGGGCTCCTCGTCTTCGTCGATCTCGTCTACCGGGTCGGCGGGGTCGGTCATGAGGGCGAGCCGGCCTTGTACTGCTCCCAGATGCCGGTGATCTTGAGGAGCTTTTCGACGGTCTCGGTGGGCTGGGCGCCGTGGCCGAGCCACTTCAGCGCCTTCTCGCTGTCGATGTTGACCCCGGACGGGTCGTCCCGGGGAGTGTAGGTGCCGACGATCTCGATGAAGCGACCGTCGCGAGGCGAGCGACTGTCGGCCGCCACCACCCGGTACGTCGGCTGCTTCGTCTTGCCCATACGCATCAAGCGCAGTTTCACTGCCACGTTCTCTCTCTTCTCTTCGATTCTTCGGTCTCGAGGTTGTTCTCGAGGGCTAGGGACGGCTGCCCTTCGGTGTGGTGCGGCCGCCCTTTTTCCTCTTGTTCTTGCGGGACTTGGCCTTGGCGAGCTTCGGGCCGAAACCCATCTGCCGCATCATGGCCTGCATCTCCTTGAACTGCTTCAGCAGCAGGTTGACTTCACTCGTGGTGGATCCACTTCCCTGGGCGATTCGTGCCCGCCGGGAACCATTGATGATGTCAGGCTTGTCACGCTCACCCTGCGTCATTGACTGGATGATCGCCTCGACCCGCTTCAACTCGGAGTCGTCGATGTTGGTCTGCTTCAGTTCCTTGGGGACACCCGGCAGCATCCCGATGACCGACGACAACGGGCCCATCTTCTTGACTTCCTGCATCTGCTCGAGGAAGTCCGACAGGGTGAACTCGCCTTCCTGGAGTCGTGCGGCGGCGCGGGCCGCCACGTCTTGGTCGTACTCCTGCTCGGCCTTTTCGATGAGCGTGAGCACGTCGCCCATGCCGAGAATCCGGCTCGCCATCCGGTCGGGATGGAACGACTCGAGGTCGGTGATCTTCTCGCCCACCGACGCAAAGGCGATCGGCCGGCCGACCACCTCCTTGACCGAGAGGGCAGCTCCGCCTCGAGCGTCACCGTCGAGCTTGGCGAGGATCACCCCGTCGAGCTCGAGTGCCTGGTGGAATGCCTCGGCGGTCGTCACCGAGTCCTGACCGATCATGGCGTCGATCACCAGGAACGTGTAGTCGGGCTCGACAGCATTGGAGATGGCACGCATCTCCTCCATCAACTCGGCGTCGATGGACAACCGGCCGGCGGTGTCGATGATCACGACGTCGCGCCCCACTCGGCGGGCCTCCTCGACGCCCTCCTTGGCGACCGTGACCGGATCGGTCGGCTCGCTGAAGACCGGGACACCTGCTTGGCCACCGAGGACCGTCAGCTGGTCAACCGCCGCGGGGCGCTGAAGGTCGGCTCCCACGAGGAGGGGGTTCCGCCCCTGTTGCTTGAACCACCGTGCCAACTTGGCGGCGGCGGTCGTCTTGCCGGAGCCTTGGAGGCCGGCAAGGACCACTATCGTCGGCGGCCGCGACGCGTAGGTGATCCGCAGCGAGTCGCCGCCGAGGGTGGTGATGAGCTCCTCGTGGACGATCTTGATGATCTGCTGGGCAGGAGTGAGGCTCGCCGACAGGTCGAGGCCGATGCCGCGCTCGCGGACCCGGCCGACGAAGTTCCTGACGACCTTGAAGTTGACGTCGGCCTCGAGGAGGGCGAGCCGGATCTCGCGTAGGACCTCGTCGACCTCGGCCTCCCCCAGTCGCCCGCGGCTGCGGAGGCGCGTGAAGATGCTGTCGAAACGGTCGGAGAGCGACTCGAACATGCGGTCTGCCAGGGTACCGCTCCCCAACTTGAGGCAATAACTGCGCGAATTGGAGCGTTACTGCCTCGAGTTCGGTCGACTCAGTCGAAGAGGGCCTCCACGAACTCGTCCGGGTCGAAGTCGACGAGGGCTTCGACCGTTTCACCGACGCCGACCAGCTTGATCGGCAGTCCGAGCTCGGTCTTGATCGCGAGGGCGATGCCTCCCTTGGCGGTGCCGTCGAGCTTGGTGAGCACGATGCCGGTGACCCCGGCGGCCTCGGCGAACTCGCG
>CAZWDB010000178.1:4804-6424 GCA_964632885.1 uncultured Acidimicrobiales bacterium | reverse complement strand
CCGTGCAGCTCGGTCCCCTTCCACCGCGACCGGTTCCACTCCCCCGCCACCAGATCGTGGTGGGCCTGGGGGATGTTGCGGGCCTGGGCGAGCATCAGCGCCACCGTGTGCTCGGCCGCTGAGATCACGTTCGACTGCGGCGCGTTGACCACCATCACACCGTGTCGGGTGGCGGCGTCGACATCGATGTTGTCGAGCCCGATCCCGGCTCGGCCCACCACGACAAGTGCGTCAGCCGCCTCGAGGAGATCGGCATCGACGGTAGTGGCACTCCGCACGATGAGGGCGGCGGCGCCCGCGATCGCCTCGCGCAGCTCCGATGGCTCGAGGCCGAGACGGGTGTCGACTTCGTAGCCGGCCGCCTTCAGGGCGTCGGTGGCGCTCGGCGCCAGCTCTTCGGTGATCAGCACACGGTCGTTGTCGGGCACGCCTGCATCGTGCCAGCAGGGCCGACCGGCGGCCAACCGCATTCCCTGCTCGGGCCGGCTGCGCGAGGCGCTGCGTGGGCAACGACCACGCTCGGCGCGGCAGGTTCGCCACGCCCCGCCACCCAGCGCGTAGCCTCTGCACGATGCTGCGACGACTCGCTGCAGGCCTCCTCGCGTTCCTGCTCATGACCGCGCTCGCACCCGCCGCGGTGCACGCTCAGAGCGACGAGTCAGGCACGGATTCAGACCCCCAGACCGCCGACGACGGCGGTGCCTCCAGCTCGCAGGCCAAGGCGTGGGTGCTGGTCGACCTCGACAGTGGTGCGGTGCTCGCCGCGCTCAACCACCACGAACCGCACTTCGTGGCCAGCCTGGTCAAGGTCATGACCGCCTTCGTGACCCTCGAACAGCTCCAGGTCTCCAACGAGATCGACGTGAGTCCGCTCGCGGCGGCTCAGCCGGCCATGCGCATCGGCCTCGAGGAAGGACAGGTGTGGGAACTGGAGAACCTGCTCCACTCCCTGCTCATGGTGTCGGCGAACGACGCGGCCTACGCCCTGGCCGAGGCCGCGGGGGGTGATCTGGCCGGCTTCGCCCGACTCATGGAGAGCACCGCCGACCGCCTCGGCATGAGCGACAGCACCTGGCTCGACCCGGCGGGCTTCGACGGCGAGGAGGGATTCCAGGGCGGCACGCAGGCCAGCGCCTACGACCTGGCAATCATGGGCCGCAACGCTCTCGAAGTCCCCGAGATCTCCTCGATCGTGAAGAAGGACATCTACGAGTTCCACGGCGGCGACAGCGAAGACCACCGCCTCGTGAACCACAACAAGATGCTCGAGACCTTCCCCGGCGCCACCGGTCTCAAGACCGGATACACGCGCGCAGCCGGTCACACCCTCATGGCCAGCGCCGAGCGCGACGGCCGTCGGCTCCTCGCCGTGGTCATCGGCTCGGTCCAGCAGTACGAGGTGGCCGCGGCCCTCCTCAACCAGGGCTTCAACACCTCGCCCGGCACCGAGGGCACCGGTGAGGTCCTCCCCGAGACGAGCTTCGCCCGCGCCCAGATTCCCACACCCCCCGAGGAGGAGACGGTCGACGAGGCGGGCTCGACCGGCGGGATGTGGTCGGCGCTCCAACGCCCCTTGATCTTCCTGTTGTTCGTCCTCGTCGTCGCCTTCTTCGTGCGCCG
>CAZWDB010000178.1:0-4704 GCA_964632885.1 uncultured Acidimicrobiales bacterium | reverse complement strand
AACGCCCCTTGATCTTCCTGTTGTTCGTCCTCGTCGTCGCCTTCTTCGTGCGCCGTGAACAGATCAAGGCGCGGAAGCGCCGGCGCCACGCCATGCGGCGCGCCTACCTCGACGCCAAGCGGCGGGGGATGATCGACGTGATCGACGCCGAACGGGCCTTCGGCCCCAACCGACCGTCAGGCCACGTGCACGTCGTCCGTCCGGGCAGGTCGCAGGAGGACGACCGGTGGCCTCCCCGCGAGTGGGACGGGCACGACGTACCCGTCGATTCGGAACGGCAGGTCCCGACCCGGAACTGAGGTCGGAACCGAGGTCCCACGCCGCTGGACGGCCGGTGTGTGACATGGGTCATCTCGAAGCGCCGCCCCTGGTCCACACGACCAACGGTCCCTACGCTTCTTGCCGATGGCGGAAGCTCGGTACGCCGGCGACGAAGGAACCGGTACCGCACCGGCTCCGGCGCTCGCGTCCCCGCTTCGCCGATTGGCGGCCCGCATCGTCGACGCCCTGATCCTGGCCGTGGTCAACGGCTTTCTGTGGGTCTTCGGCGTCCTCGGCTCGCTCGGGACCCAGGGGGTCGTCTGGGACGGCCGGGACGACATCTCCTTCGGCCTCCCCTTCGGGCCCGAGATCGCCATCGTCGCCGCCGCCATCGCCGCCATCTACGAGACAGGTTTCGTCGCCTACCGGGGTCAGACGCCGGGCAAGATGCTGCTCGGAATCATGGTCGCCGACGGCGACGGCGGAGGCTTCCCGTCGATCTCGTCGGCCTTCGTTCGCTGGCTCCTCCCCAGCGGCCTCGGCGTCCTCCCCTTCGTGGGCTGGTTGCTCCGTGGGGTGGCGTACGCGTGGCTGCTCGTCGACCCCCGCCGCCAGGGCTGGCACGACCAAGCGGCGGGCACGATCGTGGTCAGGGCGCCGTGAGCCGGGAGTTCTTCGAGCAGGTGGCCGACGCGCTGGTCGGGCTCCTCCCGGTCGAGTTGGGCCCGTGCTCGACGCAGCTCACCTCCGGGAACATCAAGGTGTGGTTCGGCGACGAGAAGCGCGAGCACTACGAGGCCCAGTTCCTGCGTGACGGCCGCTTCGAGATCGGGTTCCACAGCGAGCACCGTGCCGCCGAACGCAACGAAGCCCTCGTCAGCCGGCTCTCAGAGGCGGAGGACGAGTGGCACGAGCTGCTCGGTGACGACACCACCGCCGGCCAGTTCGTCGGTGGCGAATCGAGCCCGTGGAGACGCCTCTCGGAGGTCGACACCGCGCCGCGCACGCTCGATGTGGACGCCGCCCTCGAGGTCGCCGACCGGCTCGTGGCCTACGCGGAAGCTCTCGAGCCGATCCGCAGGACGGTACGAACCGCATGAGCGGTGTCCCGCTCGGGATCAGGCGGGGTCGGGGCGGCGTGCCGGATCGGGCTTCGGCTCGGCGTAGCCGTGGCGCACGGCGTAGAGGGCGGCCTGGGTCCGGTCGCCGAGATCGAGCTTGGCGAGGATGCTGCTGACGTGGTTCTTGACCGTCTTCTCCGAGAGACCCAGCTGCTTGGCGATCTCGCGGTTCGATGCGCCGCCACCCAGGGTGCCCAACACCTGTCGCTCCCGCTCGGTCAGCGAGCGCTCGCGCTCGTCGCGCTCGAGACCCGCGACGAGATCGGCGGCGGCCCCGGAGGCCACGATCATGCTGCCGGCATGGGCGGCCCGCACGGCCTCGTGGAGGTCGCGCTCCTCGACGTCCTTCAAGAGGTATCCGCTGGCGCCCGCCCTCACGGCTTCGAGCACCCGGTGGTCGTCGGCGTAGGCCGTGAGGACGAGGACCCGCACGTCGGGAAACCGCTCTCGCACCCGGCGGGTGGCCTCGATGCCGTCGACGCGGGGCATCCGTAAGTCCATCAACACCACGTCGGGACGCGTTCGCTCGACCATGTCGACGACCTCGTCGCCGTCGGCCGCCTCGCCCACGACTTCGATGTCGGACGCGCTCTCGAGGAGGATGCCCATGCCCTTGCGGACGAGCACGTAGTCGTCGACCAACGCCACCTTGATCTGCTCGCTCACGTCGCGCTCATCCGTCTACTCCTTCGGGAACCGGCGAGCGGCGAAGATCGCCCGTACCGCGGTTCGTCCATGTTCACACACGCGTACCCGCTGATGGTGGTGCCGTCCGATCCCGTTCGCGTGGCAGCATCATGGGCCATGCGACGGCTGATGGCCGCGGTGCTGCTCTTTGCGGTGCTCGCAGCGGCGTGCAACGACGGCAACGACTCGACCACGCCGACCACGGTGCGGCCCCCCGGCGTCGTCGACGCCCTGCTCGACGGCGAACAGCCGATCGACGGAGACCGGCGTGAAGAACTCGCTGCCTTGGCGCGTGATCGGGCACTCCTCGGCGCCCGCTGGCTCGCCGGCACGACCCGTGACGACGGCAGCTACCACTACTGGTATCTGCCGGTGACCGACGAGTTCGACGACAGCGAATACAACGAGGTGCGCCACGCGGGAGTCACCTACGCGCTCTTCCAAGCCTTCAGCGAGAACGGCGACGAATCAGTCCACGATGCCGGCGATGCCGCCGCGGAGTGGATCGACACCCAGTCGCTCGAGGCCGACGTGGGGCGTCACTTCCACCTCGCCGGACGCACCAAACTCGGCGGGCAGGCGCTGGCGATCGTCGCCCTGCTGGAGCGGCGGCGCACCACCGGGGCCACCGATCTCGACGGGCTCATCGACGACCTGGCGGCGTTCATGCTGTCGATGGAACGCGACGACCACCCCGGCATGTACTGGATGTCGTACGACCTCGGCGAGCGGCTCCCGACACCCGACTCGCTCTTCTATCCGGGCGAGGCGCTCCTCGCCCTCACGCGCCTCGCTCGAGCGTTCCCCGAGCGCACCGAGTACCTCGACGCGGCGGTGCGGGCCGCCGAATACCTCGTCCACGAGCGCGACGGCGACATTCCGGCGCAGGGTGAAGTCCCCCGCGACGACCACTGGCTCACCATCGCCCTGTCCGACCTCTACCGCCTCGCTCCCGACGACGACTACGCCACGGTCGTCTATCTCCAGGGCACGCGGATGACGGCCGCTCAGTACACGGAGGAGCACGGACGGCCCGGCCTCATCGGGGCCAGCGGGCTTCGCGATCCCGTGAACTACACGTCGACCGCCACCAAAGGTGAGGCCCTGGTGGCGGCATGGTCGCTGGCGGAGCACCGCGACGATCAGGAACTCGCCCCGATTTTCGCCGAGGCAGCCCGGCGGACCGCGCAGTTCGCCCTCCGGGTCCAGTACACGGCCGAGAACACCGGCGGGCTGGCCGATCCGGCGGCCGCCATCGGCGCCTGGCCCCAGGACCCCGAAGTCGAGAGCGTGCGGATCGACTTCGTCCAGCACAACATCTCCATGCTGCTCGGCGTGTGGTGGATGACCGACCCGGGTGATCTCCCCCAGGCGGTCGACCCGCCCGTGTGACTCGCGCTCCGCGCCGTCAACCCTCTGCCGGCAGATCCCCGGGCGACTCCGCGTCCGTGTCCTCGAGGGGCTCGTCGCGACCGCCGATGCGCAGGAACTCCTCGAACAGGCTCCGGTGGAGGCCGTTCAGGCCATCGAGCATCCGTCGCATCTCGGCGATGCCGTCGAGGCTGCTACCGACGGGCACGTCGACGATCGCCGACACGAAATGGAGCGCGTTGCCGTCGACGACGGTCCCTCGCATCGCGTACGTCGTGAGGCCGTCGTCGTAGAGGTACTGGTCGACGCTCAGGCGACCCGTCGCCCCCGAAAGCTCCAGCTCGGTGGAGTTGACCCGTTCGGCGTCGTCGATGACAGCGGTCTCGGGGACGCCGAACTGCTCGTAGACGGCGGGCGGCCCGTCGAGGGTGCGGAAGACCTGGGTGAAGATCGCCCAGAATTCCTGGCCGCCGCTGGCCGTGAAGTCGGCGTTGTAGAAGCCGATCATCCCCTGCTCGACCGCGAACTCGTTCAGCTCCTGTTGGGTCTGGAACTCGAATTCGACCCGCTGGTTGGGGTTCGCCTCGGGGTAGAGGTCGACCTCCCGGACCGAGGTGTCGTCGAGGTCGAATCGGTCGGGAATCAGCTGGGTCATCCGGTTGCGGACGCCGTTGGCGATGAGGTCGTGGAACCGGTGTTGCACGAACTCGGTGGTGGTCGGCGTGGTCGAGGGGGCGGCGCCGTCATCACTACCGTTCCCGCTGCTGCACGCGGCCGCGAGCGAGAAGGCGGCCGCCATGAGAGCGGGCACCGCCAACCGTCGTCGCCAGGTCGTCCTCACCGCATCATGTTGGCGCGTCGGACGTCCCGTGGCGCGGCAGCGAGTGCTCCCAGTCGGCAAGCAGGGCCCGAAGGGCCGAGACGAGCGCCAGCGGCTGGTCGAGCATCACGTGGTGCCCGGCCTCGGGGATGTCGACGATCGGCACGTTGCGGTTGAGAAGGTCGTAGGCCATCTCGCGGGCGTGCTCGTCGACGAGAAAACTCCGGTCGCCGCGTACCAGGGCGAAGCGGCAGGCGATCTGAGGCAGGACGTCGCGGATGGATCGCAGCGCCGACGTCGTGAAGATGAGCGGGTCGAAGCTCCACTGCCAGGCGCCGTCGGCCTCCTGCAGCGAGTGTCGCGCTACGTGATCGACCAGGTACGGCTGGGCCAGCGGGTCCGGCGGCACCAGCCGGAAGCGCGACAGAGCCACCTCACGGTCGT
>CAZWDB010000177.1:0-6606 GCA_964632885.1 uncultured Acidimicrobiales bacterium | reverse complement strand
GCGCCATGATCTCGTCCGTCGTCATCGGGACGTCGCCGCGTCCACGCAGCCGCTCCGCCAGCCGATTCCCGCGGTGGCTTCCCCTCTTGGCCTTGCGGACCACGATCGTGTCGCGCCGGCGTTCGAACTCGACTTGGGTGCCCGCACCGATCCCGAGCGCATCGCGCAGCTCCTTGGGAATCGTGACCTGTCCCTTCTCCGTCACTCGCATGGTAGGAATCTTACCAGTAAGACTCCTACTTGTGTCTGGCCTCCTGTCTGGCCTTCGGTCTGCCGTCGCCCCAGTGTGCCGGGCGGGTGTTGCGGCGCTTACCATGGACTTATACCGCTGCCTCCTCGGCGCGCTGGCGGCCCCTAACGGCCTCGTGCAGCTGCCGCTTCAGCACTCGCCGCTTGACGCGCAGCCCCTCGGCGCTTGCATATTGTGTGAGCCCCGCCGCCTCCGCACGCCGGCCTACCCTGGCACCTTCGCCGCCCTCGGCGAGTCGCGCACGCCTTCAAGTGTGGGCGCTCCGCTGTCCTGGCTGTCCTGGATTGCCAACCCGCCGGACGACCTCGGCGATCCTGAGGGCGACGACTCGGGCGTCCTCATGCTCCCAAGCCCGGACCACGGTCCACCCAGCCTCGGCGAGTCGGCGGTCGGTATCGGCGTCGCGTGCCTGGTTGCGGCCGATCTTCTCGGGCCAGTACCACGGGTTGACATCGTGCCGTCGGCGCCCGTGGTCGGGACACCCGTGCCAGAAGCAGCCGTCAATGAACACGGCGACTCGTGCGCGCGAGAAAACGACGTCGGCCTTGCGGCGCAGGTTGGAGAGGGGCTGCACGTGGACCCTGTACCGCATGCCCATCGCATGGAGCTCCCGACGGACGGCAAGCTCTGGTCCGGTGTCCTTGCTGCGCTGCGTGCTCATGCGTCGCTGTACCGCCTCGGACGAGGCGAACGGCTCGCGCCAGCGTTCGGCCACGTCATCGACGTTACTGTTCAGGACGGTCCGTGGAGCCCGACCTAGGGTTTGTATGTGGGATCGACCGAGGTGAGCGCGCTGTTGGAGCAATTGCTGCGCGGGCTCGTCGATGGCACGATCGCACCCGAGCTCGAGGCGCCGGCAGACGTGAAGCCATATCTCGACGATCTGCTGTCTCGCGTGGACACCTACAGGGATGCAGCGCTCATGGTCTTGGCGTACGCCGTTGACGCAGGAACGGGTGCGGAGGCGGCGACGCCGCCTGCTGGTCGCCGAGGCGTCGCCCAGGCGCTGGAACGGCTGCTCGACGAGCTGAACATCCGAGCCCGCCGCGACGCGTTCCAGACGGTCGCGAAGGGAAGCAGCACGCTCCTGGGTCGTGACCGAGAAGCCTGGAACCACCTACTCGAATGGGCACGGGAGCAAGACGATCGCGATCCGCTCGAACTGGCAGTGCGCTACATGGCAAGTCACATTGCCAGCACGGCGCGGACTCTGCCGATCATGCCTACGCTCGACGTCAGCCGGCTCACGTTCCGGCGGGTGCTCCGCATTGTTGACGCACTGCTCTCGACAACGAGCGGCGGCGCGCACGAACAGTTCGCGTTCGCTGCTCTCCTACACGCGCTCGCCGAGGAGCATGGCGGTCGCCGGGTCGAGACGAAGATGCTCTCGGCTGCCGATGCATCGGCGGGTGCTGCTGCGGATGTGCAGGTGCTCGATGGCGGCAAGGTCGTTGAGGCGTACGAGGTCACAGCCAACATCTGGTCGACCAAGATCGCTCAGGCGGTCGCCGTTCTGCGCCACTACGACCTGGCGCGCGCACACATCGTGGCGCCAGGCCCCGCCCCGTCGGGCGACGAGATCAAGCCGGCGGTGGAGGCGACGGCACTTCCCGCGGGCCTTGTCGCATCCACGATCGATTTGTCAGTCCTCGATGTCCGGGCGGAGTGCCGCAGCCTTGTCCATCGACTAAACCGGCCCGGACGTCGGACGGCCCTGAACAAGCTGTGGGAGCACCTCGCGCTGCGACAGCCCAACGACGAGTTGGTCGTTCGCTACGTCGTGCTCCTAGCGGACGTTGGCGTCACTGCCGAGAGCTGATGCCTAGTCATTCAGGCACTCCAGCAAAGCGGCACCAACCTCTCGCGCTAGCACCGGTGGCACTGCGTTCCCGATCTGGCGATAGCAACTCGACCGCCGGCCAGCGAAGTGCATGCCGGCGGGGAACGTCTGGATGAGCGCGGCCTCTTCGACAGTGATTCGACGCGCGCCCGGCACTTTGCCAGCCCTAGGAGCGCCGCCCGCCATGAGGTGGGCGTGGTACTTGCGGACGATGCCCTTCGTGTCGATCCACGGGGTCTTGTTGCCGCCCATGCTCGCCAGGAGCGTCGGGGCCGGCCGCGCGAGATCGATCGGCCGACCACCACCGTTGTAGACGTGGCCGTCGTACGGATTGGGCCGCAGATCGGGACAACGTGCGTAGGTGACGATCGCCGGGTTCGGCGTACCGAACGGTTCGCTACCGATGACGGTCTTGACGGGCCGCCATGGCTGCGCCCTGCCCGGGCCGAAGGAGGGGTCCGGGAAGCGGAAGCCATTAGTGCGGACGCCGACGATGAGGAGCCGCTGTCGCTTCTGCGGAACGCCGAAGTCGGCTGCATTGAGCACGGCCGCCGCGACGTGGAACCGGAGCGCCGTCAGCTCGTCGACGAGCGCTTCGAAGTGGTGTCGGCGGGCTCCACCAGCGAAGCCGGCGACGTTCTCAGCAATGAACGCGCGGGGCTTGATCTCTCGGAGCGCTCGCAGGAACGCTGGCCATCCGTCCCGTGGGTCGTCGGTGCCGAGGCGCTTTCCACCGGTGCTCCACGGCTGGCAAGGGGGTCCCCCTACGAGGACATCGACCTCGCCGCGCCAGCGACGGAAGTCGACGGCGTTGACGTCGCCCTCGACTACATCGGCGCTGGGATGTGCCTTGGCGAACGTCTCGCACGCGTCGGGATCCCACTCAGTGCCGGCGGCGATCTCGAACCCGGCTTGCTCAAGGCCAATCGACAGTCCGCCGGCTCCGGCGAAGATGTCGAGCGCTCGCACCTTCTCGAAGGTAGTTATCGCTGGCTCCTGGGCTGTGGATACTGCACGGCTGAAGGGCAATGTGACCATTCCGGGGCGCGCCATCGCGATCCCTCTTCTCACGTGTGATCTGAGTTAGGTCGCCGGCGGCCAGGCGCCGGCGACGGGCTACTTCTCGTTCCTGACGCCCTTGTGCTGCTTCGGGCTCCCGTTGATGATCTGGCCGGTCGCCGTGTCCCGCTTGAACCAGTTGCCCTTGTGCTTGAACTCGCTCCGGCCTTTCACGGCCCCTACGCGGTGGCCCTTGCCAGTGTTCTTCGCCATGGCACTACCTCCGGTCTCGAACGGACGTTCGCTACGATATCCGAACCGTGGGACACATCCACGGATGCGATCCGGGTCTTCGAGACGCTCCGCCTACGGTGGACATCATGCCGCTCAAGCCCGGTGATAAGGCCCCCAACTTCACGTTGCTCGATCAGCACGGCGAAACGGTCAAGCTGAGCGACCACCGAGGTCACAAAGTGCTCGTGTACTTCTATCCCAGGGCCGACACGCCCGGCTGCACCACCCAGGCGTGTGGGCTACGGGATGTGCTGGGTGACATCGGCGACTCGGTCGTCCTCGGCATCAGTCCCGACCCGCCGGAAAAGCAGGCCGCCTTCGACACGAAGTACTCCTTGGGCTTCCCGCTCCTCGCCGACGAGGACCATGCGGTATCGGGGGCCTACGAGGTCTGGGGTGAGCGGTCGATGTACGGCCGGAAGTACATGGGCATCACCCGGTCGGCCTTCCTCGTCGACGAGCAGGGCAATGTCGCCGAGGCCTGGTACAAGGTCTCGCCCGCCGACACGCCCAGGAAATTGCTCGCGGCTCTGCGCGCCTGACTCGACTCGAGTTCCCGGTCAGTCGTTGCCGTAGGACGGATCGTTTTGCCGCATGTTGCGTTCGCGCCACGCAAACACGGCTCCGGCTACCGCCGCGAGCGTGAATACCTTGCGAAGCCGGCGCCGTCTCCGTTTCGGTCGAGCCACGCTGTGAGCCTACTGAGATCGGTAGGCTGAGCGCACTCGCCCGGATGGCGGAACGGTAGACGCGGTGGCCTCAAAAGCCACTGTCCTTATGGGCATGCGGGTTCGATTCCCGCTCCGGGCACAGCAACAGGGGCGCGGGCGGGGTCAGAGGAAGTCGAGTACCGCGCTCCAACCGCCCGCGCCCGCGGCTGGGATCACGTGGTCGGCGAGCTCAAGAGCCCGGGAGCATCCGGTCTCGGGCACGAGACGGACGGCAGCGTTGGTGAGCAGCTCGATGTCGTTGGGACCGTCGGCCAGGGCGAGAACCCTGTCGGGGTCGAAGCCACGGGCATCGCAGTACGCGACCACACCGTCCCACTTCGACTGCTGGAGGGGCGCGACGGTGATGGCCGATCCCGGATAGTCGAAGGCCCGATCGAGGTGGACCTCGGCGATGCCGGCCAACGCCTGTGCGGCTGTCATAAGCGCATCCTCGGCCGCGCCGATGATCCCGAATCCGAGGACGGTCGTGTCCGAGACGGCTGCTTCGAGGTCAACGACCGCAGCCGTCGGTCCAAAGCTGGCGGCGTGGCCCGGATGGGTCGACGGCGTCGGGCAAAGCAGGACTTCGGCGTCGGGATCGTCGACGTAGATGCAGGGGTCGAGACCGACGGATCGAAACGCGGCCAGCACCTTGTCGGCCTCAGCCGAGTCGAACGGCGCGAGATGAAAGCGCTCGCCGGTGGCGAGCTCGAGACCGACCGCGCCGTTGAGCACCACCGCGGGCGGAGCCGCGCCGAGGCGCGTCAACGGCAAGCGGGTGGACGTGACGCGCCGGCCGGTCGCCACTAACAGGGGCACATCCCGAGCCAGCACCTCGGCGAGAGCGCGGGCCGCGCGCGGATGGACGTCGTCCTGGGTGGGCCACAACGTGCCGTCGAGGTCGGTCACGATCAGCTCCACGCCGTCCATCCAGGCGAGCCTAGTGTCGGCGGCTATGCCGGCCCGCTATCCCGCTGCGCGCCGCCTCGACCTCGTCGAGCGGCTCCACCACTTCGATGTCGCGGATCCCTACCGCTGGCTCGAGGACCCCGGCGACCCGGACACGGAGGCGTGGTCGGCCGCGCAGGACGTCCTTACGCGTGCCACCCTCGATCCGCTGTCCGGCCGCGAGGAGCTGCGCGCTCGTTTGGTCGAGCTGACGCCAGGGGTCATCGGCTTGCCGGCGATCCGGGGTGACCGCAGCTTCTTCGTCCGCCGACTGCCCGGCGAGGACCAGCTCACCTACGTGGTGCGGGAACCCGACGGGACCGACCGGGTGCTGGTGGATCCGACCAGCCTCTCCGAGGACCACACGGTCACGCTCGACGCGGCGGTGCCGAGCCATGACGGCCGCCGGCTCGCCTACAACGTGTCGGAGGGAGGCGACGAGGTCACGACCCTGTACGTGATCGATGTCGACACGCGTGAACTTGTCGACGAGCCCGTCGTTGTCGGCCGCACCGGTGGAGTGAGCTGGCTTCCGGGGGGCGAGGAGTTCTTCTACGTCCGGCGGTTGCCCGACCTTCCCCCCGAGGAACAGCAGTTCCACCGGCGCGTGTGGCGCCGCCGCATCGGAACCCCGGTCTCGGCCGACGAGCTCCTCTTCGGCGAGGGACGCGACAAGATCGCCTACTACGGGCTCCACACCAGCCACGACGGACGCTGGCTGGTGGTCACGTCGGCGTTGGGCACCGCGCCGCGCAACGACCTCTACATCCGCGACCTCGAGCGCGGCGGCCAGTTCGAGACGATCCAGGAAGGGGTTGACGCGATCGCGGTCGCGTCCGTGCGGTTCGACGGACGCATGTACGTCATGACCAACCGTGACGCGCCGCGCTGGCGGCTCGCGGTGGCCGACCCCGGCCAGCCATCGGCCGAGCACTGGACCGACCTGCTCCGGGAGGACCCGGAAGCGCTCCTCACCGACGTCGCGGTGACCGATGACGCCGTGGTTGCGGTTCGAACCCGGGACGTCGTGAGTGAAGTGGTCGTGCACGACAAGGCGACCGGCGAACCCCGTGCCAAGATCCCGCTGCCCGGTCTTGGCGTCGCCACCGTGACCGCCCGACCTGATGGGGGCGACGAGGTGTGGCTCGCCTACAGCGACTACGTGACCCCCACCCGGGTGCTGCACCACTCGGTCACCGGCAACGCCACCGATCTATGGGCGGAAGCCCCGGGCGGCATCCGCCCCGACGGTGTCCTGGTTACGCAGGTGTTCTATCGGTCACCCGACGGCACCCGCGTGCCGATGTTCGTCATCCGCCGAGAAGGCGTCGAGCCCACCGGTGACAATCCGACCATCCTCTACGGCTACGGCGGGTTCAACATCGCGATGACGCCTGCCTACTCGGCCAACATCCTGGCGTGGGTGGAGCGCGGCGGCGTATACGCGGTCGCCAACCTTCGGGGCGGCGACGAGTATGGCGAGGAGTGGCACCGGGCGGGGATGCGCGCTGAGAAGCAGAACGTCTTCGACGACTTCATCGCCGCCGCCGAGTGGCTGATCGACC
>CAZWDB010000176.1:0-6618 GCA_964632885.1 uncultured Acidimicrobiales bacterium | reverse complement strand
GAACTTGAGGCAATAACGATCGAATTCCGATCGTTATTGCCTCAAGTTCGGCGGGTGGGTGGTGGGTCCGGGGGGTTACGCGAGGAACTCGGTGGCCCACTCCCAGGCGTCGGCGGCGTCCTCGGGCCGGTGAGCGGGACGGGAGGGGTCGTGGACGAAGCCGTGCTCGCCCTCAGCGTAGGTGCGGACGGTGACGTTGGCCCCGACCGCCCGGAGGTCCTCGACATCGGGACCGGGCGTCCAGATGTCGCTTCCGCCGATGATGGCGAGCACCGGCGTCGGCGCGGCGCGGGCCAGCTCGTCGAGGGGATCGTGGCCCGGCCACTGCCACTGCTCGGGTGGCCGGATCATTCCGTAGAACGCGACACAGCGGTCGAAGGTGCCCGTCGAGGCGGCGCGGAAGACATTCATGCCGCCCATGCAGAAGCCGAGCACGCCCACCCGGTCACAGCCCCGCTCCCGTAGCTCGGCCGCGGCGGCGTCGAGGTCGCCCCGGATCCGTTCGTGGTCGAGGGTGCCCTCGAGGCGCTCGTCGAGGGGCAGGTCGGTCTGGCCCGGATAGGGCTCGACCGCGCAAACCATCCACTGGTTGTCGGCCGCGAGACGCGCGCACATGTCGTCGAAGAGCGGACGGAGCCCGCCCACGTCGGGCGCGATCACGAGCCCCCGGATCGGGTCACCGGGCGGCTCGACCAGCTCGGCGGGCGTCCCGGACGGCAATTCGATGCGCATCTCCGGAAACCTACGCGGCGCCCACCCGAACTTGAGGCAATAACGAACGGATTCCGTTCGTTATTGCCTCAAGTTCGGAAGGGGTCAGGAGTAGCGGTCGAGGATCGAGGTCTCGGCCAGGCGCGCGAGGGCTTCCTTGATGGCACGGGCCCGGACCTCGCCCACCTGCTCGACGTCGTCGAGCTCGTCGGTGGTGGCACGCAGGATCTTCTGGAGCGTCCCGAACTGCTCCACGATGCGCTCCGCGATCTGCTCCGGCAGCCGGGGAACCTTCGAGAGGAGGCGGTAGCCGCGAGGCTGAAGGCTCGAGTCGAGCTCGCTCTCAGCCGAGCCGAGGTGCAGGACGTTGATGACCGCCTTGAGGTCGAGGAGCCCGTCGGTGGTGAGGTTCGACAGCTCCTGGAGAGCCCGGTCGAGACGCCAGTTGGGCCGGTCGCGGAAGTAGTCCTTGATCACGAGGCGCCGGTCGTCCTCCACCCCGCCCATGAGCTCCTCCAGCTGGAGCAGGACGAGGCGACCGTCGACGCCGAGTTCGACGACGTAGCTGTCGACCTCCTCGGCGATGCGACGCACCATCTCGGCCCGCTGCAGAACCGTGACGACGTCGCGCACCGTGACGAGGTCCTCGACCTCCAGCGCCGACAGCGACCCGCTCACCAGATCGAGGCGGTTCTTATAGCGCTCCAGCGTCTGGAGGGCCTGGTTGGCCCGGTTGAGAAGGGCGGGGATCGGCTGGAGGGGGTGCTTGTGCTCGCGGCGGTAGACGGCGATCACCGACATCGCCTCCGACACCGATATCACCGGCACCTCGATCGACCGGGCCACCCGCTCGGCGGTGCGGTGGCGGGTGCCGCTCTCGGACGTCGGCACGTTGGGATTGGGCACGAGGTGCACGTTGGCCCGGGCGATGCGTGCTGCGTCCGACGACAGAATGATCGCGCCATCCATCTTCGCCAGCTCCGACAGTCGTTGCGGGGTGAACTCCGCGTCGAGAAGGAAGCCGCCGGAACATATGTTCAGGACGTCGGGTCCGTCGCCGACCACTATGAGCGCGCCCATGCTCGCCTGGAGTATTCGATCAAGCCCCTCACGCAGGGGTCGACCCGGGGCGACGGCAGCGAGGGCGTCGAGAAGTGCCGCGCTACGGCGGGCTAGCACAGCTCAGATGGTACAGGGGGCCGCTCCTCATCCGCGGGTGCGCTCGAGGGCAGCACCCACGGAGCCCACCCGGAGGAGCTCCAGCTGGGAGGGCCCATCGGGCGCCGAGGCCGGCACGATGGCCCGCCGGAAGCCGAGCCGCGCCGCCTCGGCGAGGCGGCGGGGCATCTGGGCGACCTGGCGGACCTCGCCCGTGAGGCCGACCTCGCCGCACACCGCGACATCGCCGGGCACGGGCCGGCCCGACATCGTCGAGGAGATGGCGAGACACACCGCCAGGTCGGCGCCGGGGTCGCTCAGCCGCACGCCGCCCACCGCCGACACGTAGACCTCGCGCTTGTTGGTCGCCGTGGCCGCCTTCTCGGCCAGCACCGCGAGCAGCAGTGCGAGCCGGGCGGGATCGAAGCCCTGGGACGCGCGGCGTGGCATCGCCATGTCGGTGCGGACGGTGAGGGCTTGCAACTCGACGAGGATCGGCCGGTGTCCCTCGATCGTGGGCACGACCACCGATCCGGGGACGCCGCGGACGCGATCGCCGAGGAACATCCCGCTCGGGTCGGCGACGCCGAGCAGACCGGCGTCGACCATCTCGAAGACGCCAAGCTCGCCCGTCGAGCCGAAGCGGTGCTTCTGGGCGCGCAACAGCCGCAGGGCATGGTGGCGGTCGCCTTCGAACGCGAGCACCGTGTCGACGACGTGTTCGAGCACCCTCGGCCCTGCGATGGCGCCGTCCTTGGTGACATGGCCGACGAGCACGATGGCGAGGCCCCGCTCCTTCGCCAGCTCGACGAGGCGGTGCGCGCACTCCCGAACCTGTGACACCGAGCCCGGCGCCGACGCGATCTCGGGATCGAAGATCGTCTGCACCGAGTCGACCACGACAATGTCGGGAGCGAGGTCGTCGACGGCGGCGACGATGGCGGGAAGCAGCGTCTCGGACAGCACGAAGAGGCCGGACGCGGCCGACGCTCCGAGCCGCTCGGCGCGCAGCCGCACCTGCTGCTTGGACTCCTCGGCCGACACCAGCAGCGCGCGCGACCCCGCCGCGCTCATGGCCGCGAGGGCCTGAAGCAGCAGGGTCGACTTGCCAATACCGGGCTCGCCGCCGACGAGGGTGACCGAGCCGGGAACGAGGCCCCCGCCCAGCACCCGGTCGAGTTCCCCGACGCCGGTCGACCGGGGCGCCCACTCGCCCGCGTCGACCTCGGCCATCGGCACGGGCCGGTCGACGGGGCGCGCGTCGCGTCCCGTCCTCCCGCCGGCCGGCCGGGGGTCCTCACGCTCCTCTACGAGGGTGTTCCACTCCCCGCATCCCCCACACCGGCCCGCCCACCTCGGCGCGGCGGTGCCGCACTCGACGCACCGGTGCACCGTTCGGGCTTTGGTCGCGCGGGTCTTCGTAGCCATCGTCTGAGCATCGCATCCGTCTGCGACATCACCGCGGACCTCCGCGCAGCGGCCCGCGGTTGACACGTTACCCGCAGTAACGTTACTCTCGGTAACCATGGCGAGACGGCGCACGACGCGGGCAGAACTGCTCGACGCGGCGGTTGCGGTGATCCGGCGCGACGGCCCGACGGCTTCGATGGACGCCATCGCGGCGGAGGCGGGCATCACCAAGCCGATCCTCTACCGCCACTTCCAACACCGCGACGGGCTGACACGCGCGCTGGCCGAGCAGTTCGCAGCCGACCTTCGCGACCGCCTCCAAGGCGCCCTCGCCCGGGAGGGTGAGCCGCGCGACGTGCTCGCGGCGACGATCGACGCCTACGTCGGATTCATCGAACAGGAGCCCCACGTCTACCGCTTCCTCGTCCGCCACGCGTTGCGGCAGGAGTGGGACGGCGAACGCCTCACCGGCTTCATCCGCCAGGTCGGGGCCGACATCGCCGTGGTCATCGGCGAGCAGCTACGGGCCAACGGCCGCGACTCGGGACCGGCGGAACCGTGGGCCTACGGCATCGTCGGTCTCGTCCACATGGCAGGCGACTGGTGGCTCGAGCGGCGGGCGATGCCCCGCGATCGCCTCGTGACCTACCTCACCGACCTGCTGTGGTCGGGCCTGGCGCCATCGATCGCTCCGGCGGAGGACGCGAGTGCCACCTCACCGATCCGCCCCATCAAAGCCGTCAAGGCCATCAAGGCCGCCAAGGAGGCCACGTGACCCCCTCGCTCATCGCCCACGCGGGAACGCAGGAGCTGGCGAGCTGGACACCGCTCGCGTTCCTCGGAATCTTGCTCGCCGTGATCGTCACCACGCTGGTCGTCGCCGGCCGGTCGGACGAAGGCGGCGTGGTCCGCAGCTTCTTCGTTCGCGGCGCGACCGGCATGGAGCGCGTCACCGGCATGCCCGGCTGGGCAGCGAGCACCGTCGGCCTGGCCCTCCTCGGCCTCCTCTGCGCCGGCATCGGCTTCTTCAACGACGTGGCGTGGCACGTCGACCTCGGGCGCGACGAAGAGCTCTTCACCGCGCCCCACACCATGATCGTGATCGGCCTCCTCACCATCACCGCAGCGGCGCTTCTGGGCATCGTCCTCGCGACCCTCACACGGGTCGAGACCGGGCTGCGGTGGCGAAGCCTCCGTGTCCCGTGGTCGACGCTGCCCCTCGGTCTCCTCGGCACGACCGCCATCTCGGGGTTCCCCCTCGACGAGTTGTGGCATGCCCGCTTCGGCATCGACGTGACGATGTGGAGCCCCACCCACCTCCTCATGATCCTCGGCGCCGCCCTCTCTCCCCTCGCGAGCTGGTTGGTGCTCGCCGAAGCCGGCGTGAGCCGCGCTACCGGCGGCTGGGCGAAGGCGTTGCGAGTGCTGCTCGGCGTGCTGACCCTGGCGGGGCTCACCGCGATTCTGGGTGAATTCGAATTCGGGGTGCCGCAGTTCCAGCAGCTCTACCACCCGGTGTTGATCGCCCTCGCGGCCGGGTTCGGGTTCGTGCTGACGCGCTTGGTGCTCGGGCCGGGACGCACCTTCGCCCTCGTCGCGTTTCTGTTCCTCCTCGAAGGGGCCGACACCTTCCGGGCCGCTGCCGACGGTGACGGCCACGCCGTCACGCGCTCGGCGGCCACTTTCGTCGCCGCGGCGGCTGCCGTCGAGCTCGCCGCGCTCGTGGTGGGCACCGCCAACCGCGTGCGCTTCGCGCTCGCGGCCGCGGCCGGCGTCGCCACGCTCGGCCTGGCAGGCGAATGGCTCTACAACCAGGGAGCCCACCAGCCCTGGACCACCGCCCTGCTGCCCGACGCCGTGCTGGTGGGCGGGCTGGCGGCGCTGGGTGCCGCCGTACTCGCGACCGCCCTCGCCGCCGTGGTCAACCGCGAACCCGACCGTCCTCCGGTGGCGGTGATCGCCGTCGCCGGCCTCGCAGTCGTGGTGGCGTTGGTGCTGCCCTTCCCGCGGCGCGTCGGTGAGGCCTCCGCCCATCTCGACGTGGAACCCGCTCGGGGCAACCGCGTCGATGTGACCGTCACGCTCGACCCGCCGGACGCGGCCGACGATGCCCGCTGGTTCCAGGCGATCGCCTGGCAGGGCGGTGGACTCGTGCTGGCCGACATGGAACCGGTCGCGGGTGAGCCCGGCCGGTTCTCCGCAAGCCAGCCCCTGCCGGTCGGCGGCGACTGGAAGGCGATGGTGAGGCTGCACCGAGGCGCCGAGATGATGGCTCTGCCGGTCTTCCTGCCGGCCGACGCGGAGTCGGGCGCGGTCGAGATCCCCGCCGAGGATCGCACCGCACCGTTCGAAGGCGAGGGCCAGTACCTCATGCGCGAGCACGACTTCGAGAACGGCCCGTTCGCAGCCGCTGTCTACGCGCTGCTCGCTCTTGTCGCCC
This sequence comes from uncultured Acidimicrobiales bacterium, assembly GCA_964632885.1. Lineage (GTDB taxonomy): Bacteria > Actinomycetota > Acidimicrobiia > Acidimicrobiales > CAZWDB01 > CAZWDB01. The sequence goes on along the minus strand of CAZWDB010000176.1, from coordinate 899 downwards.
TGCTGTGGATCGGCACCTACACGTGGGCGGCGGCGCGGATCTGGCGGCTACCGCCGCCGCCAGCTCGCGACGAAGGCCGCCGCGAACAGGAAGGCGAGGACGGCAGCGCCGATGTTGATCCGGTTGAGGCGTTGAGCGTCCGCCTCGACCGCTAGCTGCTCGCCCAGGCGCGGCGACCACACCGCTCGATCGTCGTCCCCCGGTAGCCGGGCGGCGACTTCGAAACCGACCGCATCGGCCGGAGGCGAGCCGATCCGGCGCTCGAGCTCGGCGTCGTCGACCCCGAAGGGCAGGCCTCCGAGGGACTCGGTGAGCTCGGCATCACCGAAGGCGGCCAGCCCGCCGGCGAGATCGAGCACGCCCTCGACCGTCGTCGTCGTGCGGAGGAAAGACCGGCCTCGGTCTACCCGCAGGCCGCCCACCGGAGGACCGACCTCGGCCAGCACCCTCTCGGCCTCTTCGACGGTGCCGAACGGTTTGGCGGCGTGCACCTGCCAGGCGCCGTCGTCGATCTCGACGGGACCTTCCACCTCCCAGCCAGTCGCCTGCAGATCCGCGATCCGCAGTTCGCTCGCCAGGTCGCCGATTTCGGCGACCGCCTCGCGATCGAGGACGACGGTTACCCCTACTCCGCCGCTCCCGTCGGCGCGCACCACCAAGTCGACCCGCGTGTCCACGCGGCACGCGCTCAGCACCGCCAGGCTCAGCAGCGCGCCAACCCACCGGACTCGTGAACGGCAAGGGCCCGGAGTCCGGGCGCTCACCACTGCAGAGTTGTCGGTCAGTCGGACGGGCCGGTGCCCGCCATCTCCATGGGAGGCGGCTCGACCTGCTCGAGGGTGCGGAAGACGAATTGGTTGTCGTCGTTGTCGTCGGGTTCGGCGTCGACGACGATGGTT
>CAZWDB010000175.1:0-6924 GCA_964632885.1 uncultured Acidimicrobiales bacterium | reverse complement strand
CTCGACGACACCACCGAACTCTGGTGGGACCCCAACGCCACCGGCGAGGACGAACTCGGCGCCGAAGGCGTCGGCATGTACCGCTACGTCGACGGCGGCCACCGCTACATGCCCAACGACTGGCCCATCACCAAACCCAAGGCCTTCGTCGAGGAGGGCAGCGTCACCATGTACGACGAACGACCCGAGGGCGACCGCCCCATCCCCTACGACCACACCGACCACCCCCACTGGCGCGACAACGCCCCCCACGACGAATAACCCCGCCAGCGAACACCCCCACACACCGCATGAACTTGAGGCAATAACGATCGGAAACCGAGCGTTATTGCCTCAAGTTCGCCTGCCTCATACACTCGTGGGGAGAAGGTGTGACGCTTGGCACACATAGCTGGGGGGCCTTGTGAACAGCTGGTTGAGTGAACTGACGGTCGGCGACGTCTTGCGGGCGCTCGGCCGCTACCGACCCGTGTACCTCGCCGTCATCGCGATCATCGTCCTCGCCATGATCCTTCCGGGCGCCCAACGCATCGGCGGCAGCGGACCGGGTTCGGTCGCGGCCGGGCAGGCGACGACCCGAGCCGCAGGAGGTGGACCAGCGGCCAGCTCCGGCGGCGGCACCACCTCGGGTGGCGGGGCGACCATTCGAGCGACCGATCCCGGGCGGTCCACGGCTAGCCAGTCGGGCGGGACGTCCGGCGGGGCCGGCGACACTGGCGCGGCCAGCGACGGCGGGGCTACGCCCCTCTCCCCCGCTGTGCAGGACGACGCGAGTGGCACCGACCCGTTCGCCGCGCCCGACTGTGATCCGGCGACCGGCCGCATCATGATGCCGTCGAAGTTCGCCCCTCCGTGCGTGCCACTGTTCGCGGGCGACAACGGGGGAGCGACCTACCAAGGCGTAACCGAGGACGAGATCGTGGTCGCCATTCGCTTCGGCGAAGCCAACCCCGCGGTGAGCGCCCTCATCGTCGCAGCGGGTGCCGAGGACACCGAAGAGGAGCAGCGGGCAACCCGCCAAGGCTGGCTCGACACCTTCGAAGCGCACCACGAGACCTACGGCCGGAAGGTGAAGATCGTCTACTTCGAGGAGAGCGGAGACGACGACGAAGCTGATCGGGCCGATGCCATCTATGTGGCCACCGAACTCAAGGCGTTCGCGGCGTGGGGCGGTCCGAGCGCCTACCGGGAAGAGCTCGCTGCCCGCGGTGTGATCTGCATCTGCGGTGGCCAGGACGCGGCGTACTTCATCAACCACGCGCCTTACTTCTGGGGTACCCAGCCCTCATGGGAACAGTGGCTTGGGCCCGCCGCGGAGTACATCGGCAAGCGGTTGTGGGGACGCGAGGCGGCCCACGCGGGCGATCCCGCGTACACGCTGCAGGAACGCAAGATCGGAATCGTCTATGCGGAACCGGCGGACGGCGAAGCGGTGAACAAGGCCGCGGTGCAGTACATGGAAGCCGAGCTCGGAAACTACGGCGCCCGGTTCCACGACAAGATCTCCTACGTACAGGACATCAACACCGCCCAGGAGCAGGCCCGAGTGATCATCGCCCGCCTGAAGGACCGGGGGATCACCACCGTCACGTTCTGGGGCGACGCGGTGGCGCCGATCTTCCTCACCCAGGAGGCCACCAACCAGAGCTACCGACCGGAGTGGGTGATCGTGGGCGGCAACCTCGTCGACACCACCTTCTTCGGACGCACCTACGACCAGACCCAGTGGTCCCAGGCCTTTGGCGTGTCCCAGCTCTGGGCGCGCGGGCCCCAGACGTCAAATGAAGTATTCCACCTCTATGGCTGGCACAACGGTGAGGATCCGCCTGCCCAGGCGACCTACGAGATCATCTACCAGACACCGTGGATGTTCATGACTGGTGTGCACCTCGCCGGGCCCAACCTCAACCCCGAGACCTTCCGCGCCGGGCTCTTCTCGTTCCCTCCCAGCGGAGGCGGGCCGACGCTGGTGACCCGATCCTTCGGCAACCAGGGCCTGTGGCCGTTCGAGGACTACACCGCCTTCGACGACACCACCGAGGTGTGGTGGGACCCGAACGCCGTCGGACAGAACGAGATCGGCCAGGAAGGCCGCGGCATGTGGGCCTATGTCGACGGCGGCAAGCGCTACCGCTTCGGCCAGTGGCCCACCTCAGACCCCAAGGTGTTCAACCCGGATGGCGCCATCACGAAGTATGAAGAAGTTCCCGAAGAAGACCGCTATCCCGAATACGAACACGCCCACCACCGCGGCGAGGAATAACCCCCACCCGCGACCACCGCCCACCCGTGCCACCCCCACCCAGCCGGCGAACTTGAGGCAATAACGATCGAATTCCGATCGTTATTGCCTCAAGTTGGCGGGAGGGACTCGACTTCTTCGTCAGGAGGAGCGTCGTCGAGATAGACGAGTTCGTTGGTCTCACTCTCGACCTCCTCCAGACCGTTAGCCACCTGGAGCAGTTCGTCGAAACCGAGCGTCCCCCGGATCCGGATCCATCGGCCGCGCTCGAGCAGGATGCGGATCTCGTTCATGCGAAATCCCGGGATCGCTTCCGCTTCACCGAACCCGTCCACCTCCACCTCTTCGGCGTTGGGATTGCGCGGGAAGATGTCGATGCCGCCGATCGTGCCGCCTTGGTCGACGACCAGCAGGTCGATACCCCGCTGCCAGACGTCGACAACGCTCGCCCGGCGGCGGGCTCGGTTCTCCTCCTCAACCAGCTCCGGTTGAGCGGGCACCACGGCGTACCGTCCGACCTGTTCGAAACGGCTCGGCACCTCACGCGTGAACCACGACCGGCCGGGCGGGTAGCTGTCGGCCTCGACCTCCCGTACCGAGCCACCCCCCTGCGCGGCCGGGATCGGCGTGCCGGTGTGCTCGAGCAGGCTCGGGGGGATCTCCTCCCCCGGCTCTATCCGAACCGCGAGCTTGCGGCGGAGCGCCCTACCCTCGGACACCCAGAGCTCCTCCAAGAGGAAGCCGCTCCGGTCGACGCAGATGTCGGCGTACTCCGGGGCGTCCGGGTCGTATGGAGGCGTGTCCCCCGCCCCCACCGGTCCCCCGGTGCGGTACACGCGGCACTCGCGTCCTTCGACGCGACGCCACTCCCTCGCCTCCACCACCCCGGCGTCGAGGCTGGGCGGGAGGCCGATGTCGAACCGGAAATCCCCAGACGCAAGCGTGGGCGAGCCGATGACCGCGGCTGCCTGCGTCTGGCCCGACTTAGGGATCGATAGCCGACCGAGAGAGGCGATCTGGGTGAAGGTCACCTCGTCGCCGGGGGGCTCGCCTCGCCGCCGGTCAATCCGGCTTTCGAGCGGGCGGTCGACGCGGATGTCGTCAGTCGTGATGTTGTGCTCACCGGCGGCGTAGTCGTCGACGCGGTAGACGATGCGGTACTCACGCGGGAGCCGCGTGATGGTGAGGTCCCCTTCGTCGTCGATCTCCTCGGATCCGTCGCGCACGTCGGCGGGAAGGGGGCGTTGGGGCGGCGGCCGGTCTCTGGCCATCCATGCCGCGAAGGCGGCTACTCCAACGAGGCCGGCGGTAACTCCCAGGGCGACGACTCGCCGCCGCCGGCGGGAGCGCTCTCGCTCCAGGCGCCGGCGAGTGCGTGCAGACGGCATCCGCGCAGCATAGGCAGCGCCGCTCCCTTGGCGGGGGCGGGCTCGATCTACCTATGATCGGCAAAACGCTGGGAACCTGAGGGGGAACTTCAATCATGCACCGCGTGCTGCGGCCTCTGACTCTGATCGGTATCGCACTCTTCCTTGTTATGGGCGCGTGCACGCCGCCGGAGGACCTCCTCGACGACGAGATCGGCGAGGACCTCTATGACCGTCCCGAGGACGCCGAGCTCGAGAACGACCGCGAGAGGGTCTTGGGCGACCCCGCAGACGTGCACGGTCTGCAGGCCACACTCATCGCCGCCGAATTCGTGCCCCAGCTCTCCGAGACCGACACCGCCGGGTATCTGGTGGCCACCGTCAAGCTCGAGAACGTCGACAGCGGGACGACCTCCTATGACCGCCTCGACTGGGTCCTCGAGTTTCCGGACGGCTCCACCAAGAACCGGATCGCGGCCGCCGGCCAGCCCGACCAGATCGAGAGCGAGGAGCTGGAGCAAGACGACAGCGTCGAAGGCAAGGTCTACTTCCAGATCGGCTCGGAACGCGGTGACTTCTACGTTCTCTACGCGCCCCGGCGCGCCGCTCAGATGAGGGACAACGATAAGGAGCGGGGCGTGTGGAGAGTAACCATCGAAGAGGAGACGGCTGAATAGCAGGGCTGAAGCCCGTTCACGGCGAAGAAATACTGGATGCCCACGTCGCAGCCTCCTCAACAACATACTCCTACCCGACGCACCAGCCCGGTCGGTTCCATCTCCGACATCAAGCTCGGCCACATCGTGGCGGGACTCGGCCGCTACCGGCCCGTCTTCGCGGTGGTCGGTGCCATCCTGGCACTGGCGTTGATCCTCGAAGGGCCTGAGGTCGTCGGCCAGACCGACCGCTTCGCCGGGTCGAACCAGGCGAACACGCTGCGAAGCGGGCAGTCGGCCTCGCCGACGACCACGACCGCGCCTCAGAACCGTCCCGACACGTTCTCGGCGCCCTCGCCGCTCGGTGGCGCTGACACCGCCGCAACCCCGCCGCGGCAGCCCTCCTCATCGGACTCCGCGACCCGCAGCCCATCCTCCAGCTACTCACCCCCACCGGCATCCAGCACCGACGGCGGGTCGACGGGGGGATCCCGGTCCTTCGATGACGAGGACGAGGCCCTGACGATCGCCGCCGCGGCCTGGGCATCCCGCACCGGCGGCACACCCCTCGGCGGTACCGGCGTGCCCGAGGGCTCCCTGCCCGTCGGCACCCGACTCGGCCAGGACGACAAGCGCAGCTTTATCCGCCTCAGCGGCGACGCCGCCTCGCTCACCCTTTTCCCGGTCGAGGGCGAAGACGGCCACCGCACACCCGAAGAGGCAGTCATCCGGATGTGCCAGATCACCGAAGGCGGATGGGAAGAGGCCGAGGGGATGTCCTTCGATGACGCTCCGCCCTACGACGAGGAGGACTGCGTCGACGGCGTCCGCAATGACGACGATGGATCGTGGTCGTTCAACCTCTTCCTGTACGTCAACGCCACCGACAACCGCGGCTTCGCGATCGTCCCCGGCGCCGACGCCCCCCTCGACTTCCAAGTCGCCTTCGCCCGCTGAGCCTGGCCTAGTCCCAGAAGAGGCGCTCGTCCTCCCAGGGGGCGTCCTCGACCCCGCCGCGCGGGCCCAACACCATGGTCGCCCGGCGGCCGGCGTCGTAGCTGGGCCACTCGGCAGCCGGGACGGACGGGTAACCGGTGCGAGCGAACGCGAGCCAGGCGTCCATCATCTGTTCCGAGAGCGCCGTCACCTCCGGCCCCTCGCCTGCGAACAGGTTGACCCCCGAGTGGCTGTGAGTGCCGAACACGAAGGGGATCTCGAGGGCGTGGCACGAGCCGAGGATCCCACCTGCCGCCGGCGACTCCTGGGTAAAGAAGTAGGCGAACGTTTCCGCTTGGTGGGGCGCCTGCGCTTGGGCGAGCCGCATGGCCGGAACCCGGAACACGCGGTCGCTCTCGATCGCCGACCAGAGGGAGAAGGGGTCCACCGCGTCGCCGCGCGCCTCACGCGCCTTGCGGTACGCGACGACCGCATCGGCGGCGCGCTCCTTCACCGTCCGTTCCAGCCGGCGGACAAGGTCGTCCTCGGTCTCCATGCCGGTCACACCGCGCCGGCCCATGGCGAAGTACTTCATCTCGTCCCGGTTGGTTCCGACGAGGAGGGCCACCTCCGCGGCGCCACCGTCGCGCACATGGTCAAGAGCGGGACGGGGCAGGAGCTGCTCCCCGTGCACTGGCACGAAGGCAACCACGCCTCCACCCGGTGGTCGACGCAGCGACACCTTCCGTTGCGCCTCGACGATCGCGTCGGGAGGAAGCTCACGGAGGCGGGCGACGTCGGTAGCGTCGAGTCCGAGCTCAGCGAGCACCGCCTCGGTCGTGTGCTGCGCTCGCTCCAGCGGCAGGTCGACGTTGGCGCCGCTCTGGGCGATGGCCCGGCGGAACAGCCCGCGGGCCGCGGGAACCCCAAGAAGGGTGCTGACGCTCATCGCGCCGGCCGACTCGCCGAAGACGGTGACGTTGTCGGGGTCGCCGCCGAAGGAGGCGATGTTGTCACGCACCCAACCCAATGCCGCGATCTGGTCCCTGATCCCCCAGTTGCCGGTGTCGCCCGTCTCGGGGTCGCGGAGTTCGGCGTGCGCGCCGAAGCCGAGGACACCGAGCCGGTAGTTGATCGTCACGACGACGGTGTCGCCCCGCGCGGCCAGCCGGTCACCCCGGTACAACACGCCGGCGCCCGAGCCGGTCACGAACGCGCCACCGTGGATCCACACCATCACCGGCCGCCTGCCGGTCGTACCCGGCGTCCACACGTTGAGGTACAGGGAGTCCTCGGCTTGTTCCAGTGGCTCGCCCGGGAACATCTGCCGCACTGGTGGTGGCTGGGGGGCGATCGCGCTGAACCCCGTAGCCGATCGGACGCCCGTCCACGGCTCGAGCGGCTGGGGCGCCCGGAAGCGCCTCTCCCCTACCGGCGGGCTGGCGTACGGGATGCCTCGGAAGACGTCGAGTCCTCCCTCCCGGATCCCTTCAACCAAGCCGTGGGTGGTCTCAACGGTGGTCATGCTGTCCTTCCCCCTACCTGCGTTCGGCAGCCAATCCGGATCGCCGGACCTTCCCGGCATCGTCACGCACTGGTTCCTCTACCCGTTCGAGGGTGCGGGGGATCTTGTAGGTGACTACGCGCTCGGCGAGGTGAGCGCGCAGCTCGTCGTCGGACACCTCGCCGTCCACCTGGATGACGGCGTGCAGCACGTTACCCA
>CAZWDB010000174.1:5588-6992 GCA_964632885.1 uncultured Acidimicrobiales bacterium | reverse complement strand
GTGCATCTCGATCTTGATCGTGCCGTCGCCCGAGCATGCCTCGCAGCGGCCGCCCTTAACGTTGAAGCTGAACCGGCCCGGCTGGTAGCCGCGCACCTTGGCCTCGGGAGTCTGGGCGAACAGCCTGCGGATGTGGTCGAACACACCGGTGTAGGTAGCCGGATTGGACCGGGGCGTGCGGCCGATCGGTGACTGGTCGATGTTGATGACCTTGTCGAGGAACTCGGTGCCGTCGATCGCTTTGTGACGGCCCGGCACCGTCTTCGACTTGTAGACCTTCTGCATGAGCGACCGGTAGAGGATGTCATTCACAAGGGTGGACTTGCCCGACCCCGAGACACCCGTGACGGTGATGAAGCAGCCGAGGGGGAACTCGACGTCGATCTCCTTGAGGTTGTGCTCACGCGCGCCCCGCACGACGAGCCACTCCTCTCCCGGGTCGCGCCGCATCTCGGGGATCGGGATCGACTTCTTCCCCGATAGGTACTGCCCCGTCACCGACCTCTTCGTCTTGAGCAGCTTCTGGTAGTTGCCCGCGACGACGACCTCACCGCCGTGCTCCCCGGCGCCGGGACCGATGTCGACGATGTGGTCTGCGGTGCGGATGGTGTCCTCGTCGTGCTCGACGACGATCACGGTGTTGCCGAGGTCGCGCAGGCGGATCAGCGTCTCGATGAGGCGGTGGTTGTCGCGCTGGTGGAGCCCGATCGACGGCTCGTCGAGCACGTACAGCACGCCGACGAGCCCGCTGCCGATCTGGCTCGCCAGCCGGATGCGCTGGGCCTCGCCTCCGGCGAGCGTGCCGGCCGAGCGGTTCAGGGTGAGGTAGTCGAGACCGACGTCGAGGAGGAATCGCATACGGGCGTTGACCTCTTTGACCACCCGTTCGGCGATCATACGGTCACGCTCGGACAGCTCGAGCCCGGCGAGCACCTCGGCGGACGTGCCGATCGACATCTGGCACAGCTCGTGGATCGTGCGGCCGTCGATGGTGACGGCGAGGGACTCCGGCTTCAGGCGGGCGCCACCGCAGTCCGGGCACGGCACCTCGCGCATGTAGCCCTCGAGCTGTTCCCGGGTGTTGTCGGACTCCACCTCGGTGTGGCGGCGCTGGAGGTGCGGGATGATGCCCTCGTAGCGCGTCTTGTAGGTGCGGACCCGTCCGTAGCGGTTCTTGAAGCTCACTTCGAGCTGCTTGTCGCCCGCGCCGTACAACACCACCTTCTGCTGGGCCTTCTTGAGCTTCTTCCACGGGGTGGTCGTCGAGAACCCGTAGGTCTCCCCTAGTGCCGTGAACACCCGCTGGAACCACTCGCCCCGACCGGACCACGGCGCGACCGCGCCCTCGTCGATGCTGAGGTCGGGATCGGGGATGACGAGCTCGGGGTCGACTTCGAAGCGCGT
>CAZWDB010000174.1:0-5488 GCA_964632885.1 uncultured Acidimicrobiales bacterium | reverse complement strand
CGATGCTGAGGTCGGGATCGGGGATGACGAGCTCGGGGTCGACTTCGAAGCGCGTACCCAAACCGGCGCAGTGGGGGCACGCGCCGTAGGGCGAGTTGAAGGAGAAGTTGCGGGGCGCCAGCTCGGCGAAGCTGAGCCCGCACTTCAGGCACGCGAGATGCTGGCTGAACGTGAGCGCCTCGGGTTCCTCGTCGCCCTCCCGGGGCACGATCTGCACCTCCGCCACACCCTCGGCCAGGCTCAGGGCGGTCTCCATCGAGTCGGTGAGTCGCCGTTCGATGCCGGCGCGGCGCACGAGCCGGTCGACGATCACCTCGATCGTGTGGTTCTCGTAGCGCGCCAACTTCACCTTCTCTGACAGCTCGTGGATCTCGCCGTCGATGCGCGCTCGTGCGTAGCCCTGCTGTGCCAGCTCGTCGAGGAGGCCTTCGTACTCGCCCTTGCGACCACGGACGATGGGCGCGAGCACCTGGAAGCGAGTGCCGTCCTCGAGCTCGAGGACGCGGTCGACGATCTGTTGCGGCGTCTGCCGGGCGACCTGTTCGCCGCAGTTCGGACAGTGCGGCACCCCGATGCGCGCGAACAACAGACGTAGGTAGTCGTAGATCTCGGTGATGGTGCCGACGGTGGAGCGCGGGTTCCGCGACGCCGACTTCTGATCGATCGAGATCGCCGGCGACAACCCCTCGATGAAGTCGACGTCGGGCTTGTCCATCTGTCCGAGGAACTGGCGCGCGTAAGCCGAGAGTGACTCGACGTAACGGCGCTGACCTTCGGCATAGATGGTGTCGAAGGCGAGGGAGGACTTGCCCGACCCGGATAGCCCGGTGAAGACGATGAGACGGTCGCGAGGGAGCTCGATGGAGACGTTCTTGAGGTTGTGCTCCCGGGCGCCTCTGATGACCATGACGTCCGACATTGGCGACAGATTACCCTCGGAACACACGTTCGGTCACATGATTGTAATTTCTCCCATGTCACCCGGCTCTGGCACTGTCTCGGCATGGCTGCCCCCGCCCCCAGAATCCTGTGCGTAGCGGGCGCCCGGCCCAACTTCATGAAGATCAAGCCGGTGCTCGACGCCCTCGAATCCGAGGGGGCCGAGACGGTGCTCGTGCACACCGGCCAGCACTACGACGCGGCCATGAGCGACGTGTTCTTCGAGGAGTTGGGGATCCGCGCTCCCGACCACCACCTCGGGATCGGGAGCGGCTCTCACGCCGTGCAGACCGCGAAGGTGATGGAGGCGTTCGAGCCGTTGGTCGAGTCGGTGGCACCTGACGTCGTCGTGGTGGTCGGCGATGTCAACTCGACCATGGCATGCGCCCTCGTCGCAGCCAAGATGCCGCCCGCGGTCGCCCACGTCGAGGCCGGGCTGCGCAGCCGCGACTGGTCGATGCCGGAGGAGGTGAACCGTGTCGTCACCGACCGGGTTGCCGACTACCTCCTGGCTCCGTCGCAAGACGGCGTCGACAACCTTCTGGCCGAAGGCGCCGAGTCCGACCGCGTCCACCTCGTCGGCAACGTCATGGTCGACACGCTGCTGTCGAACCTCGACCGCGCCCGGCAGCGGCCCGTCCTCGACGCCCTCGGTCTCGACGGCAACTACGGCCTCGTCACGTTGCACCGGCCCGCCAACGTCGACGACGCCGAGGTGCTGTCCGGCCTCGTCGAGGCGCTGGGCACAGTCGCAGCCGACCTGCCGCTCGTGTTCCCGGTGCACCCGCGGACCCGGCAGTGGCTCGACGCCTCCGACGAACCCCTCCCGCCAGGAGTGCGGCTGATCGACCCGCTCGGCTACCTCGACTTCATCGCGCTCGAAGCCAGCGCCAGGCTCGTGCTGACCGACTCAGGCGGCATCCAGGAGGAGACGACCGTGCTCGGCGTACCGTGCCTCACCTTGCGCGACAACACCGAGCGGCCCATCACCGTGTCGGAGGGCACGAATCAGGTGGTCGGGCGCGACCCCTGCCGCATCGTGGAAGCCGCCCAGGCCGTCCTGCGTGACGGCGTGACGAAGCGCCGTCCCAGTCTGTGGGACGGTCGCGCCGCCGAACGCATCGCGACCGTTCTGCTCCGCCGGACCTGAGGCGATAGGGGCCAGCCCGAGGCCGTTCTGGCACCGGAATTCCGCCAGTTCTGGCGGGATTCCGGTGCCAGAACGCGCCCTGCGCCCGCTTATTGCCTCAAGTTGGTGCGGTGGTAGGTGTGGACGGCGAGGGGGGAGCCGAGGAGGTCGACCTTGCGGGTGCCCACGAGGCGCCAGCCGGCGAGACGAGGCGGACCATCTGACCCACGGTTCGTGCCGGCACTGTCGACGACGTCGATCCGGTCCGCGCCGGCCCGGGCCGCGACCGCTGCGGCCGAACGCAGGTCCGTCTCGGAGGCGGCACTAAGCCAGCGGTGTTCGCCCCACCAGCCACCTGCCTCGCGGCCGAGGTGAGCGAGACGGGAGATGACCACCGTGTCGGCGGGGACGGAAGAGATCTCTGCGATCGCCCCGGCATAGCCATTGGTGCGTTCGATGTGCCAGGCAGCTACTACCCCACCGACGATGACAGTAACAATGGAAATACCCGCGACCGCGCCGCGGCGCCAGCCGCCTTCTTCGATCGCGACGACGCCGGCGACGGTGAGGACGGTGCCGGTGAGAAGCACCAACCGCCCGCCCCACTGGGCCACGAGGTTTCCCTGCCATGCGAATACCCACACGAGCGGGAGTGCGAGGACAACGCCGGCCGCTACGGGGGACGCCGCCCGCGGCCGTGCCCACACGCCCGCTGCGGCCAAGGGAGCGGCGAGGAGCGCACCCGGGATGAACCCGAACGGCCGCAGGGCGCGGAACAGGAAGAGCCCGACCGCTACCGCCGCCAGCGCCCGCCCGACCACCCCACTGACCGCCCTACCCACCCCGACGCCGACCTCGCCCTCCGGCGCTTTGCGGCCCGAACCCCGCGCATTTGGGGGTTCGGGCCGCAAGGCACCGGGCGAAGCCGCCGTCGCGCCGAGGGCCAGGAGGCCGATGGCTGCAGCCGCGCCCACGGCCAGCGCGGCGGCGGAGTCGTCGGCGAAGAGGCCGATGGTGGTGACCGCAGCGTCCCGGGCCCGACCCGCCACCTCAGCGCCCGCGCCCGACACGTGGCCGCCCGCACGCGTCGCCCCACTGTGGGGCAGGTACAAGGTCTCCAGCACGAGATTGGCGCCCAACACCACCGCCGCCGTGGCACCCGCCACCAAGGCAGTGCGGACACTCGACCGGCGCGTCACCAGCATCGCTGCGCCTACCGCCACCGCGAACACGAGCATCTCGGTGCGCAACGCGGCCGCCAGACCCATGAGAGCCCCCGCCACCACCGCTTCGGAGTGATTGGCCCCAGTCCCGGTCCGCACCACCACGGAAAGCGCCGCCATCGCGAAACCAACGGCGATGGAGTGCTCCCAGAAGTCGGCCGCATAGAACAGCATGGGTGTCCCGAGCCCGACGGCCCAGAACGCGGGCCAGCTCGACCGGGCGCCCCATGAGAGCGCGAGCCGTCCCGCCGCCCACGCGGCCAGCGCGCTCCCCAGCGCAGGCATCACCAACAGCCCCGCGAAGCCGAAGGCGCCGTACAGCACGCGCCCGCCCATCGGCAGCAACAGCCCGGTCGCCTGATACCAACGACCGTCCACCGAGGCAGTGTTGACCAGCGGATGGTGGCGCCCATCAGGGTCGAGGTCCTCCGCCCAGTAGCCGACCTCGGGAACCCACGACCCAGTGGCATCCATGTGCCGCACCGTCGCGGCCTTCCCGCCCGCGTCGGACCCCGACCACACCCGGCTGTCGCCGAGCGCGATCACCGCCGCATACACGGCGAGCAGAGCGGCGACCGCGACCGCCGTCCGCCCGCGCTGGCTCAGATCCCGACCTCGTGCATCTCCCGCAGCTCGCGACGGAGGTCGGAGATCTCGTCGCGCAGCCGGGCGGCGTATTCGAACCGAAGGTCGCCGGCGGCCTCCCGCATCTCGTCCTCGAGGGTCGCGATGAGCCGCGACAGCTCCTCCTGAGGCAGGTTGGCGAAGTCGCTCACGAGGCGGTCACGCTTGCGGGAGCGCTTCCCCTTGCCCGGCGTGGGCGCGCCCTCGACACCTCTACCGACGAGGGCAAGGATGTCGTTGACGGCCTTCCGAATCGACTGCGGGTCGATCCCGTGCTCCTTGTTGTGCGCCTCCTGCAGTGAGCGCCGGCGGTTGGTCTCGTTCATGGCCCGTTGCATCGACTGGGTGACGTCGTCCGCGTACATGACGACCTGACCCTCGACGTTACGAGCCGCCCGCCCGATCGTCTGGATCAGCGACGTCTCGCTGCGCAAGAACCCTTCCTTGTCCGCGTCGAGGATCGCCACCAACGACACCTCGGGAAGGTCGAGCCCCTCCCGCAGGAGGTTGATGCCGACGAGCACGTCGAACTCTCCGAGCCGAAGATCGCGGAGGATCTGGATACGCTCGATCGTGTCGACCTCACTGTGGAGGTAGCGCACCTTGAGGCCGAGCTCGAGCAGGTAGTCGGTGAGGTCCTCGGCCATCTTCTTCGTGAGGGTCGTAACCAGTACCCGCTGCTCGGCCGCGACCCGCTTGTTGATCTCGGTGACGAGGTCGTCGATCTGTCCCTTGGTCGGCTTGACGATGACCTCGGGATCGACCAGGCCCGTCGGACGGACGATCTGTTCGACGACCTGGCTCGACTGTTGGATCTCGTAGGGAGACGGGGTGGCCGACATGAAGATGCACTGGTTGACGCGCTGGTAGAACTCGTCGAAGCGCAGTGGGCGGTTGTCGGCCGCCGAGGGCAGCCGGAACCCGTGGTCGATGAGAGTCTCCTTGCGCGACCGGTCGCCCTCGTACTGGCCGTGCAGCTGGGGCACGGTCACGTGAGACTCGTCGAGCACGAGCAGGAAGTCGTCCGGGAAGAAATCCATCAGCGTGTGGGGCGGCGTGCCCGCGGCCCGCCCGTCGATCGGCGCCGAGTAGTTCTCGATGCCGTTGCAGTAGCCGATCTCCTGGATCATCTCGAGGTCGTACTGGGTGCGCATCCGCAGCCGCTGGGCCTCGAGCAACTTGCCCTGGCTCTCGAACGTGGCGAGCCGCTCCTGCAACTCCTTCTCGATGCGCCCGATCGCGGCCTGCAACCGTTCCTCACTGGCGACGTAGTGGGTGTTGGGATAGATGGTGAGCTCGGGGAACTCGCCCAGCTGCTCGCCGGTGAGAGGATCGAACCGGGTGACCCGCTCGATCTCGTCGCCGAACATCTCGACCCGCACACCGAACTCCTCGTCGGCCGGGTGGATCTCGATCGTGTCGCCCCGCACCCGAAACTTGCCCCGGATGAAGTTCTGGTCATTGCGCTCGTACTGCACGTCGATTAGCTTGGCGAGCACCTCGTCGCGGTCGACCACGTCGCCCACCGTCAGACCCACCATCATCTCCTTGTAGTCCTCCGGCGACCCCAGGC
>CAZWDB010000173.1:0-7000 GCA_964632885.1 uncultured Acidimicrobiales bacterium | reverse complement strand
GGCATCAGCGCGGCCATGAGACCTGGGCCGGGCGGCAGCATCGCGCCCAGAGTCCGCAGCCGGTACAGGTTCCGCACGAAGAGCGCTACCTCCACCGGCGGATACACGCCGTGGCGAAGCGAGAGGTCGACCGCCTCCTTGAGCCCACCGAGGAGGGAGGTCTCGCCCCCCATCATCAACGTCATCGGTTGCAGTTTCGGGCTCGCCTCGAGGTCGCGTTCGAGGCCGGCGACGTCGGCGTGAGGCGAGACCGCCCGGAGCATGCGCAGGGCGTCGATCTGGCCGCCGAAGTCGCCACTCATGAGAGCGGTGAGGAGCTTCAGAAGGCCTCGCCGTTGTTCGATGTCGAAGCGGCCGACGGTGCCGAAGCCGACCACGCCGATCGAGCCGTTGTCGCGAATCACGAAGTGGTCCGACGCGAGTTCGGCGAGGAACACCCCATGGGTGAGGGCGGAGGCGACGGTGAGCTCGACCAGAGCGTTGAGCGCCACGGCCGGGTCGAGCTGGGCGGCGCCCTTCTCGAACGGGGTTCCGGTGAGGGGTTCGAACGCCACCGCCCCTCCGGAGACCAGGCCGGGAAGCGGGCGCGCCACGTCGATACCCGCGACCGAGAGCTCCTCCGCGACCACGCCGATCTCGATCGCGTTGAGGGCTTCGTGGCGCAGGTCGGTGGCCTCTAGGAGCGCACGGGCGACGAGCTCGACGAAAGCACCCGGACGCACGGCTTGCACAGCTGGCACGAACTGCTCGAGCGGCGCGATGACGCGGGACGCGAGCCCGAGGTCGCCGCTGAGGTCGCGTCTTGCTCCTGGCCGGCGCACCCGCACCATCGCCTCCACGTCGCCGGTCCCGCTGTCGCCGGCACCGCCGTTGCCGTCCTCGCTGTCGCCGGCAACACCGTGGCTCGCCACTGTCGCACGGTGCAGTTGCGTGAACGGCAGGCGGACGATCGCTTCGGGCGCGACCGAGGTCACGCGGTCGCCCAGCCCGCGCCGGACGGCCCACTCGACCTCGCGGGCCGGCATGGCCACAGCTCGCAGCGGCCGGCGGCGTAGTTCTTCCACGACGAGGCTCGGCACGAGGCCCTCGGTCGCCTCGAGCTGGCGCGCGATCTCGGCTCCCGCGGGGCCAAGGCCGGCGAGCTGGTCGCGGAGCACCTTCACCACGGCGCGTTGGGCCCACTGAGCGGGGTCGCGCAGGGGAGTGAGCTCCTCGGCGAGGTCGACGGTGAGGTCGCGAACCACCCACCGCAGTTGGGCGGCCTGGAGCGCGGCGAAGTGGCGCAGTACCCGCGCGCCCGACAGCGGTCCGGGCCGGCTCATGGTCGCGACGGCGGTAGCCCGGTCTCCGTATCCGGCTCCGAGCATGTCGTGGAGGGCGACGGCTTCTTCGGCCAGCCCGGGCACCTCTCCTACCCAGCTGGAAGTACGGACGCGAGCGGCAAGGGAAGCGGCGGGTGACGCCATAGGTGCCCGCGATCTTCGCGGACCCGACGGCCGCGTGCGAATGTGGGCCCATGCGATTGCTCGACAAGGTCGTTCTCATCACCGGCGTGACGTCTGGGATCGGTGCAGCGTGCGCCGTTCGGTTTCGTGACGAAGGCGCCACGATCGTCGGCCTCGACGTGGCGGAGGGCCCCAGTCCGGTAGATGAGTTTCACGCCGCGGATGTGCGTGATGAGGACGCGGTGGCCGCGGCCGTGCGTTCCACCGTCGAAACCCATGACCGGATCGACGTCGTCGTCAACGCGGCCGGTGTTGCAGGCGGAGGACCGGTCCACATGCTCGACCAGGACGAGTGGGACCGGGTGGTCGACATCAACCTGAAGGGCACCTACCTCGTCAGCAAGCACGTACTCGCGTCGATGGTCGAGCGCCGATCCGGAAACATCGTCAACCTCGCGAGCGTCGAAGGGCTCGAGGGGATGGACCTCACGAGCGCCTATAACGCCTCCAAGGGCGGCGTTGTGTTGCTCACCAAGCAGATGGCGGTCGACTACGGCCGGCTCGGCATACGGGTGAACTGTCTGTGTCCAGGCTTCATCCAGACCCCCATGACCGACCGCCTCCTGGGGGCACCCGAGTTGGGTGAGCGGGTTGCCGACGCGCACATGCTCGGTCGGGTGGGCCAGCCCGAGGAGGTGGCGGGCGCTGCCCTCTTCCTGGCCAGCGACGACGCGTCGTTCGTTACCGGTCATGCGCTCGTCGTCGACGGCGGGCTCACCGCCGGGCATCGTTTCGGTCTCGGCGCGATGTTCGGCCTGTGAGGTGACGATGGGCCCGTTGTCAGGTGTACGCGTCCTCGACATAACCCACGTGATGGCGGGATCCTTCTGCGGGATGGTGCTCGCCGACATGGGCGCCGACGTCGTCAAGATCGAGAAGGTCGACGGCGGCGACACCATGCGGGCACCCGCCCGTCCGGGCTTCAGTCCTTTCGGCGCCGTCAATCGCAACAAGCGGAGCCTCGCCATCGACCTCGCGGCGCCGGACGGAGCTGCCGCGGTCCGCCGGATAGCGCGGACCGCCGACGTCGTGGTCGAGAACTACCGGCACGGCGCGCTGCCCAAGCTCGGTCTCGGCTACGACGACCTCGCCGCAGAGAACCCCGCGCTCATCTACTGCTCTATCTCCGGCTTCGGAGCGACGGGGCCTTACGCGACGCGTGGTGGCTTCGACCTCGTCGCCCAAGGCATGTCGGGCATCATGAGCTTCACGGGCGAGCCCGGCCGGCCGCCAGTGAAGGTCGGGGTGCCCATCGCCGATCTCAACGCTGGGTTGTTCGGCGCCTTCGGCATCGTCAGCGCCTACACCCACCGGTTGCGCACCGGCGAGGGCCAGTACGTCGACACGTCGCTGTTCGAGGGCGCCCTCGCCTACACGGTGTGGGAGTCGGCCCTCTACTTCGCGACCGGCGAGGTCGCCGCGCCGATCGGGTCCGCACACCGGCTGGCCGCGCCGTATGAGGCTCTTCCTACTGCCGACGGCTGGATCACGATCGGCGCCGCCAACCAGGCCAACTGGAAACGGCTCTGTGAGGTTCTCGGCCGGTCGGACCTTCTTGAGGACGAGCGGTTCGTCCGGCCCATCGATCGGCTGTCGAACAGGGGTGAGCTCGCGGACGAGCTCGAACGCACACTCACGACCGCGTCGACGGCGGAGTGGGTGACGCGTCTCGAAGAGGGCGCCGTGCCCGCCGGCCCGATCTACGACGTGGCCGAGGTCTTCGCTGATCCCCACGTGCAGGCGCGCGACATGGTCGTCGAGCTCGACGGCGACGACGGCACCCGTCACCTCGGCGTCCCCGTCAAGCTGTCGCGCACCCCGGGCGGCGTCGTTCGGCACGCCCCTGCCCTCGGGGCCCACACCGAGGAGGTCCTCGTCGAGTACGGGTTCACCGCCGAGGAGGTCGCCGCCCTCCATCGATCCGGCACCATCCACCTCGGAACTTGAGGCAATAACGATCGAATTCCGACTGTTATTGCCTCAAGTTCGCCGGTCGGGAGGGGCGGGGGGCGGTCAGGTGCCGCGGAAGTCGGGGTCGCGCTTGTCGAGGAAGGCGCGGATGCCCTCGCGGTAGTCGTCGCTCGCGAAGCAGGCGTCGACCGATGCCGTCATCGCCGCGTGGTCGCGCCGGTCGGACGGCTTGTTCAGTTCCTCCACGATCAGCTTCACACTGCCGACCGTCATCGGAGCGTTCGCGGCGATCTGCCCGGCGGTCGTGCGGACGTGGGTCTCGAGGTCGGTCTTGGTGTGGACGGCGTTGACGAGTCCCATGGTCAGCGCTTCGTGGGCGCTGAAGCGGCGTGCTGTGAAGAACAGCTCCTTGGCGGACGAGGGACCGACCACCGCCATCAGCCGCTCGATGCCGGATGGCGCGTATCCCAGACCGAGCCGGGCCGCCGGGATGGCGAACCGGGCGTCGTCGGACGCGTATCGGAGGTCGGCGGTGAGCGCGACCGTGCACCCGCCGCCGATGCAGAAGCCGTGGATCATCGCGATCAACGGCTTCCGGAGGGACGTCAGTGCGGCGATGGCGCGTCCGCTGTCGTCGTCGTAGTCGGACACCCTGTCGCCGGTCCGCGAACTCTCGAACTCCGAGATGTCGGCGCCGGCCGCGAAGGCGACGTCTCCCTGGCCCCGTATCACGACGACGCGCACGGCGTCAGCGTCGGCCACGCGCTTCACGGCATCCGGTATCGCTCGCCACATCTCCACCGAGATGGCGTTGCGGCGATCGGGTTGATCGAGAACGATCCAGCCGATGGCGTCTTCGATGTCGACGTGTACCTGCCCAGCCACGCCGAGCACCCTACCTTCGGGCCGTCCCTGTCGGTTCTACCGGAAGGCGTCGGGAGACTTGGGATGCCACCACAGGCGGAACAAGCTGAATGCACTGAGGACGAGGAGCGCGACCCCCACGTAGCCAGCGGCGGGGACGCCGAGGAGGGCAACCTCGGCGGCCAGCGTCCCCGTCAGCAGGAAGAACACCGCCAGCGCCATAGCTCCTCTTTACCCCGTTTCCTCCGATTTGTCTCCGGACTCGCGGGCTGCCCAGGCGAAGACGCCGCGGCTCATCGTCGACCGCTCGGCCTCTGCCCGCTTCCCGAACACTTCGGCGCGTGCCGCGTGGACCCCTGCATCGTCGGGCGCAGCCTGGGCCGCCAGCTCTGCCAGGTGCGATGCGAGCCGCAGGTCGACGGACGCCGCCAGCTGCTGGGCGCGCTCCGCCAAGCGTGTCGCGCCGCCGGCGAGCTGAGCGAGCTCGCGCGCAAGGGTCGCGTCGGGCGCGGGCTTCAGGTGGGCGGGGTTGCCGTCGTACCAGCCGCCGTAGAGCCGCCACACGTTGCGGACGATGAACTCGGGCTCGTCGTAGATCGGCTGCAGGTAAGGACGGGCGGCCAAGTGCTCGGGCACGGTCACGGTGTGAATTAGGTCGTCGAGGCGCGCGCCCTCGTTCATCAACGCGAGCGACTGGTCGACGATCGAGTCGAGAAGGTCGGCAGTGTCGGTCAGCGCCTGACGGATGCGATCGGCTCCTTTGATGGGAAGACCGTGGCCGGGCAGGAGCAACTCCGGTTCGAGCGCAACCATCTCTCGTAGCGCCACCGCCCACTCCCGCGGATACCGCTGCACCTTCTGAGGGTTCCCCGCGTTGGGCGAGCACCAGATGAACAGGTCGCCGGTGCAGAGAGTGCGACTGTCGGGAACCCAGGTCCAGGTGTGGTCATCGGTCTCGCCCTTGGCGTGGTGCAACTCGAAGCGGGTGCCGCCTACTTCGATGTCGACGCGCTGCCGGTAGGTCTCGTCGGGATAGCGGTAGTCCGTGGGCCATCGCAGGTTGGGCACCTGGAACTGGCGTTGGTTGATCACCCCGTTGTAGCCGGCGGTGAGGATGTAGCGATCGAAGCGGTCGGGGAGAGCCTCGTGCGCGATCACGCGGGGAGCGGGCCAACCCTTCTCGCGGGCTTCTTCCTCGAACACCGGCACGCCGAAGACATGATCGATGTGGCCGTGGGAGTACACCGCGGTGTGCAGCGGAAGGTCGGGACGCCATCCGCGCACCTCGGCGTGAACGCTGCGGGCGAGCAACTGGCTGCCGGTGTCGACGAGCACCAGACCGTCGTCGGTCGAGAACGACGACACGTTGGCGAACGATGGCGTGAACGCCACGCCGCCGGCGAGCTCCTCCAGTCGCGATGAGCTGACGCTGACCGGGTGGTTCCGTGACCCCATCTCTTCCTCGCCACTCCACAAACGGTCGACGAGGTCGAGGACGCTGTCATCAGCCACGTCCGCAACCCTAACTCCCGCCGCGGACTGGCGAACTTGAGGCAATAACGATCGGAAACCGATCGTTATTGCCTCAAGCTCGTTCAGGTGCGGGCGAGTGGGGGGAAGTTGTAGTCGGCCGGTGCGTCGCGGGGTCCCTCGCGGCGGGCGAGGGCGGCGTCGATCGCGGGCGCGAGCCGTTCGAGCTTCTGCTTCTCCCGCTCCTCCTCGCCCTCGACGAACTCCGGCATCACTTCCTTGGCGAAGAGCTCGAGCGATTCACACACGTGGTCGTGGCGGTTGCGGCCCGCCTGGCTGATGAAGATGAGCTGGTCGATGCCGGCGTCGACGTAACCGCGGATGAGCTGGCGGAGTTGCTCGGGGGTGCCGATCGCGCCTCGCAGCGAGCCGATGCCGCGCTCGAGCATCTGGGCGCCGAGCACCTGGCCCTGTTGGGCGGCGATGTTGCGGTCGAAGCCGAACTGGCCGCGGCGCTCCTCGAACTCCTTCCAGATGTCGGTCTGCCCCGGAGTGTGGGTGCCGAAGGCGTAGTAGTGGCCGAGGGAGTAGCCGAAGAAGTGCCCGCCGTCGAGGCCGCGGTTGATCGCTTCCTCTTCGTCCTGATGGCACATCATCGGGAGCACGCACGCCACGTGAGGGTTGACGGAGAATCCGCCCGGAACGCAGTCGTCGGACGCGATGGTCGCGTAGTAGTCGTCGACCCATGCCTTGGCTTCCGACGGTTCGACGAAGCTGAAGGCCAGCGCGCCGATCCCCTTCGTCGCGGCCAGGTGGATTGTGTCGCGCCGGCTGCATGCCACCCACAACGGGGGATGGGGCTTCTGGAAGGGCTTGGGCACGACGTTGCGGGGCGGCATCTTGAGGAAGTCGCCGTCGTATCCGGCGAAGGGCTCTTCGACGAACATGCGCGTCACGGCGTCGAGCGCCTCGCTCCACTGGGCCCGCTTCTCGCTCGGGTCGATCATGAAGCCGCCGAGCTCGGCGTTGGACCCGGCTTCACCGGTGCCGAACTCGACCCGGCCGTCAGAGATGAGGTCGAGGGTGGCGATGCGCTCCGCGACGCGGGCGGTGTGGTTGAAGTTGAACGGCAGCTGGACGATGCCGTGGCCGAGCCGGATCCGGCTGGTCCGCTGGCTCGCGGCCGCGAGGAACACCTCGGGCGCGGAGGAGTGGCTGTACTCCTCGAGGAAGTGGTGCTCGACCTCCCA
>CAZWDB010000172.1:0-7366 GCA_964632885.1 uncultured Acidimicrobiales bacterium | reverse complement strand
CGGCAACCGACCCCTCAAGTCCCTCTCCGACATGCTCAAGGGCAAGCAGGGACGCTTCCGCCAGAACCTTCTGGGCAAGCGGGTCGACTACTCCGGCCGGTCGGTGATCGTGGTGGGCCCGACGCTGAAGCTGCACCAGTGCGGGCTTCCCAAGCAGATGGCCCTCGAGCTGTTCAAGCCGTTCGTCATGAAGCGGCTCGTCGACACCGAACTCGCCCAGAACATCAAGTCCGCCAAGCGGATGGTCGAGCGCCGGCGCGCCCAGGTGTGGGACGTGCTCGAAGATGTGATCAAGGAGCACCCGGTGCTGTTGAACCGGGCGCCCACGCTCCACCGCCTCGGGATCCAGGCCTTCGAGCCTGTCCTCGTCGAGGGCAAGGCGATCCAGCTCCACCCGCTCGTGTGCACCGCCTTCAACGCCGACTTCGACGGCGACCAGATGGCGGTCCATCTGCCGCTGTCGGCCGAGGCCCAGGCTGAGGCGCGGGTGCTCATGCTGTCGTCGCACAACATCCTCTCGCCTGCCAACGGCCGTCCGATCGTGACGCCCACCCTCGACATGGTCTTCGGCGCCTACTACATGACGCTGATGGTCGAAGGCAGCAAGGGCGAAGACCGCGTGTTCCGCAACCTGTGGGAGGTGGAGGAGGCCCTCGACCTTGGCGACATCGACCTGCACGCTCGCATCAAGGTGAGGCGGCTCCTCAACGGCGCCGCGCCCGCTGACGGTGACGGTGCCGTCCACGAGGAGATCGAGACCACACCGGGCCGCTTGCTGTTCAACAGCGCCTTGCCCGAGACCTTCCCGTACGTCAACGAGATCGTGGGGAAGAAGAACCGCCCGATCGGCGAGATCATCGAGGCGCTGTCGGTCAGCTACACCAAGGCCGAGGTGGCCAGGAGCCTCGACGACGTCAAGGACCTGTGCTTCCGCTACGCCACTCAGGCAGGCCTCACGATTTCCATCGACGACGTCAAGATCCCGCCGGAGAAGCCCGCGATCCTCGACCGGCACGAGAAGGAAGCCGAGAAGGCAGAGTCGCAGTTCGTCCGGGGCATCATCACCGACGACGAGCGACGTCAGAAGGAAGTGGAGATCTGGACGGCGGCCGGCCTCGAGGTACGGCGCGCCATGGAGCGCACGCTCAGCGGGATCCACTTCAACCCGCTGGCGATGATGGGCGACTCGGGGGCCCGGGGCAACCCGGAGAACCTCAAGCAGATCGCCGGCATGAAGGGAATCGTCACCAACCCTCGGGGCGAGATGATTCCGCGGCCGATCAAGTCGTCATTCCGCGAAGGCCTCTCCGTGCTCGAGTACTTCATCTCGACCCACGGCGCCCGGAAGGGTCTGGCCGACACGGCGCTTCGCACCGCCGACTCCGGTTACCTCACGCGGCGTCTCGTCGACGTCGCCCAGGAGCTCATCATCCGCGAGGAGGACTGCGGCACCAGCCGTGGCATCTGGCTCGAAGGCGTACAGCCGGACGAGCCCGGACACCGGCACTATCTCGAGACCCGTCTCTACGGACGGGCCCTGGCCGAGGAGGCCGCAGGCCTTCCCCGCAACACCATCGTCGGCGATGCCGAGATGGAACAGCTCCGTGACGACGCGGCAGTCGATCGGGTGCGGGTGCGCACCGTGCTCACCTGCGACGCCGACCAGGGCATCTGTGGGATGTGTTACGGCCGATCCCTGGCCACAGGGCGCGAAATCGAGCTCGGCGAAGCCGTCGGGGTCATAGCCGCCCAGTCCATCGGCGAGCCCGGCACCCAGCTGACGATGCGGACCTTCCACACCGGTGGCATCGCCGGTGAGGACATCACGATGGGTCTGCCCCGCGTCGTGGAGCTCTTCGAGGCGCGCACACCGAAGGGTGCGGCGATCCTCGCCCGCACGTCGGGTGTCGTGCGGATCAGCGACGAGGACGCCACCCGCCGCATCGCTATCGTCGACGACGAAGGCAACGAGGAGGTGCACAACGTCTCCCCCCGTGCCCACCTCGAGGTGCACGACGGCGACGAGGTGAGCGCAGGAGATGCCCTCATCGAAGGCCCGAAGGATCCGAAGCAGCTCCTCGACATCCGCGGCATCCGGGCGACCCAGCAGTACCTCGTCGAAGAGGTCCAGAAGGTCTATCGCGAGCAGGGCGTCTCGATCCATGACAAGCACGTCGAGCTGATCGTCCGCCAGATGCTGCGGCGCGTTCTCGTCGCCGAACCGGGCGATGCCGGGTTCCTGCCGGGCGAGCGGGTCGACTCGAAGGTGTATGCCGACACCAACCGGCTGCTCGTACAGGAGAAGAAGCGGGCCGCCGAGGGGCGTCCGGAGCTCATGGGCATTACCAAGGCGTCACTCGCCACCGACTCGTGGCTGTCGGCCGCGTCGTTCCAGGAGACGACACGGGTACTCACCGAGGCCGCGATCGAGGGCAAGTCCGACCAGCTGATCGGGCTGAAGGAGAACATCATCATCGGCAAGCTCATCCCGGCCGGCACCGGGATGCTCCGCTACAACGACATCGAGCTCGACGCGCCCGACGCCGAGCCGCTGCCGTTCTGGTCATCTGACGAAGACGATGCGGCCGAGTGGCTCGCGTCCCGTATCGCGGAACCAGCCGAGGGCGACGCGCCCGCCGCCGTTCCGAGCTGGCTCACCGCCCAGCCGGAGACCGACGACGCGGAGACCGCCGAGGACGAATCCGCCAGCTGACCACCAGCTTGAGGCAATAACGCACGGAATCCGTGCGTTATTGCCTCAAGCTCGGCCGCAGAAGGGCAAGAGGTGCTCGACTGGCGTCGCGGCGTGATTGCCGCGTCGGTCGGTGGCGCTCACCCACCACTCGACTTCCACGGCGGCCTCTGGCAACTCACCCGTCCACACCGCGTCGTCGCCTTCGATCATCGCCACGTTCGACTCGGTACCGTCCGAATGCCAGTGCAGCAACACGGAGCTGAGCTCCGACTCGTCTTCGACCGCGGCGGTGACGGCGCATTCTTGGGCGCGGGCGTCGATGTCGGGGGCGCGCTCGACGGTGCTCTCGACCTGCACCGCGGCCGACGACCCGTCGTCGCCGGAGAACGTCACCGTCGCCCTCATCTCGCCTTCGGGGGCGTTGCGCCCCAGCCCGACCGTCACTCGCTCTCGGGTGCCCGGCGCCAGTTTCCCCGATGCGGGCTCGACGGTCAGGAAGTCCTTTGCCCGGGCTGTCCACGACAGGGTGTCCACCGAGAGGTTCCGGAGCGAGATCGGCGAGGAGATCGCGCCCGACAGCCGGTCCGGCACCGCCACGAGGGAGCTGGCGCTGCCGGGTGCGGCCGTCATGGTGGTGACTGGGTCGCCGCGGTCCCTGCTGATGACGATCCCAGCGACGCCAACGGCGACGACTAGGGCCGCGGCGGTCGCCGCGATCCGCAGCCGGGAGAGCCGGCGGTGCGCGGTCGCCGCCGGAACCGGTGCGGGCCGCCGCCGCCTCCGACCACCCGCCGCTGCGACGGTCGCGGGCGCCGGCTCGAACTCAGCCGTCGCCAGAAGGGTGCGCACCGAAACCATGGAGCGCACGCGGTCGCGGCACGACTCACAGTCCGCGACATGGGCGCGGACCTCTGCCACCCGGCCGTCGAGGATGCCGCGGCCGTCACTCCCACTGGCACTCCGACTGGCACTCCCGCTGGCCTCGAGGAGCACCCTGAGCCCGTCACAGTCGCCCGCGCCGAGCCACACGAGGAGCGCGGGGTCGAGCTCGCGACTCCACGCCTCGTCCACCGCCGAAAGGCGATCCGCGACCTCCGCGGGCGCGGTCGCCCACACCCGACCGAGCGAGGCGCGGTTGAGTTCATGGCGGTCGGCGAGGTCGATCAGGGCCCGCTCCTCTGCCGGCCGGGTGGCCGCGAGCCAGCGCGCCACGTCGACCAGCTCAGCGGTCGAGCCCGGCTCGGACGGAGCCGCGGGCGGGCGGAGCAGGGCCTCATGTCGGGCATGTCCCAGCACCGCAGTTCGTGGCCGTCCGCCCTGGCGCACCGCGATCGCGGCTGCCTCCACCGCCGCGTCGGTGTCGCCGAGGACGGCCAAGCAGTGGTTGTAGGCATGGTCGGCAACCGTTCGCATGACCGCGGTTCACCGTACTCGACTGCTGTTCTAGCCCCTCCGTTTGCCGGAACGGGGCACAACCCGTAGCATTGCCAGTTGGCCGTGGCGCCCGCGCGCCAGGCCGATGCTGCCCCGTTCGCCCACTCCCCTGATCTATACAGAGCCAGAGGTCGCTCGCGTGCCTACGATCCAACAGTTGATCCGGAAGGGTCGCTCATCCAAGACCACCCGGTCCAAGACGCCGGCCCTGCGTGGGTCGCCCCAGCGGCGCGGCGTCTGCACGCGCGTCTTCACCCAGACCCCCAAGAAGCCGAACTCCGCGCTTCGGAAGGTCGCTCGGGTGCGTCTCACCGGTGGCACCGAAGTGGGCGCCTACATCCCGGGCGAGGGCCACAACCTCCAGGAGCACTCGATCGTGCTCGTCCGTGGAGGTCGGGTTCGCGACCTCCCCGGCTACCGGTACAAGGTCATCCGGGGCGTGCTCGACGCGACGGGTGTGCGAGACCGCAAGCAGGCTCGCAGCCGCTACGGCGCCAAGAGGGACGCCTGATGCCCCGCCGCGGTCCCGCCCCCCGGCGCGAGCTGATGCCGGACCCCATCTACCACTCCGTGCTCGTCACCCAGCTCGTCAACAAGGTCCTGCTGAGCGGCAAGCGCTCCGTCGCCGAAGGAATTGTCTACGACGCCCTTGACATCGTGAAGGACAAGACGGGCGGGGATGCCGTCGCGACGCTCAAGCGGGCGATCGACAACGTCAAGCCGCAGCTCGAAGTGAAGAGCCGTCGGGTCGGTGGTGCCACCTATCAGGTGCCCATGGAGGTCCGGCCCCGGCGCGCGACCACGCTCGCGATCCGCTGGGTCGTCACCTACACCCGCCAGCGGCGGGAGAAGACGATGGCCGAGCGCCTCGCCAACGAGCTCCTCGACGCCTCGAACGGCATCGGCGCCGCGGTGAAGCGGCGGGAGGACACCCACAAGATGGCCGACTCCAACAAAGCATTCGCCCACTACAGGTGGTGACGGGTTCCCCCGCCACCACCTCACCTCCCGGGCGCCATGTGGGCGCCCGGTTTCATGTGACGACCGAACGAGAAGACAACAACCATGCCCCCCATTCGTGAGTTTCCCCTCGCCCGAACCCGGAACATCGGGATCATGGCGCACATCGACGCGGGCAAGACCACGACGACCGAGCGGATCCTTTACTACACCGGCAAGACCTACAAGCTGGGCGAGGTCCACGAGGGCTCGGCGGTGATGGACTGGATGGTGCAGGAGCAGGAGCGCGGCATCACGATCACCTCCGCCGCCACCACCTGTAACTGGAAGGACACCTGGATCAACATCATCGACACGCCGGGCCACGTCGACTTCACCATCGAGGTCGAACGCTCGTTGCGTGTGCTCGACGGCGCGGTGGCCGTTTTCGACGCGGTCGCGGGAGTCGAGCCCCAGACCGAGACGGTCTGGCGGCAGGCCAACAAGTACCGCGTCCCGCGCATCTGCTTCGTGAACAAGATGGACCGGATCGGCGCCGACTTCTTCCGGTCGATCGACATGATCAAGGACCGCCTCGGCGCCGTCCCCGCCGTCGTCCAGATCCCGATCGGGAGCGAGGGCGACTTTGTCGGCATGGTCGACCTGATCGGCATGAACGCGCTCGTCTGGGACGACACCTCGGAACGGGGCGAGACCTGGAACGTCGTCGACATCCCCGCGGACCTCGCCGACACGGCAGCCAAGTGGAGAACCGAGTTGATCGACGTGCTCTCCAACGTCGACGACAACCTCACCGAGAAGTTCCTCGGCGACGAGGAGATCACGGCCGACGATCTGCGAAATGCCCTCCGCAAGGGCACGCTCGTCAACGAAGTGGTCCCCGTGATGTGTGGGTCAGCTTTCAAGAACAAGGGGATCCAGCCCCTTCTCGACGCGGTTGTCGACTTTCTCCCCAGCCCGCTCGAGGTGCCGCCGATCAAGGGTCTCGACGTGAAGGGCATCGAGGAGATGGAGCGGCACGCCGACGACGACGAGCCCTTCTCGGCGCTCGCCTTCAAGATCATGAGCGACCCGCATGTCGGGAAGCTCACCTACATCCGGGTCTACTCGGGCAGCGCCGACAAGGGCGGCCAGGTGGCCAACTCGACCAAGGACCGCAAGGAACGCTTCGGCCGCATCCTCCAGATGCACGCCAACCACCGGGAGGACAAGGAGTCGATCTTCAGCGGCGACATCGTTGCCGTCGTCGGCCTCAAGCAGACGACGACCGGCGACACGCTGTGCGATCCGAACGCTCCCATCGTGCTGGAGTCGCTCGACTTCCCCGAGCCGGTGATTCACGTCGCTGTCGAACCCAAGACCAAAGACGCCCAGGACAAGCTGGGCAAGGCGCTTGCCGCGCTCTCCGACGAAGATCCGTCGTTCCAGACCTACACCGACGACGACACTGGCCAGACCATCATCGGCGGCCAGGGAGAGCTGCACCTCGAAGTGCTTGTCGACCGCATGCTCCGCGAGTTCCGGGTCGATGCCAATGTCGGCAAGCCCCAGGTCGCCTACCGCGAGACGATCACCCAGGCAGTTCAGAAGGTGGAGATGCGCTACATCCGCCAGACCGGTGGCCGGGGCCAGTACGGCCACGTCGTCATCGACCTCGAGCCGACCGGACCCGGCGGGGGCTATGAGTTCATCGACAAGATCACCGGCGGCGACATTCCCAAGGAGTACATCCCGTCGGTCGACGCGGGCATCCAGGATGCCCTCCAGTCGGGCGTGCTCGCCGGCTACCCCACCGTCGACGTCCGCGCCATCCTCACCGACGGCTCGTACCACGACGTCGACAGCTCGGAGATGGCGTTTCGGATCGCCGGCTCAATGGCAGTCAAGAAGGCAGCCGCGCAGGCCAAGCCCGCGCTACTGGAACCGATGATGCTCATCGAGGTAACCACCCCCGAGGAGTACATGGGCGACGTGATCGGAAACCTCTCGGCTCGCCGAGGGAAGGTCGACGGCGTCGACCAGCGCGGTACCAGCCAGGTTATCCGGGCTCGGGTGCCGCTGGCGGAGTTGTTCGGTTACGCTACCGACCTTCGCTCGCTCACCCAGGGCCGCGCGATCCCACATATGCAGTTCCATTCCTACGAACAGGTCCCGGAGTCGATCTCCAAGGAGATCGTCGCGCGGGTGCGCGGCGAGTGACCCCCACACCCACACAGGAGTTTTGATGGCGAAGCAGAAGTTTGAGCGGACGAAGCCGCATGTGAATGTCGGGACGAT
>CAZWDB010000171.1:0-7373 GCA_964632885.1 uncultured Acidimicrobiales bacterium | reverse complement strand
CGTGGGGCTTGGCTCCGTTGGGGCCGGAAGCCACGATCGGTTCGAAGCTCACCGCTTCGGCACCGCGGCGGCGCATCTCGAACTCCAGCTCGAGGGCGAAGTCGCGTTCGGTGGGCTGCTCGAGCAGGCGGAGCTTGACGTGCTCGAACGCCTCGTCGGCCACTGCGCACGCGGCCGCGATGCGGGCCTGCTCGCCGTCGTCCTTCACGCGGCGCAAGTCGGTGACGAGGCGGGTGGTCGGCACCAATGCGGCGTCGGCGAACCACTGCTCGGCCATGCTCCGCTGGCGGGCCCAGGTGACGTGGCCGGCCTCGAGCCCGATCCGGGCGAGGCCGTCGGCGGCGGCCTTCACCGCGTCACGCTGGCCGGCGGCGTTGGCGACCTCGATCGCGGCATCCACCCCGTTCGCTTCGAGCTGTTCGGCCGACTGATCGCGGTAGCGCCCATCGGTGACGAAGAGGAGATCGTCCGACGTGATCAGGAGGAGCGCGGCCGATCCGGTGAAGCCCGTGAGGTACCGGACGTTGACCAGGTCGGTCACCAACAACGCGTCGATCTCGGCCTCGCCGAAGCGATCCCGGAGGCGAGGGACGCGCGACGCTACGTCCATCGCCGGCCACGATGCCGGGTCGATCATGAGTCCCCATCCCCCCGTTCGCCGAGCAGCTCGGCGACCTGTTCGACAGCCATCCGGTAACCATCACCGCCGAAACCCGCCACGGCAGCATCGGCGACGGGCTCGATCACCGAGACGTGACGCCACGCCTCCCGCGCTCGGGGATTCGAGAGGTGCAACTCGACGACGGGGCCGTCGAAGGCGGCCAGGGCGTCGTGGAGCGACCAGCCGTAGTGCGTGAGGGCACCGGCGTTGACCACGATCGCAGCGCAGCGGCCCCGCGCTCCCTGGATGGCGTCGACGAGATCGCCTTCGTGATTGCTCTGGAAATGCTCGAGCGCGAAGCCGGAAGCCTCCGCCGCGTCCCTGGCGGTGGAGACGTGGTCGTCGAGGGTCTGGTGGCCGTAGACATCAGGCTCGCGTTCGCCCAGGAGATTCAGGTTGGGCCCCGAGAGCAACAGGAGCAGTGGTCGATCGGCCATCGTCAGCCGGCGATTCCGACCGCGGCGAGCGCCGCCGTCACGGCTTTCTCGTTGGGATCCTCGACCCGATCGAGTCCGTCGGGACCGGCGAGGACGAAGGTGAGGCCTCCGGCGGCCTTCTTGTCGCGACGCATCTGCTCGATCACGTCCGCGGCTCGACAGGCCCGCCGCACGTCGGCCGGGACCACGGCCGGAAGTTCCAGCAACTCGACGAGCGTGCGGTGCTTGGTGACCGCGTCGTCGTCAATGCGTTCGAGCTGGCGCGCCAGCTCGGCGGCGAAGATCACCCCGACGGCCACCGCCTCGCCGTGGGTCATCTCGTAGCCCCCGAGCGTCTCGATGGCGTGGGCGAGCGTGTGCCCGTAGTTGAGGCGGGCCCGCACGCCGGTCAGCTCGTGCTCGTCGCCCTCGATGACCTCGGCCTTGATCTGGACACACCGCTCCACCAGCTTCTCGAGCAGGTCGGGGTCACGCGCGAGCAGGGCGTCGCTGTCCTCGAGGATCATGTCGCGCAGGCGCTCGTCGAGAACGCACGCGTACTTGAGCACCTCCCCGACCCCCGACTTGAAGTCGCGCTCGGGGAGCGACGCCAGGGCATCGATGTCGGCCAGGACGGCCACCGGCTGATGGAACGCCCCGATCAGGTTCTTGCCTTCGGGGACGTTCACGCCGACCTTGCCGCCCACGGCGGCGTCGACCTGGGCGAGCAGCGTGGTCGGGGCCTGCACCAGGGCGATGCCGCGGTGGTAGACGGCGGCGGCGAACCCGGCCGTGTCTCCGACCACACCGCCCCCGAGGGCCACGACCGCGTCGCTCCGCAAGAGCCCCCACGCCGCGAACCGCCGCACGAGATCTTCGACCGTCTCCATCGACTTGGCGGTTTCGCCGGCGCCGATCTCGAACAGCTCGGCGTCGACCCGGGCCTCGGCCAGCGACGCCATCACGCGTTCGCCCCAGTGCTCGGCCACCTGAGGCTGACTCACGACGGCGGCGCGCCGGCGCCGGTCGACGACCTCCCCCACCCGCACCAGGGCGCCCGAGCCGATGGCCACTTCGTAGGCGCGCGCGCCCAGGTCGACGGCAACCGTCCTCATGCGCGAGCCCCCGAACGCTCGAACGCCTCGACCACGGCCGCGGCCGCCTCGTCGGGCGATCTCCCGTCCGTGTCGACCACGGCGTCGGCGACCGACCGGTAGGCGGGCTCTCTCAGATCGGCGAGGCGCGTCAGCTCCGCGGCGGGGTCGCCTCCCGTGAGGAGAGGGCGCGAGTCGTCGCCGGCGACCCGGTCGGCGAGCACGGTTGGCGGAGCCGTGAGCCAGACCACGAAACCGGTGTCCGCGACACGTTGCCGGTTGCGGGCATCGAGCACGGCACCGCCGCCACAAGCGATGACGGCCGCCGCGGGGGCGGCGGTGGCATCGGCCACCGCCTCGACTTCCCGGGACCGGAATCCGGCCTCCCCCTCGGCGGCGAAGATCTCGGTGATCGGAACCCCGGCGCCCGCTTCGACCAGCTCGTCGGTGTCGATCAATTCGCGGTCGAGCAGTCGCGCGCAGCGGCGACCGATGACGCTCTTCCCCGCGCCCATCAGACCCACCAGCACCAGGTGCCTGCGCTCACCCGTCATCGGAGAGCGTCGAGGAACCCACGGTGGTTGCGGACGGTCTCGTCGACGGAGTCGCCGCCGAACTTCCGCAACAGCTCCCGGGCGAGCGTGAGAGCGACCATCGTCTCGGCGACCACCCCCGATGCCGGCACCGCGGTGACGTCGGTGCGCTCCTTGAACGAGACCGTCTCCTCCTTGGACTCGGTGTCGACCGTCTTGAGCACCGGCCGGTTGAGGGTCGACAGCGGCTTCATCGCCACGCGGGCGCTGAGCAGCTCTCCGGTGGTCATACCGCCTTCGATCCCGCCGGCACGCGCCGATGCCCGGGAGTACTTCTGCTCGGAATCGTCCCAGAGGATCTCGTCGTGCGCCTCGCTCCCCCGCCGCGAGGCCACGCTGAAACCGTCGCCGATCTCGACGCCCTTCATCGCCTGGATGCTCATGAGCGCCTGGGCGATCAGGGCGTCGATGCGCCGGTCCCAGTGCACGTGCGAGCCGAGCCCGGGCGGCACGCCGTAGCCCAACACCTCGACCACACCGCCGAGCGAGTCGCCCTCCTTGGCGGTGGCCTTGATCTCCTCGACCATGGCCGCTTCGGCGCCGGCGTCGAAGCAGCGCACCGGCGACTCGTCGACGCGCTCGAGGTCCGCGGGGGTGGGACGGACGTCGGGCGGCGCCTCGATCTTGCCCAGCCGCACGACGTGGCTGAGGACGCTCGCTCCCACCTCGGCGAGGAGCATCTTGGCCAGCGAACCCGCCGCCACCCGAGCCGCGGTCTCGCGGGCGCTGGCCCGTTCGAGCACGTTGCGGGCGTCGTCGAAGCCGTACTTCTGCATCCCGATGAGGTCGGCGTGGCCCGGTCGGGGCTGGGTGAGGGGCTTCTCGGTCGCACCCGGCGCGGGTGACATCTCGTCGCGCCACTTGGGCCATTCGGTGTTCCGGATGATGATCGACACCGGAGAGCCGAGGGTGCGCCCGTGACGCACACCGCCGAGGACCTCGACGTCGTCCTGCTCGATGCGCATGCGCGGGCCGCGCCCGTAGCCGAGGCGGCGCCGGGCGAGTTCCGAGGCGATGTCGTCGATGGCGACGGCGAGTCCGGCCGGCAGTCCCTCCACGATCACGGTCAGCGCCTGGCCGTGCGACTCGCCGGCCGTGAGAAAGCGAAGCACTTGATCAGGGTACTTCCCGGGCGTGCGGCGACTCGGGGTCGTTGGCGCGCGTCACTTCTGGGGGATGGCCTCGTCCACGCACTCGGTGAAGGGCTCGTCGCCGAAGAGGAGCAGGGCACACTCGGCCTCGACGTCGATCGACGCCACGGCGAACTCGTCGTTGGGACCGAAAGTCTCGCCTTCGGAGGCCTCGAACAGCGTGCCGTCGACGTCGAGCACCGCGAACGCCTCCCCCGCATCGTCGGTCTGGATACTCCGCAAAGTCACCCGGGCCGCCACGCCTCCCGAATCGCCGTCCCCCGGCTCTCCGGGCTGGCCGGGATCCGACGGCTGTCCGGAACCGGGCGGGGCGGCGAGTTGGCGCTCGGTGAAGATCCGCTGGAGGGGCGGCGTGAACGGATCGCGCAGCTCCCGGATCTCGAAGGTGTCGGGGAGTTCGGGGATCGGGACCACAGGCACCGCCTCGCCGCCGCCGCCCGCTCCCCCACCGGCGCCGCCACCGGCATCGGGCTGGGTGGGGTCGGCGGGGGCGGTGGTGGGCGTCGGCTGCGAGAAGTCGTCGGCGGGCTCGTCGCCTCCGCCACCCGACAACAGACGGCTGCCGACGAAGAGCACGAGCACGAGGCCGAAGCCCGCCGCGGCGATGATCATCGCCCGGCGCTGCTCGCCCTGGAACCTCGAAGCCATCAGCCGCCCCCGGGAACGGTCGTCGTGGTCGCCGCGCCATCCGCGGGTGGCGCCGTGGTCGCGGTCGTCTCCCCGTCGGCCGGTGCGCCCGGCGGCTGTGCTGTGGTGAACGTGCGCATCTGAAGGTTCATCCGCACCGTGAACGCGGTCACGGGGAACCGAATCGGCTCCGGTTGCACGAGCGCGGCACCTGCCTCTTCCTCACCTTCCCGGCCGTCTTCCTCCTCCTCGGTGCCGAGGCTGGCGGCGTCGGTGGTCACTTCGCCGAACTCGGTGGCGATCGTGACCAACTCGGAGGTGTCGACCGTGCTGTCGCCGTCGTCCACCGACGTCGACTCGGCCGGAGCCTCATCCTCTTCTTCCTCTTCGATCTCGGGCTCGTTCGCGTTCAGCTCGATCGAATCGACCACGATGATCCGATCGAGGCTCTCCACCCGGTCGAGGAAGTCGAGTGTGGTGAAGAACGAGCCCTCGACATCCAGCCCGGCATTGATGACGGCTGCCTCCTCACCGGCGGTCGGCGGGCTCGGCGTGAACTGGAGGAAGTCGATGCCGGCCCGGCTGGCCTCCTCGTGGAGGGTCAGGATCAGTGTCGCCAGCTCGGGGTCGGGCGGCACCGCGGCGGTGAGCTGTCGCAGCTCGGCCTCCACACTGGGGCGCTCCTCGTCGAGTTGCTGGAGTCGAGCCACCTGCGCTTGGAGGCTCGACTCCAGGTCCTCGGCCTGGGTGATCTCCTCCTCGATGCTGGCGAGCTCGTCGCCCCGCGGCCGGTAGACGAGGAACATCCACGCGGCAGCGATCACCACCACCGCCGCCAGCGTCGCGTAGAGCACCGTGCGGACCGGCGTCATGACGGGGGCTCCTGCTGAGCGGGAGCTGTGGTCGGCGTGGTCCCGCCACCGGTCTGCTCGCCGGCCTCGTCGGCGGCCTCGCGGGCCCGGGCCGAGAGCGCCGCCGGCGTGATGCCGGCGGTCGACGTGAAGTCGACGCCGGAGAAGCTGAACGGACCGAAGTCTCGGTCGGCCTGTGTCATCTCGCTGACCCACGGCGACGCGAACGACGGGACTGTTGCTATCCGCTGCAGCCACGCGGCGGCGGCGGGGAAGTCGGTCCCCTGCGCCGACACCGTGACCGAACCGCCGAGGCTCCCGGTGGCCTCGTCGGCCTGGGCCTGGGCGCTGAACGACACCAGCCACACGTCGCCCGGAACCACGCTCGCGACCTCGCGGAGAACACGGCTCCAGGCCACGTCGGTCGTGGTGATGCCCGCCAGGAGACCTCGGACCTCGGCCGCCTGGGCCTGGAGCTGCTCGGCCTCCGACAACTCGGCAATCTGCGCCTGGAGTTGCTGGTTCTGGGCCTGCTGGTCCTCGAGTCGGTCTTCGGCCTCGGTGATCTCCTGATCACGTTGCGTCGTGAGCACTGCGAGCGAACCAACGAGAAGGAGCAAGACCAGCGCACCGGCCATGGCGAGGCGAGCGGGCGAGAGGACGCGCCGTTCGCCTCCCGGGAGGAGGTTGACGCGTGCCGGAGCGAGCTTGTCGCCGCCGAGCGCGAGGCCGACGGGAACGGGGAGGTAGGGGCTGAGGTTCTCGATCTCCTCGGGAAGGAACCCGATGTCGCCGACCTGGAGGTTGACGAAGGGGTCGGCGGCCTCGGCCTCGACCGGCAGAACCTCGCTCAGGCGACCGAGAAGGCCTTCGGTGTGGACCGCCCCACCCGTGACGAGGATCCGGTCGATGGGGTGCGCCTCAGGACGGGACACGTAGAAGTCGATCGAGCCCCGGATCTCGTTGATAAGCGACGCCAGCGGCGCCTCCATCGCCGCCCGGGCCTCGTCGGCATGGTCCGGACCTGCCGAGAGTTGCCGCTTGAGCAGCTCAGCCTCTTCGAACCCGAGATCGAGCGTGGTGCGGATGGAGTCGGTGAGGTCGTCGCCACCGGAGTCGACGATCCGCACGAAGCGCGGCACACCCATCTCGTGGATGACGACCACGGTGACCCCGGATCCGACCGAGACCAGGGCCTCGGCCACCCCCGCGGGGGCCGGATCGAACGATTCGCCACCTTCATCGCCATCGGCAGGTTCCGTCTCGTCGGGGGTCGCCAGCGGAGCCATGCCGTCGCTGCGGAGGCTGCGCACCAGCGCGAACGGCACCAGGTCGACCGCCACCGGCTGGAGCCCGGCCTCACGCACCGCGACCAGCGCGTTCTCCAACGAGTCGCGGTGGATGGCCGCGATGAGCACCCGCGACATCGACTCGCCCTCTTCGGAGACGAACGATTCGAGCACGCGGAAGTCGAGTTCGATCTCCTCGATCGGGAGGGGAATGAAGTCGCCGGCCTGGAACTCGATGGCGCCCCGCAGCTCTTCGTCGTTCTCCATGGCGGGCAGCTCGACCTGGCGCACGATGGTGCGCAGGTTGGCCAGCCCGACGCGCACGCGCCGGTCGCGGATGTGCGACTCGCGCCACAGACGCTTGATCGCGGCGGCGACGGTGCCGGGGTCGACGACCTCGCCGTGCTCGACCGCTCCGCGGGCCAAGCCCACCTGGCCAAAGGCCCGCAGCTCGGGCGGATGACCGAGGCTGACCTCTGCCGCGCGGACGGCGTGGCTCCCGATGTCGAGACCGACGACGCGGGCCATCAGGCCTGTTCCCTTCCCGCCGACATCTCGTCGACGCCCACCGGCGCCACCGTCTGAGCGTCGAAGTACCGGTCGAGTTCGGACACGCGGATGCGGAAGTTGCGCCCCACCCGGATGGCGGGCAGCTCGCCCGACTTGATGAGGCGGTACACGGTCATGTGCG
>CAZWDB010000170.1:0-7423 GCA_964632885.1 uncultured Acidimicrobiales bacterium | reverse complement strand
CTCACGACGGCCACGATCCTGTTCTGCGACGTCGTCGGGTCGACCGAGCAGCGGGTTCGCCTCGGCGACAACGCTGCTGACGCCCTGCACGCCCGGGTCGACGCGGCCATGCGCAACGCCGTCACCGACGGCGGCGGCACCATTGTCAAGGGTGAGGGCGACGGTGTGATGGCGGTCTTCGCCTCGGCGACCGCGGCGGTCGACGCGGCCGTGCACATCCAACGCCGCATCGACGCCGCTCCGCTTGACCAGGCGGTCGAGGTGCGCGTCGGTCTCGCCTCCGGCGATGTGTCGGAGGCCGGCGGCGACTACTTCGGTCTGCCGGTGGTGACGGCGGCACGGCTGTGCGGTGCCGCCGTCCCGGGCCAGATCTTGTGCTCGGCGATCGTGCAGGTGCTGGCGGGAAGCCGCCCCGCCTGCCCGATCTCACCGGTCGGCGCCTTGGAGCTCAAGGGGATAGACGGGCCCGTCGAGGTCTTCGAGGTCGGATGGGCTCCGGCGACGAGCACCCCGCCCCTGCCGAGGGAGCTCCGCGTCCCCGATGATGACCCTTTCGTCGGCCGGGCCGACCAGCTCCGAGTGCTCCACGACGGCCTCGCCGATGCCGCCGATGGCCTCACCATGGTCTTCGTCGCCGGGGAGCCAGGGGTCGGCAAGACCCGCCTGGTCGCCGAGTTCGCCCGCCACGCGCATGCCGATGGTGCCACCGTGTTGTTCGGCCGCAACGACGAAGACCTCGGCGTCGCCTTCCAGCCGTGGATCGAGGCCCTCGAACGCCACCTCCTCTCCCTCGACGACGACCGGCTCCACGCCACCCTCGACCGGCTCGGCGACGCCGCCCCTGAGCTGGGACGGATCCTGCCCGCACTGCGGTCGCGGGCTCCCGACCTTCCCCCGCCACTGGAGCTCTCCGGCGCCCACATCGACGGCGAGGACGGCGGTCTCCGTCACCGGCTCTTCGACGCCATCGTCGCCGCGCTCACCGCGGTCGAAACCTCGGCTCCGACGATCCTCGTCCTCGACGACCTCCACTGGGGAGGACGAGAGACGCTGTTCGTGCTCCGCCACCTCCTGCGGACCGGCCAAGAGCTTCCGCTGCTGGTGATCGGCACCTACCGCGACACCGACCTGGCCCGCACCCACCCGCTGGCGGAGTTCCTCGCCGACCTCCAACGCAGCCACCCAGGCGTGCGCATCACGCTCGGCGGACTGGCCGAGACAGACATCCGACAGCTCGCCAGCGACCACGACGACATCGACGAGGCCCGTCTCGGCGAGCTGAGCACCGCCACCGGCGGCAACGCCTTCTTCGTGCGCGCGCTGCTCCGACACCTTGACGAGGCCGAAGCCGGCGAACGCGTGCCCGAGGGGATCCGCGAGGTCGTCGGCCGGCGCCTGAGCCGCCTCGGCGACGACGCCAACGAGATCCTCGCCCTCGCGGCGGTGGCCGGTTCCGACTTCGACGTGACCGTCCTCGAACACGCCGCCGGCCGCGACGTGCTCCCCGCACTGGAGGCCGCCCTCGACGCCGGACTCGTCGAGGAAGCCGACCAGGGCACATGCCGCTTCCAGCACGCGCTGGTCCGCCAGACGCTGCTCGAAGAGCTCACCTCCATGCGCCGGACCCGCAACCACGGCCTGCTCGCCGCGTCGATCGAAGCCGTCCACGCCAAGGACCTCGAACCCCACCTGAGCGACCTGGCCCACCACCTCACCGAGTCGGCCCGAACCGGCTCCATCACCCACGCAGTCGAGGTCTCCCGCAAGGCTGCAGCAGTCGCGTTCGACCGCCTCGCCTACGACGAAGCCGAACAGATCCTGGAGCGCGCCCTCGACGTCGTCGACCTCGGCGGGCCATCCTCGCTCGTGCACCGACCGGGGGTGCTTCACGATCTGTTGCAGGTCGCCGTGTACGGCGACGATGACGACCGCGCCCACGCCGCGCTGGCCGAGGCAGTGGAAGCATGCCACGCCGTCGGCGACACCGAGACGCTCGCGCGCGTCCTGAGGCACATCTCCTACTGGCGCGTCGCTTCGTCGGTCACCGAAGACCAGCTCAACCTCTACATGGATTGGTGCCGCGCCGCCCTGGATCAGTGCTCGCCGCACCAAAGGGTCGAGCGGTTCCTCATCTTGAGCGCTCTGAGCCTCCTGGAAGGGATCGCGGGTCAAGGCCACGGGCATCTCGACGAGCTCATCGAGCTGTTCTACGCCGTCGAGGACAACATCGAGATCGTGACCGCCGCGTTCCTGGTCGGAACCCAATCCACCGTCACCCGTGGCGATTCGGCCATCGCGTCTCGCGTTGTCAGACTCCTCGAGGCGGGCAACGAGTACCAGCAGGCGAACGCAGCACGTCTCCGGGTCGCGGCCGCGGTCGTCGGCGGGGACCGGAGCGCGCTCCGCGGCCCCGACGCCGAACTCGTCGCCGAAGCCGTGCGCCGACTCGGTCCAGCTTCGCTGTTCTCCGCCCTCAGCATCAGCTATGCACAC
Organism: uncultured Acidimicrobiales bacterium; assembly: GCA_964632885.1. Lineage (GTDB taxonomy): Bacteria > Actinomycetota > Acidimicrobiia > Acidimicrobiales > CAZWDB01 > CAZWDB01. The sequence continues at coordinate 4,930 of CAZWDB010000170.1, read as the reverse complement.
GCCCACCGCATCTCGGCGGGCCACCTCGACCTCGGCTCCGAGCCGGACCACGGGCAGATGGTCCCGGACCAGGCGCCCTCTGACCACACGAGGCTGCGAGTCGCGTTGGAACGGGGCGACGCCGATCAGATCGACGATCTCCTCGGCCGGTTGGAGACAGGCAGCTTGCTCTGGTCACCGAGCCGATTCGCCGGTCTCCTCCGCGCGCTCTGCGCGTTGCAGCGGGGCGACGCCGAACCTGCCCGGTCCACATGCGAGGCCTACGGCCATAGAGAGTGGAGCCAGTTGGGGACGAGGTACAACGTGGTCGGGGTGCTGTCCGAGCTCGCCGCGGAGACATCGAACCGGCGTGCCGCTGCACGGCTCCTCGAAGAGCTCGACGTCTTTGCAGGACGCCTGGTGATCTCGCAGGCTGCCTCCTACATCGAGGGTTCGAAGGCCCGGTTCGCAGGCATGGCTGCGTCTGTGTTGGGGGACCACGATGCCGCCGTGGCCAGCCTCCGCGAGGCGGTCGCGTTCGAAGACCAGATCGGTGCGCACCTGCTCGTGGTCCGCTCGCAGCACTGGCTCGGACGCGCCCTGCTCGCCCGGGACGCACCCGGAGACACCGACGAGGGCCGAGCCGTGCTCGAACAGTCGCTGGCCGGAGCCGAGCGCATCGGCATGAACTGGGTCGCGCAACGCACCCGCGAGCTGCTGGCCTGATCAACGACGACCTCCGCTGAGGGCGGGCCATCTGGCCGTCATGGTTCGGCGCGGGCTCGCACGACTTCCCTCGCGATCAGCTCGGGGATCTGGTCCCGGTCGAGACGGTCGGTTCGATGCACCTGGTTGACGAGCCCTCGCCGGCGGAGCTCGGCGTGGACCAACCGGAACGGCGCCGGCAGGCCCAGATCGACTCCGGTCGCCGCACTCATCAGCTCCGTGGCAACGTCGAGGTCGCCCTCACCGACGCGGATGCAGGCGGTCGCGAGGCAGATGAGAGGCGCCTCGATCCGTGGCGACGGGTCCGGGTGGGCCGCGACCACCTCGAGGAACCGCCGGCGGGCCTCGGGCAGCTGACCGCTCAGGGCGAGGACAACGATTGAGGCCGCGGCCAGCTCTACCCCGAACCAGCCGAGCAGGTCGGTGGGTGCCCGCATCGCCAGGTCAACGGCGGTGTCGTGGTCGCCCACGATCCAGGTCCCTGCGATCTCGTATCCCCGGACAGCAGGCTCGACGACGATGCTCGCCCGAGCCGGGTCGTGGTCGGCGCGGAAGTCGCGGACGGAGTCGAGCATGGCACGCGCGTCGCCGCGACGAGCGGCCAGCAGGACACGGCAGTAGGCGACGTGCTGGCGGATCCCGGGCTCGCAGGTCGCGGCCAGTTCGACCGCGGATCGCTCCAGAGCTGCGACCTGGTCGAGTATGGCCGGATCCTTGTAGCCCAACCCCGCCTGACTTCCTGCACTGAAGAGCAGCAGCCAGGCGGCCCATGCAGTGTGGAGGGCGAGGCGGGCGTCACGCTCGGGCCCGGAGAGAGGCTCGAGCAACGCGAAGCCCTCGTCAACCAGCGCCGCAAAGTCGGGCCAGTCGGCGGGGCCGGACTGTATGCCCGTATGGATCCGAGCTTGGATGAGCTCGGCACGCCGCAGAGGGTCGACGGCGAGCTGGAGCGCCTGGTCGAGAAGCTTGGCGGGCTGGGTGACCAGCCCGTGCTGCATGCCGGTGCAGGCGCAGAGCGCCAACACGGTGAAGGCGTCGTCGGCGCCCCTAGCGGTGGCCCAGTCGGCGGCCACGAGCAGATTGTCGAAGTCCTGGAAGACGGCCTCGTGGTAGGCGGCGCTGCCCCAGATGGCCAAGTGGCCGTCGAGCGCTGCGTAGTGGGCGAGGTGGGCGTCTCGGGCCGCCTCGGTCTCGCCGTGTTCGGTCAGCTTGGCCTCGGCGAAGGCCCGCAACGTCTCATACAACCGGTAACGGCTCGTGGGGACGGTACGGGTGCGCACCACCAACGACTTGACCACCAACGAATCGACCACCTCCACCGCTATGGCGTCATCGACGCCGAGCACCGCGGCGGCCCCGGCCAGGTCGAACCCGCCAGCGAACACCCCCAGACGCCGGAACGCCCGCTGCTCGGCGGCGTCGAGCAGGTCATAGCTCCACGCCACCATCGCGTCCAAGGTCTGCTGCCGTTGCCGGGAGCGGCGCCGTCCACCGGTGAGCAGGGTGAAGCGCTCATCGAGCCGGCCGGCGATCTCGCGCACCGAGAGGGTACGCGTGCGCGCCGCGGCCAGCTCGATCGCCAAAGGCAGACCATCGAGCCGGCCACAGATCTCCCGGATTGTCTCCCGCCCCCCGGCATCGACCACCAAAGACTGGTCGACCGCCAAGGCACGATCGATGAACAGCCGCACCGCGGCATCGCTCGCCGCGTCGTCGCTCGCCGCGTCGTCGTTGGCCAAGGGCGGCACCCGGAAGGTCCGCTCACCGTCCACATCGAACTGCTCACGCGACGTCGCCACGACCCGCACCCGCGGCGACGCGTCCAGCATCCCCGCCACCAGATCCGCCGCATCATCGATCACCTGCTCGCAGTTGTCGATGACGAACAACGCGGCGCGATCGGCCACGGCCGCGCCCAACACGCCGGCGTCGCCGCTCCCCGGCAACGCCACACCCAGCGCGGCAGAGAGTGCATCCGCGATCGCCGGCACGTCACTGGCCGTGCTCAGATCGACGAACACCGCCCGGCCGTCGAGTCCCACCGCCACCTGGGCGGCCACTTCCACTGCCAGGCGGGTCTTGCCCGTCCCACCCGTGCCCGTCAACGTCACCAACCGGGCCTGGTCCAACAGCCGCCGGACTGTCCCGATCTCGGCCTCGCGGCCCACGAAGCTCGTGTGCTGCACCGGCAACAACGACCGACCGGCATCTAACGTGCGCAATCCCGGGAACTCCGCGACCAGGCCCTCACCCAGCAACTGGTGCAGCTCGATCGGCTCGGCCACGTCACGCAGCCGGTGCACACCCAGATCCAACAACGGCGCCGACACCAACGCCGCGGTCGCCGCGCTCACCACGACCTGGCCACCATGGGCCGCACCCATCACCCGCGCCGCCAGGTTCACGTGCGGACCGAAGAAGTCGCCGTCCCGCTCCATCGCCGAACCCGTGTGCAGCCCGATCCGCACCCGAAGACCGCCCACCTCGTCGAAGCTGTCCGCATCCAACCCTCGTTGGATCCCAGACGCTGCCTCGACCGCCCCGCCCGCATCCGCGAACGCGGCCGCGAACGAATCACCCGCCGTCGCGAACACGTAACCACCGCGGGCGTCGAGTGCACCGCGAACGATCCGATCGTGACGCTCCAGAGCGGCCCCGAACCGGTCACCGTGTTCCGCCCACCCACGCGTCGACCCCTCGATGTCGGTGAACAAGAACGTCACCGTCCCCTCAGGCACAGACGCCCCGCGCGAGCTCATCACCGTCATCACCCCCAGTGGCCCCCGACCCTACCGACCGCGGCTGTCGTTGGGCTCCTTGTCGACACCGTGCCCATCGCGTCACCGCCGACCGCTGGCGAGGTCACGGACTGGTGACACCCCTGCCCGATGGTGGCTCCACGACACCCAACCCGCTGGCTCCCACCCGGAGGACACCACCATGGCTGTGACCGACACCATCCACCACCCGAGCACCGAGCACCACACCCGCTTCGCCGTCCGTGCCGAGCGAGTCTTCGACGGCACCACCATGCACCACGGCGCCGCGCTCGTGGTCCAGGACGGCACGATCGCCGCCGTGGCGCGATCGCTCCCCGGCGGCCTTCCCACCGTCGACCTCGGGCCCCGGACCGTGCTCCCCGGCCTCGTCGACTGCCACCAACACCTGGTCTTCGACGGGGACGGCACGCTCGAGCAACAGGTCGCCAATGCCACCGACGCCGAGCTGACCGAACGGGCCCGACGAGCAGCCCGACGCGCCCTCGAGGGCGGGGTGACCACCTTGCGGGACCTCGGCGACCGGGCCTTTGTCACCCTCGGCCTCCGCGACGACCCGGACCTGCCCACCATCGCCGCGGCCGGTCCCCCCATCACCTCCGTCCAGGGTCACTGCTGGTACCTCGGCGGTGAGTGCCCGGACCGTACGTCGATGCTGCGAGCGGTGGCCGACCGGGCCGAACGGGGGACCAACGTGGTGAAGATCATGGTGACCGGCGGCATGCTCACACCCACCTTCCCGGCCTGGAAGTCGCAGTTCTCGGTCGACGACCTGCGTGCCACCGTCGACGCCGCCCACGCAGCCGGCCTGCCCGTGGCCGCCCACTGCCATGGCCTCGAGGGCATCGCCGAGGCCATCGACGTCGGTGTCGACACCATCGAGCACTGCACCTTCATGAACGAAGCGATGCAGTCCGCACCGAACCAGGCGCTGCTGATGCGGCTCGCCGAGTCGGGCATCCCCGTGTCGGCGACGTTCGGCAGACTCCCCGGCTCGCAGCTCCCACCCGGTTGGGAACCCAGGGTCCTGGCGCTGCCTCTGGCGATGCGCTCCTTCCTCGACCAGGGCGGACGGGTCGTGCTCGGCAGCGACGCCGGCATCAGCCCCCACAAGCCCCACGACGTCGCCCCCTGGGCCATCCGAAGCTTCCTCGACCTCGATGAAGACCCGCTCCACGCGCTGCGGGCCATGACACGAGACGGCGCCGACGCGCTCGGACTCCCCCGCAAGGGCCGCCTCGCACGGGGCGCCGACGCCGACATCCTCGTCGTCGACGGCGACCCGACCACCAACCCCGACTCCCTCGCCGACGTCGTCGCCGTCTGGAAAGCCGGCCATCCCGTCGATCGATCCAGGCCGCAGACGTGGCGTGTGGGGTCTGGCACCAGTGGCGGCTGGCACAGTGGTGGTGATGGTTGAGCTGGGTGGGACGGTGACGTTCCTGATC
>CAZWDB010000169.1:0-7464 GCA_964632885.1 uncultured Acidimicrobiales bacterium | reverse complement strand
CAGCGAAGACAGGCTTGGTGAGCGAGGCAGCAGCGAAGATCGTGTCGTCCTCAACGGCCCCGCGGCCCGCACCGCGATTGCCGGCGGTTACGATCCTCCGCTCCGCCGTGTCGACCAAGCCGATGGCGGCGCCGGGTGTCTCGTATTCAGCGAGCAGCTCAGAGACCATCGCCTCTAGATCCATGCCCCCATCCTTCACCCCTCCGAGCATGCGCGTGACCGCTCATTGCGGCGCTCCACGAGGAGTCAACTCGAAGCAGTATCTCGCGTCGAGCGCGACCGATCGACGGAGATGGTAGGCAGCCTGGTCCCATGCGATTGCCGGTGGTCGTCCTCCAGTCGGCTGAGTGCCGTCCCACTCATCTAGCAGTGCTTCCAGCGGTGTCCACACAGGTTCATCCCTGCCTAAGCCCTCAGCTACGTCCTAGCCGTGCGCCAACACCTCGATCGCGGCGGGTTCCGGCCGACGGCACCGCCCGCGACGCACGCCGACGCCTCCGACCACCCCCGCTCCAGTAGTGGCTCCTGAGCGACCCCGAGCGGCATGGGTAGCCGGCCGAGGTCGCGGGGGCGGGTGGTCTCTATACCTAGCGCCGATGCGCTGATGTTGGGTGATCGCGAGAGCGACCGATCTACGGGAGCGTACGGCTTCCGCTCGCGCCGTAACGCGTTGCCGTTCGCTACGTCTGTCGGCGGATGTCGAGCAGGTGGTGCCGTACTTCGTGCAAGGTGTGCATGGCAACCCACCGCAACGACCGTTCGGAAGGCTCGGGGTAGTTGTACATGACTGTACGCCGGTCCCAGTCGGCTGGACCTAGGCGACCCAACACGTTCGCGAACAGCCGAGCGGCGTCACCCAACTGGCGTGCCACATCCTCCGGGTGTTGTTCGGCGTAGCCGTCGTGGTCGACGCGCTCGTCGCGACCCATCGCCTGGAGAGACGGGCGGGCTTCGCGGCGAGCCAGTAAGACTCTCTCGCGCTGCACGATCAGCACGTCGCGAACATGGCACGCGTATTCCAGCGGCGACCACACTTTCTCTTCTCGTCGCGATCGAAGCTCCGCGCCGCTCTCGCTAAGCGCGGCCACAAGTTCTCCGCAAGCTTCGGTAATCGCGGAACCCGCGCCTTCTGCCTCGCTCAGGCTGTACGCGAATCCGCACTCCGTACAGGCATTGTCCATGTGCGGACGATACGCGTGACCTGCGCGCTCAGCCTCACCGCGGGAGGTGGTGACGGCTCATGGAGTGCCGATCGGCGGGACCGGCCTCATAGACCGCGCCCCCATAACGTCTCCGTTTCTCGATGGTGCCGTCTAGTCACGCGAATGCGGACAGAGCAAGACTTGTGCCCGCCCCGACTCCGTTGGACTGGTCGGTTTCGGGGCTCTTGTGCCTCCTACACTGCCTTTGTGCGGGTGACGGCGGACCTAGCAGCGGAGGAAGTGTCCGAGGCGGAGGCAAGCTTCTTCGGTCGGTTTGTCGGCGATGGCCGTCCGCTGCTATCGGGTGCCATCGGTTTCTCGAGCTTTCTCGGCTATCTCGCCTACGGCTATCTCGACTCCTGGCACGGCTGGGGGATCTTGCTCATGCTCGTTCCGTTCGTCGCCGGGCTCGCTCTTACGAAGCGCCGAGTTGGACGTCTCAGGTTGCGCTCGATCAGGTGGCGGCCGCCGTCTGTGCGTCACACACGTTTCGATTTGGGCTGGAACATCCTGCTGGCAGGCGCGATCGGAACCGCGGTAGGAGGACTCACGATTCTCTGGGTCGGCATCACGACCACCTTCGTGCCCGAGGACCTCGCATTCATGGGCACCTCGTCCGTCAAGCTGCGTGAGGTGTCCGACCGCCTCGTGCCTCTCATCGCTCATGACCGCGTCGGCTTCGGCGGAGGCGTGACGACAATGGGTATCACCACAGCGATGTGCCTCTGGTTCGCGCGCCCCTCGAGGCACCTCTTCCAGGCAGTCCTGCTCGCCGGGTCGATTGCCCTCTCGGCCGCGATCGGAACCCACTTCTTTATTGGCTATACGGATATCGGCCACCTGCTTCCCGCCCTGGCAGCTGCCGTCAGCCTCGGCATCGGTCTCGCGATGGTCGCCGCAGGCGTACCCCGGCCTTAGGCGCGCGTTCTAACCGAGATCAGCGCGGTGCTGGAGCCGACGACCATGCGCGGCGCTATGGACAGGTTCCTGCGCTTGCTACGCGATGGCGAGGAAGCCCTCCTGATTGAAGAGCTGACGAGCGGCAGTGCGTGGAACCACATGGATTCCTTGTTCGACAACGACCCCCGGCTTCCGCAGCTCCGCGGACGACTGGGCGCTACTCCAACCTCCAGTCTGAGCTGGCGGAGGAGCTCGTTCGGATTGGCGTGGCCTCGCCGGACGTCGAGATGCAATCGCTGGCAGAGTTTGCCACCTCCTACGTGGCGCTACGCCGGGTTCGGGAACCTCTCTTCGTTGCGGGCGACCTTCGCGAGCGCGGCAGCGACAAGGTCTATGTCGAGAACCCTCGCGAGGCTTGCGAGGTAGATCAGCACGTCCGCCACCTCGTCCTCGAGTCGGGCGCGAAGCTCCGGATCCTCCGCGGCTCGCTGTGCCTCTTCCGGCGTCAGCCATTGGAGGATCTCGACGAGTTCTCCGACCTCACCGGTGAGGGCCATCGCGAGGTTCTTAGGAGTGTGGAACCGATGCCAGCCCCTCGCTTCGAGGAAGGAATCGATGCGACGGTGGAGCTCGGCGAAGTCGGACACCGCCAAAGTCCACCACAGACCGGTGATCCAGTGCTCGCGGGAGGTGGCTGCCCTCGAGCGGCCCTTCGGTGGTCGTGCTCACAGGCTTGTGAGAGCGCGTGCTGGGGCACCGGTTGCCGCCGGCGCGTGAGCAGGCATCGGCGCGGAAGCCACGCGCCGCACGTGCCGAGCTGATCGACGGTCTCGTCGAGCTCGGCCAGCGCATCTCGCTGCGAATGTTGCGCCGCGCCCATCGACCAGTAGAACGTCACCCACGTCGCGTGGCTGAGCAGGTGGGCGTCGACGAACAGCGGCACCACGCGCCGCTCCTCGTCGGTCAGCGCGCCGTACCCCTCGACGATGGCACCGCCCAGTCGGGGGTCACCGTCGACCTGGCACACCGCGACGGCGATGTCGTTCACCCGCTTCTGCAGTCCGCTGAACTCGAAGTCGAGCACTGACGCCGTCCCGCGGTGCACGAGCAGGTTGCCAGTGTGGAGGTCACCGTGACCGACGACCGTCGGGCCGACCGGCAAGTCGGCGAGCGCCGCTGTCACTCTGTCGAGCTCGCGTCGCAAGCGCCCACCTCGAGCGGGGTCAGCTCGTTCCAGCTCGACGGCGCCAGCCACCATGTCCGATCGTCGATCCTCAGGTAGGTCGACCCATCCTCGATTTGTCGAGGTCAAGACCACGCTGCACCACGTCGGCTCGCGTCTGCTCAGCAGCGCTGGCCAACTGTTGCTGATCGACACGGGGATGCCACGCGAAGGGATTGTTCTCCAACCTATCGATGAAGTCGCGCAGTGACTGCTGGGCCTCGGTCTCGATCCTGATTGGATCGAGCTGCTCGCCGCCGCGTCTCAGCACGGCGTCGCATATCTCCTGTCCGCTTGAGGCGCCAGGCAGTGGTGGAACGTCACCCAAGACGGACCGGAAGTACTGGCCGACACCGGATCGCCCGACACCACCACCACCGCTGAGTACCAAGAGCCCGTTCCCCGCGCAGGATGCGCATGGTCTCGCCCAGGACGTCGTGCCAGTTCGGGACCACGTGGAGCACCTGGGCGATGAGCACGGCGTCAACCTGACCGTCCCGGATCGGGAGTTGAGTCGCATCCGCCTGGACGAGCCGCGTGTTGAGGTCACGCCACCGGCATTGGGCCGACTTAAGCATTGTCTCATTGATGTCGACCCCGATCACCTGGATGCCCCGGGCCGCTAGTCGGCCTCCGTAGGATCCGGAGCCGATCCCGACCTCGACTATGCCGCTGCCCAACGCCAGTCGGGCCTGAAGAAGTGAGAGAGCCTCAGCCCAGACTTCCTCGGGCACAAGGTCTCGCGCGCGGTCGTGCGCCCGTAGCTGGGCATCGCTGAGAGGATCTCGATACTGCGACACGCCGGCCATCTTGGCCCGACTACATACCGTCTTCGTCCGCCTTGAGGCACCGGCCGCGCAGATCAGGTAGTCGCGCGCGAACGCGTCAACGGTTAGTGGACGGCGGACCCATATTGTCCGGGGCGGTTGGCTGCTCGGCCTGCGATGGGTCGCTGATGCCGCGGCCTGGCGGGCCACTACTGCGCAGCGGAGTCGCGCCTCCGCTGCGTCAGCCCGAATAGGAACATGGCAGAGAGGGCGCCGACCGATGCGCCCACGGGGAACCACGACATTCCATGGCCGGCAGGTGCGGGCGGGCCTGTGGCGGCGGCTTCGGCGTTGGCGTCGAGCCGCTCCCAAGAACCTGCGCAGAGGCTCGCCGAGTAGCCCGCGTCACTCTCGTAGATCCCGACGGAGTACCGACCGCCGATCACTACATCGTCAGTGAGAGCGCAAGTGTTGTAGGACCCGCCACTCGGATGGTTGTGCCAAATGTGCACGTCGACCTTGGCCGCCAAGCGCCCTCGGCTAACCCGCCCGACGTCGAAGGTCACGACTTGTTCCGGGTGGGCGTCAGCCAGGACGATGCCTTCGAACTGGATCGGGGGCGGTCCGGAAGGCCCGACGCACGAACAGGCGGCCGCGGGATCGGGAGAGGCCACGACGACAAGCGCCGCGTAGAGCGCCACGGCGCCGCAAAGTCGAGCGATGGACACGTCCTGGCCAGTTTGACCGATCCGAAAGGCCGAGGTGCTCGAGCAGCGCTTCACTACCGGAGGTTGCCGCGGCACCTCGGCCGGCGACGGTTAGTCAGTTAGAACATCGGAGGCTCGGCTCCTATGTTGTGCCGGTGGTCGCCGGTGAGCGTTACGACACGATTGGTCGGTCGTATGGAAAGACGCGGCAGGAGGATCCGCGCATCGCCGCGGCCATTCACGATTGCCTCGGCCCGGGCCGCTCGGTACTCAACGTGGGCGCCGGTTCCGGCAACTACGAGCCGCGTGATCGCAATGTCGTTGCCGCCGAGCCGTCGTGGCGGATGATCGAGCAGCGGCAGAAGCGCACGACGCAGGTCGTTCGCGCCGAAGGCGAGCGGCTGCCGTTTGGCGATCTCGTCTTCGACGTCGCTACGGCTATCCTCACCGTCCACCACTGGTCCAACCGCCCCCTCGGTCTTCGGGAGATGCGTCGCGTGGCGCGGAGACAGGTTGTCTTCTTCTACGAATCGCTCGCGACGCACAACTTCTGGGGTCTCGACTACTTCCCTGCCGCTCTGGACCTACCTACCGAGGCCGACCCACCCGGTGCGGAACTGCTGTCGGCGCATCTTAATGTGCGCGAGATCCGGACCGTACTTGTGCCCAAGGACTGTCGGGATGGCTTCGGCACTGCTTTCTGGGCGAGGCCCGAGGCCTACCTCGACCCCGAGGTACAAGCCGGCATGTCGTGGCTGGCCATGCAGTCACCCGAAGACCTGGCGCTCGGAAGCGCTCGTTTGCGCGCCGATCTCGACTCCGGTGCCTGGGACCGCCGCTACGGCCACCTGCGCGGCCAGACGACCTTCGATGGCGGCTACCGGATCGCCATCGCCTACTAGTCCGAGACCGCGCCCGCTGAAGGGCGGCTGGGGAACGGAGGATGCGTGCCGACGTTTGAGCCGGATCTCTACAAGGGTACTGCCGCGTTTTATGACCGATTCCGGCGCGGTTACCCCGGCGAGTTGATTGACGATCTTCTTTGCCGGGCTGAGGTCGAGCCGGGCGACGTCGCTCTTGATCTTGCCTGTGGGACCGGACAGGTGGCCATGGCGTTGGCTGCGAAGGTCGGCTCGGTACTGGCGGTGGATCAGGAGCCTGAGTTCGTGTCGTTGGCCGAGCACAAGGCGCGCGACATGGGCGTCGACAATATTGACTGGGTCGTTGCCACTGCAGAAGATGTCGAGCTGCCTGGCCCGTTCCGCTTGATCACGATCGCGAGCGCGTTCCACCGGCTCGACCGAGATCGGGTCGCCCGCCGGCTACGAGGAGCGTTGGCGCCTAACGGTCATCTGGCGCTGATCTGGGGCGGGACGCCATGGCGGGGCAGCGAGCCGTGGCAACGGGCCGTTCAGGCGACTCTGGACGACTGGGTGGTACGAACGGAGTCGCTCGGGCGGAGTCCATCATCATGGGAGCCAGCGATGCACGAAGCTCCGCATGCCGAAGTGCTGAGACGGGCTGGGTACGAATACGAGGGCACGTTCAGGTTTGAAGTTGAAGAGGAATGGGACCTGCAGTCGATCATCGGGCTGGTGTATTCGACCTCGTACCTGAATCGTGGCGTACTCGGGAACCGATCGGATGCATTTGAGGCCGAACTGAGAGACAACCTCCAGGCTCACCTTTCTGCTGGCCTCATCTATCGTTCGACCTACCGCTACGAACTTGCCCGCCCCGCAGCTCGTCACACCTAGGTAGGCAGATTGCGAGCCGATGGCAGCGGTCAACCCCGACTCGTGCCGATCTTGGGCCCGCGCAGCACGTCCTACTATCGCTTTCGATGAGTTCTCCGCTCGACCACGTAGCGCTCGTCGTCCAGCAGCTCGAATCCGTCATCGAGCGACTCAGCGGGCTCGAGCCAGGACCGATCGAGGTATTTCCCAGCGAAGGTACTCGCGAGGTCTATTTGGGTGAAGGCGCGGCGCGGTTGCTTCTCATGGAGCCGACCGAGGCGAGCGGCCCCTACGCGCGGGCCATCGATAAGCGTGGTCCTGGACTGCATCACGTTGCGTTGAACGTTCCCGACATGGACGCGTTCCTTGCTCGCGTACGCGGGTGGCTCGTGGTCCCTGCCTGCATTCCCGACTTGGTTTCGGCGCGCACGGCGTGGCTTGCCCGCCCGGGAGTGGCCACGCTGCTCGAGGTCGTCGAAGGTGAACCGGCATCCGGAACGGCGGTCGTCGAGCAGGTCGAACTGCCAGGGGAGCTGCCAGTCGATCCGCGACCAGGTTTGGTGGCCTCCAACGACAGGGATGTTTGGCTGACGATCACCGGTGAGCGCTACTCCGTTCGCACGCTGACTGCCTCTCAGTGACCTCGCCGTCGGCGCAAGTAGCGCGCGAGGATCAACAGGTGCCTCGTCAGCCGCAGACCTATGGCGACAGCGGCGGGACGCTCGCTCTGGTGCTCGACTGCGCTGACCTTGTTCGCGCTGCCGAATTCTGGACCGCGGCTCTGGGCTACGTACGCGTCGGCGAGCCCAACGGGCAGTACCAACTCCTGCTGCCGGCAAACGGAGCCGGACTCGAACTCCTCCTGCAGCGCGTGGCGGAGCAGAAGACGACGAAGAACCGGCTCCACCTCGACCTCCGGACGAAGGACTT
>CAZWDB010000168.1:0-7476 GCA_964632885.1 uncultured Acidimicrobiales bacterium | reverse complement strand
GACTTCACGGCGGTAGCCGGTGCCGCCGCACGCGTCGCAGGTCTGCGACACCGCCGGCAGGAACGACATGCCCTCCTGCCATGCACCCTTGCCATGGCACTCGTCGCACCCGTACTGAAGGTCCTTTGCCGTGATGCCGGCGTCGACGGCCGCTTCGCTGGACGCGAACGCCTTACGGACCCCGTTGATGAGGCCGAGGAACATGCCAGGCGAGGTGACCTCGGATCGGGACTGATCGGCGACGACGGTCCGATCGGGCGCACCGGAGATTGTGTCGTGCGCGCCAGGCTCGACGCGGACCACGTCGGCGATGCGGTCACTGGTCTTCGGTCGAGCCAGCGTGAGGGCGAGGGTGTCGACGACGAGTGACGACTTGCCCGATCCCGATACACCGCACACCCCGACCTGCACGCCCAAGGGGATCCGGACGTCGATGCCTCGCAGGTTGTTCTCACGGGCACCCGTCACCTGCATCCACCCCGCAGGCTCGCGGCGGGGGTCGCGGCGGGGCATGGCAACACACCGGTCGAGCACGGCGCGGGTGACGGACTCGTCGCTTGTCACGTCGACGAGACGTCCGCCGGCCCGTCCGGGCCCGGGTCCGATCTCGACGACGTCGTCGGCGGCGCGGATGAACGTCGGGTCGTGCTCGACGGCGATGACGGTGTTGCCCGCGTCCCGCAGCTCCAACAACGCGCTCGTCAGCGCGGTGACCTCGGTCGGATGGAGACCGCGCGACGGCTCGTCGAGGAGGATCGTCATGTCGAGCAGCCCCCCGCCCAGCACCGACGCCAGCTTGATGCGCTGCGCCTCGCCAGCGGACAGGGTCCAGACCCGGCGATCGAGGTGAAGGTAGCCGAGCCCAACGGAGCGGAGGAACCCGAGCCGGTGGAGGGCGAGCGTCCTCGCATCGGCCGCCTGCTCGTCGTCGGGTTCGGTCATCGAGGCCAGGAGCGACTCGAGCTCGCGGAGCGGCAGCTCGAACAGCTCGCTCCGATCCCGACCCTCGACGCGGACAGCGAGATAGGGAGCGCGGAAGCCCTTGCCGCCGCAGGCCTCGCAGGGAAGGGACTCCGACCAGCTGCCGCCGAGATCCGCTCGTGCCCAGGGGTCGACGCCGGGCCAGAACCACTCGCGGCTGTTGCCCCCGCCGCCCCACACGTGGTGGCCCGGGGCTCGAGGGAACGGCACGGGGTCGCCGAAGACGAAGGCCCGGCGAGCGTCGTCGCTGAGCTCGGACCACGGGGTGCCTCTCGGGTCGAACCCGTATCGCTCCGCCAGGGCGAGCAGCGAGCTGTAGCCGCTGAGCTTCTCGTCACAGAAGGCCTTGACGATGCCGAGGGAGAAGCAGCCGCGGCAGATCGGCGCGTCCGGGCGGAGCACCATCTTGTCTGGCCGAGCGTGTCGAACCGACCCGAGTCCCAGGCAGTCGGGACAGACCGCGACCGGCGACCCCAACAGATGGCGCGGCTCGATCGGGATCGCGTCAGTCGAGCAGTCCGGACAGACCCAAGGAGCTCCCGGCGCCGGCGAGGTGCGCCGCACCTGGTCTCCGCCGCATTCGAGGCAGCTGCGGGTGCCGGCCCGCGACAGCACGAGCGACACGAGGCGGTCGAGGTCGCTGGCGCGGGCGACGGTGGCCCGCACGGCGTCCCGCACGCTGTTCTCGGGCCGCGCCGGGCCGAGGCCGGCGATCGTGCTTGATGCGTCGATGACCATCGTCGGGCCGAGGCCGGTGAGGACATCGACCGGCGCTTCTGGACCCTCGCGTACCGACTGGCGCTCATAGACCGACAGACACTCGAGCAGTCGCCGCGCCGCCTCGCTGGCGATTACGTCGTTGACGAGCGACGACTTGCCGGATCCTGAGACGCCGGTGACGACGGTGAAGCGGTTCTTGGCGAAGTCGACGTCGACGTTCTGCAGGTTGTGGGCGCGGGCGCCTCGCACGCTGATGGTCTCGCCCGAACGGCGACGGTCGCGTGCCTTGGCCCGGGGTGTCACTCGCGGACGTTTGGTGCCCGCGGGCGGGCCGCAGTGGAGGAGCTGGCCGCCTTCGGGACCGCCGCCGGGACCGAGGTCGATGCACCAGTCGGCCGCGTCGATCACGTCGGGCTGGTGCTCGACTACGACGACCGTGCAGCCGCGTTCGGTCAATCGGTCGAGCACGCCAACGAGCCGTTCGAGGTCGGCCGGGTGCAGCCCCGTGGTCGGCTCGTCGAGTAGGACGAGGTCGCCGGACTTGGCCTTGGTCACCTCGCGGGCGAGCCGCACCCGTTGGGCCTCGCCGCCAGACAGGCTCGGGGAGGGCTGTCCCAGCGTGAGGTAGCCCAACCCGACGTCGCGCAACGTGTCGAGGATGCGCGTCACGTCGCGGTGCTCGGCGAACAGCGCGTGCGCGTCGTCGATACTGCTCGCCAGAACCTCCGCGATCGACAGGCCAGACCACGTTGCCTCCAGCACCTCCCCGCGGTAGCGGTCGCCGCCACAGGCCTCGCAGGGAACCCACACCGGTGCGACGTACCGGAGCCCGACCTCGATCGCACCCATGCCCTCGCAGTTCGGGCAGGCGCCTTCGGGGCGGTTGAAGGTGAACTCGGACGGCGGCCTGCCTGTGGCGTCCGCGAACACTGCACGGATCTTGTCGAACACCTTCGTGTATGTCGCCGGGTTCGAGCGCGGGTTGTTACCCAGGGGCTTCTGGTCGACCGCGATCGCACGGAGCGCGGGAGCGTCGAAGCCGGCGCATCCGCGCGGCGCGTGATCTCGTAGCGAGGCGAGGAGGACATCGCGCGCCAACGTCGTCTTGCCCGCCCCGGACGGGCCGGTGATGACCGTCAGCGAACCGATCGGGATCTCGCAGTCGACCGCGCGCAGGTTCCGAAGGTCCGCGCCCGTGATGCGGATCCGCGGCTCGTCCGCCGGTGCTCGACGCTCGCGCCGGTCCCGGATCTTGGCGGAGAAGCCGCGGCCGGAAGCGGTCTCGGCTCGCCACAGCTGCGCGGGAGACCCTTGGAAGACGAGCTCACCGCCGCCCCGCCCACCGCTTGGTCCGATCTCGACGACGTCGTCGGCCATCGCCACCGCAACCGCGTCGTGCTCAACCATCAGCACCGGACCCGGAAGCGACGAGATCGCGTCGAGCAGTCGCTTGAGGTCGGTGTGGTGCAGCCCGATCGTCGGCTCGTCCAGGACGTGCAGCAGGTCCTCGAGTCGCCCCGCCAGCACGACCGCGAGCCGCGTCCGCTGAGCCTCGCCGCGCGAGAGCGTGGGCATGGAGCGGTCGAGCGCGAGGTGGCCGAGGCCGAGGGCATCGAGGGGACCGAGCCGGCGAAGCAGCTCGTCCTGCACCCGCTTCGCCCGCAGGCCCACCGGCAGCTCCTCGACGAACTTGAGGGCATCGCTGACCGAGCGGCTGAGCAGCTCGGGCAATGTCACGCCGGCGATACGGTGCGAAGACGTGTCGGTCCCGTCCCGGAACGCGGATGGCTGGAGCGGACGCACCCACGCGTTACAGCTCGGGCAGATCGGCGCGCGCAGCACGGGCGTTCCGCCCAGGCGCACCTCGTGCGCTCCCACCTCGTCGGCCCCCTCGAGGGTGGCGCGGACCTCGGCGGCACTCATACCTCGGGTAAGTGTCGCCACCCGCACCACGACGTCATGGGGAGTGCCCGGGTCGAGGCTCGGCACCTTGCTCGACTTCTTAGCCGGCCAGGCGCGGCCGTCAATCGTCACGCGGTCGAAGACTCCCCGGATCCCCTCGAGCAGCCGCGCGTGGGTGCCCGCCTTCCGGTTCACCACCGCGACGTCGACGTCAATGGCCTCGCCGTCTGTGTCCTTCAGGATCTCCAGTGCGATCGCCAGCCGCTGTTCGCGTGACACGGCGCGGACTGGAGTGTCACAACGAGGGCAGCCGACGTCTGCGAAGCGGGCATAGAGGATCCGAAGGAACGGGTGGAGCCCCACCGACGTCGCGACCGTGGACGTCGGGTTGAGGTTGAGCACGTTCTGGGCGATCGAGACAGCCGGCCCGAGACCGTTGATCCGCCGCACGCGGGCCGGCGGGACACGTGTCTGCCGCCCGAGAGCGAGAGTCTCCATGAAGCGCCGGCGGGCTTCGGCATAGACAACGTCGAAAGCGAGCGACGACTTACCCGACCCTGACACCCCGACCAGAGCAGTCAGTCCAGGGCCGAACGTGACATCTACATCACGCAGGTTGTGTTCGGCCGCTCCTAGAACCTCCAGCCCGCCCACCATGGCGTCCCGCACCTGACGAGTGCCCATCACGCGCTGCCGCGGCGGAAGGCGTCGCGTGTCGCGGCTGCAGTCGCGGGGATGTGTTGCCACCACTCCTCATCGCGGCGTTCTGCACTCGAGCGTTGACCGGAGCCGTAGCCGAAGCAAACCAGATACAGCGGCCGCACGTACATCACTCCTTCGAGCCGCTCGAATTCCTCGGCGGTCAGCTCGACGTGGGCGCGGTAGGCGCGCACGACAGCCTCGATCCACTCAGCATCGAGCCGGACGCGGCCCGTGCCCCACATCAAGTAGGCGAAATCAGCGAGGCGTGGCCCACGGCCAGCAGCCTTCCACTGGACCGCCACGGGTCCTCGCCCGCTCATGATCACGTGATCAGGCGCGTGGAGGAGATTCCCGTGGACTGTCGCCTCGGGAAGGCCATGTCCGTCGTCCGCCGCGCGCACCCGACGACGGAGATCGCCGAATGCCTCGCGATCCGTGACGGACACCTTCGACTCGAAGGCGTCAAGAAATGTGAGAGCTGCCAGGACGTCCTGGCGCGGGCTCCCCTCACGGGTCGGGTCCTCGCCGCTCGCGCCGCCGGGTCGGCTGACCGACTCGTCGAGCGGCAACGAGTGCAACCGTCCGAGCAAGTCGGCCATCACGACGAACCTCCGAAGGTCGTCTGACCCGACCGCCGTGGTCAGCGGCCGGCCGGCCACGAACTTCGTAACAAGAACAGATGATCCATCGAGTGCCGACGTCGCGTCCGCGACCGCGAGTCGCTCAGCCGGGAAGCCGAGGCGCTCGAGGTAACGCAAGATCGCGGCGTCACCTTCCACCCCGGAGGCCGGCCGCGCCGGTGGGAACACGCGGACGATCCAGGGATCACCATCTCGGCGGTCCACGCGAAAGACGTGATCGTTGTGACTGCTGACCTTGCTCGCCGTGACCGCATCAATGCCGTACCGGTCGCGCAGGTGTGAAAGAACACGTTCCGCGATCGGCTCATGGAGCGCAGCGGAGCGACCGTCGTTAGACCAACGCCTCCAGCCAACCCGCGCTCGGAGCCCCTCAAGATCGGCGAGTGCTTCCGTGTAGCGCTGGCCAGTCTCCCGCGCGTGACGTCGGGCAACCCTCTTGAGATTGGCGTCCTTCGTCATACAAACAAGCCCCCCCTTGACACCTTCGTCTCCCCAGCGACGTGGTGTGAGAAGTGGCCTGCGGTCATCCCCGACCGAGAGGAACACATCCCCTTCGCTACTGGAACCCCGGCTGGGGCGGATGCTCCACAGCTCGGCGACCGGTCGGCGCCGTGAAGGCAGTCTCGCCGACCCCCTTAGATAGTGTCAAGCGCTCGCTCCACGCGGACGGGGGTGCTGCCGCGAGGACTGGGAGCGCGCTGCGCGCGGACAACCCATAGCGCTCTCGTCGGACAAGCGGAGCTGACTGACTGGGATGCGCGGCTGTCGAGTCAGTCTGCGCCGTACCCCGCGAGGACTTCATCGACGTACGGCCAGTCCTGCTGGCGGGCGCCGTAGAGCGCGTCCTGGAGGACGAATGTTCCTTCCACCGCCTCGGAGTACTGCCGTGCCGGGACTAGAGCTGGATGCGCGGCGAGACAGGCGGTGACGAAGTCGTCGCCGAGTACTGAGATCGACGCTACGTCGAAGGCTGGATGGGAGATCAGGCAGCTGCCGAAGTCGATCACGCTGACGGTCCCCGACTCTTCATCGAAGATGATGTTGCCGCCGAGGTCGGTGTGACACAGCACCAAGGGATCGTCGGGAAGCCGGGCCATGGCGGCGATCTCTCGATGCGCTCGGGAACGGCCGAGGTCATTGGTTCGTGACGCCAATAGCTCGCTGAACTCGCCGGCGAGTCCCTCCGCGATCACTCGAGGGCCAAGCCGCCGCACACCGACTTCGCGGGCGACAGGGCGGTCGAGGGCGACCTCGAACACCTCCGGTACCGCGATGTCGACGCGCGGGCGAATTCGCTCGAGTAAGCGCACCTCGAGACGGAGGTGGTCGACCCCGAGGGCGTGGCGAGGAAAGCGGAGTAGGAGCTCACCACCGACCCGCACGGCCACACTCAGCTGGCCCTCTCCTTCAACACGTATCGTCCGCCCTGGGTAGGCGTCCGCGGCGGCCTCGACCGCGGTTTGTAGCACCGAGGCAGGGTAGGGCGCGGTCTTGTATCGCCCTCGAACCGTCTGACTCGGCGGGTTCCAGTCGACCCGCCCGCTGACCTCAGAGCCACGATCTATCGGTAGCACTCGCTCCCGCCAGCAGCGCCGAGCTGGGCTGATGGCATGCCACTCACCCGGCGGCGACGGAGTAGTCAGCCGGTGCGAGCGGAGTCGGGTAGCGGAAAGTCTTCGTTGGCAGGCCAGACAGTGATCAGACTCATGCGCCCGTCATCGGCGACCTCGCACACGTCGGTGCCAGGGACAGCCGTCCCGTCCGGGAGTCGCCACACAAAGCTGTAACGGAAGAAGTTGCCCATCTCCTCAATGGCCGTCACGACATCGACCTGCACGCCGTTGGCGCCCGAGCGGCCTCGGTCGCGGCCGGCGCTCGCCTTCTCGGGTCCGCTCGGCGCCGGTTCTGCCGATGAGAACCCTCCAATCATCGCCGCGACCTCATCCAGGCCCTCATATCGACCGGCGCCGTCGACAAAGACGATGTCCTCAGTGCAGCACCGACGCAAGGCCTCGACCCGACGCTCGTGGTCCGACTCGAACCATGCCTGCCCATAGGCCACGAGCGCCTCCGCCGCCGTCATCCGCTCTGCCACCCGCGCTCCTCTTCGACTTCGACTCGACGACTAAACCGGCACCTTACCGACGTCACCGCCAGGATGGGACCACATTTCGCCGCTCAGTGTCCCCGCGGACCGGACACGGTTGTTCGAAGACAAGCGTCGGCACTGGGACCTGCACACCATCAAAGAGGACCGAGAAAGAGCCCATCCCGCTTACGACGGACCCGACTTCATCAAGGTCACTCGCGCCCAGCGGCGACTCGCGCCAAGGGAACAACAGACTCACGTGCGGCGGAACACCGCCGAACCGGTCGAAGGCTCCTGAACACTCCATCGCCCTCGGGCGGTCGGCGACACGGCGCATCGAGCAAGCCAGCGCGGATCGGCGCGGCTCTTCATCCTCGCGGCGCGCTGGCCGCCAGACGCTCTGCCTCCTCATCTGGAGAAGGAGGGCAGGCGACAGTCCCC
>CAZWDB010000167.1:0-7533 GCA_964632885.1 uncultured Acidimicrobiales bacterium | reverse complement strand
ATCTCATCGCCAACGTCGATCCCGTCCAGTACACGATCCGGCTGTTGTTGCCGGAAGGCTCGCTGCTCCTCGACCGGCCCGAACTGGCTCGGCAGGTGGGTGCCTATGACGCCGAGCGGCTCACCTATACGTGGACCGCCTCCGACCCTCGCGTCGACGTGCTACAGCACGACCTCGCCTCGCTCGTGGAGGCGGCGGTCGCCGACGGCGAGCCAACCGGGGCGGTGTTCCTCCGAGTGCACCGCGCTGTCTACGAGGCGGCCGGGCTGCAGCCGTCCACCGAGCCGGTTCCCGCCGGCGCGACCGAGGGGAGGCCACGGCTCACCGAGCCGTGGTTCTGCTGAGCAGAGCCGACCGAGGGCCAGTTCGGCCCTCTCCGATCCTGAACTTGAGGCAATAACGAACGGATTCCGTTCGTTATTGCCTCAAGTTCGGCCGCTACAGTGGGGAACGTGCCAGTGCACGACACTCATCGCAGCTCGGTGATGATGCGCCCCGTCCTCGGGGCTCACTGGCGCGCCTGACCGAAGCCGTCAACGAGGCCCCGCCCGGGGCCTCTCGACGTGCACGGCGAGGATCCTCAGCGGGGCATACCGGGAGGATCCCATGTCGCACCGTACGTTCATCACCACATCGATCCCATATGTCAACGCGCCACCCCACGTGGGCCACGCCCTCGAGTTCGTGGAGGCCGACGTCCTCGCCCGCGCCAGACGGGCAGGCGGCGACGAGGTTCGCTTCCAATCGGGAACCGACGACCACGCCCTGAAGAACGTCCGAGCCGCCGAAGACGCCGGCGTACCGGTGGCGCAGCACGTGCGTGCCAACGCGGAAGTCTTCTCGGCGTTGTGGGACGCGCTCGACCTCACCCTCGACGACACGATTCGCACGAGCGCTGACGGGCGTCACCGACCTGGGGTCGAGGCCCTGTGGTCGGCGTGTGAAGCATCCGGCGACCTCTACCAGAAGGCCTACGAGGGTCTGTACTGCGTCGGCTGCGAGGAGTTCTACGCCGAAGGCGACCTGGAGGATGGGCTGTGCCCCGACCATGGGGTCGCGCCCGAGGTCGTCTCGGAGACGAACTGGTTCTTTCGCCTGACGCGGTACGAGGACGACCTCCGCGAGCACATCGAGACCGGCCGGCTCCGCATCGAGCCGCCGGCCGCGCGCCGGGAGATCACCGCACTCATCGACAGAGGCCTCGACGACTTCAGCGTGTCACGGCTGGCCGAGCGGGCGCGCGGCTGGGGGATCGAAGTGCCGGGCGACGGGAGCCAGGTGGTCGCCGTCTGGTACGACGCGCTCACCAACTACATATCCGCGCTCGGCTTCGGCGGACCGGACGAGGGCGAGTACGAGAGGTGGTGGCGCGACAGCCAGGAACGCATCCACGTGATCGGGAAGGGAATACTCCGCCAGCACGCGGTCTACTGGCCCGCGATCCTGCTGTCTGCCGGCCTGCCGTTGCCCACCGAGATATTCGTGCACGGCTATCTCACCGTCGACGGTCGCAAGATCGGCAAGTCGCTCGGTAACGCCGTGGACCCGCTCGCGGTCGCCCGTGAGTACGGCACGGACGCGCTCCGCTGGTGGCTGGCGTCGGAGCTCCCCCTCGCGAGTGATGCCGACTTCACCCTCGACAGGCTGGTCGACCTCGTCAACCGCGACCTCGCGAACGGACTCGGGAATCTCGTTACCCGCATCGCCGCCCTCGCCCGCCCGCAGCCGGCGACCACTTCCATCGACTCGGCGGCGGCCATCGACTTGGAGGCAGGTTGTCTCAAGGAGGCAACCGCGCTCGACGTCGCCGTCCAGTCGTCGCTCGATCGCTTCGACCTGCGGGGCGCGACCCAGGCGCTCGTCGGCGCCTTGGCCGCAACGAACCGGTACCTGGAGCAGGAGGAGCCATGGCGGTGCGCCGACCCGGCACGTGCCGCGACCGTCGTCGCGACCGCGGCGGCCGGCGCGCGTCTGATCGCGAGCTCCTTCGAACCCTTCGTGCCCGCGTTGTCCTCCCGCGCCCTAGACCGGCTCGACGCGCCCGACCACGCCGCCGAACCCCTCTTCCCCCGTCGAACTTGAGGCAATAACGAACGGAATCCGTTCGTTATTGCCTCAAGTTGGGCTCGGCTACCCTCGCCGGCCGTGCCTCGGGTGTCGCATACGGCTGCGTCGGCTCAGCTGGCGGCGCGTGATCCGGTCATGGCCGGTCTCTACGAGCGGGTCGGGCCGTGCCGGCTCCGAGCACGACGGGTGTCGTCGTTCGAAGCGCTGGCCCGCGCCATCGTGTACCAGCAACTCTCGGGACGGGCGGCCGCGACGATCTACGGAAGGCTGGAGACCGTCCTCGACGGCACAGTTACGCCTGAGGCGGTCCTGTCGACACCCGTCGACAGCTTGCGCACCGCGGGACTGTCGGCGGCCAAAGCCGCGTCGGTGGTCGACCTCGCCACCAAGGTGGTCGAAGGCACCGTTCCGCTGGACGATGTGGCCAGGTGCAGCGACGAGGAGCTGATCGACCGGCTCGTCGTGGTGCGCGGCATCGGGCGCTGGACGGCGGAGATGTTCCTGCTGTTCCAGCTGCGGCGCCTCGACGTGTGGCCGGTCGACGACCTGGGGGTACGGAAAGGGTACGCGGCCGCCTACGGACTCGGCGCTCTGCCTGCGCCGAAGGTGCTGGCGGAGCTGGGAGATCCGTTCAGGCCGTTCCGGAGTGTGGCCGCGTGGTACTGCTGGCGCGCGGCCGAGGATCAGAGCCTGGGCGTATGAGCCGTGTGCCCGGCGGTGTGCTCGCGCTCGGCGCGGCCGCCTGTTGGGGTCTGACCGCCGTCGTCGCCAAAGACGTGTTCATCGCCATTCCGCCGCTGCGCCTCGCGCAGTGGCGCGCCGCGGTCGCGGCCGTGCTCCTGGTGGGGCTGGTGCTCGCGGTCGACCGCGACGGGGTGGCCCGTCTGTGGCGTCACCGTGGAGCGACCGTGCTTCTGGGAGTGGCGCTGGCCGCCGTCAACGCGACCTACTACCTCGCCATCGAACGCTTGCCGGTCGGAGTGGGGATCACGCTCCAGTACGTCGGCCCCGTGCTCGTCCTCGTCGTTCGCCGTCACGCGATCGGATTCAGACTCTGGGTAACCGCGGCGCTCGCGCTCGTCGGTGTCGCGCTGGTGTCCGGCGCCGGCACTGAGGCCCCCTCCGACCCGCTGGGTGTCGTGTTCGGGCTCGGCGCAGCGGTGTCGTTCGCCGCCTACCTGATGGTGGGAGAGCGCCTCACGCGCGCGGTGGGGTCGTTGCCCGCGGTCGCGGGCGGGTTCGCCGCGGCGACACTCGCCTGGTCGGTGGTGATGCCGTGGTGGGAGTTTCCGTTCGCTTCCCTTGGAGACGCCGGCGTCGCGGGACGCGCGGGCGTTGTCGGCGTCGTCGGCACCGCGGTGCCGTTCCTCTTGCTGCTCGTCGCGTTGCGGACCATCCCGGCTGGGCTCGCCGGCGTGGTCGCGACCGCGGAGCCCGCCTTCGGGGCGCTGTTCGCCTTCGCGCTGATAGGCGAGACGCTGTTGGCCGCGCAGGTCGTCGGGATGCTCGTCACGTCGGTCGCGGTCGCCGGCGCGCAGACCGCCGCTGAGCGTGCTCCCGCCGTTCCTCCATCCGCTTCCGGATGAGCTTGCGGCGGGCTTGGAGGTCGCGGTAGGTGACGGTTTCCACGTCGGCGGGGAGTCCCATTGCGGCGCGCATGCCGTCGACGTCGAGTTCCCATGTGTCGGCTTTGAACCCGATCTCGCCCGCGATGCGTTCGCCGTGGGCGGACGCGAGGTAGTTGGCGACGTGGGTGATCTCGCCGAAGAGGTCGACGTCGGGCGCGAGGGTGGCGAGGGCGTTGTCGAGGAACAGCATGTCCTTCACGAACAACATCAGGACCTTGGGGAACCGCGCGCCGTAGCCGAGGAGCGCTTTCGTGAGCTCTCGGATCTGGGCCGTCAGCTCGTCGGCCGACATCGCCGTGGGGTCGGGCACGGGCTGGTCGAGATGCAGCTCGCGGATGATCTGGTCGAGGTCGACGTCGGCGGGTAGGGCGCCGAGGTCGCGGATGGCGGCGAGCTGTTCCCGCACGTTGCCGACCGTGCCCTGCACGAGGAGCCGCAGGAACGCGTGTCGCTTGGCTTCGTCGAGGCGGCCGGTGATGCCGTAGTCGAGCAAGGCGACTCGACCGTCTCGCTGCACGAACAGGTTGCCTCCGTGAAGATCGCCGTGGAAGACGCCGAAAAGCATGGCCCCTTCGAGGAAGGCGATCATTCCGGCCCGCACGACGGCGGACGTGTCGATACCGGCTGCCTTCATGCCCTCGACGTCGTCGAAGCTGAAGCCTTCAAGGCGCTCCATCACCAGCACGCGGCGCGTCACCAGGTCCGGGTGGGGGCGAGGAACCACCATCGAGCGCTGCCCGGTCGAGGCGAGGACCTGGGCGATGTCGAGCATGTTGTCGGCTTCGAGGCGAAAGTCGAGTTCCTCCACGATCGTCTCGGCAAAGAGTTCGACGAGCGCGGGTGGGTTCGCGAGGGCCGCCACCGGGATCCGTCCGACGAGCGCGGGAGCGAACCAACTCATCACCGCCAGGTCGCGGCGCACGAGCCGGGCGACATCCGGCCGTTGCACTTTCACGACCACTTCCTCGCCCGAGTGCAGGGTGGCGGCATGCACCTGCGCGATCGAGGCGGCGGCAACCGGCGTGGATTCGAAGCGGGCGAAGATGTCTTCGAGGCGGCCGCCGAGGTCTCGCTCCACGATCGCGCGCACGTCGGTGAAGCTCTCCGCGGGCACCTGGTCGCGGCAGAGCTTGAACTCGCCTACGAGCTCCTCAGGGAAGATGCCTTCGCCCGACGACAGGATCTGGCCCAGCTTGATGTAGGTCGGGCCGAGGCGTTCGAAAGCTTTGCGGAGCCGCAGCGAGAGTCCGGCGCGGGATGCGCTCTGCCCTCCGCTTCGTTCCCGTAAGTACCAATTGCCCAGAGCGATGCCGAGTCGAATGCCGACGATGAGGGCCCGTCCGCTGGGAGGGATCCGCCGGCGCCGGACGAGCTTGGGAGCCTCGGCTCCCACTTCGGCGCGGAGCGCGGCAACGTCGGTGCGCCATCCCATCTCGCTCGGATTGACGATCCACGGCGCGTCGTCACTGAAGGCACCGAGGTCGAGGTCGGCGGGCGGGGACTGTGACGTGGGCACGACTCATTCTTCCTGTTCAGGGGGCCAAATCGGCGGTCGCGGGTGGCGCGATGGGGTCCGGATCGGGGGATGACCATGGCCAATTGGGCCAACAGTAAATGGTCCGAGCGGGCTATTCATGCCACGGCGTGAACACTCGATATCTCTCATGACACCAGCCCCGGGCCCGCCGAGCGGGGGGCCAACCAACCGGAGGACATCCACTACATGCGCACTCTTCGAAGCAAACTTCTCGCTGCAGCCCTCGCCGGTTCCGCCATCGTCGCGGGATTCGCCGCGCCGGGCCAGGCGGCGACGGAAGCCACGTTTGAGATCACCGGCGGCAACCTCGCGATCGCGGAACCGGCCTCGACCGTCGACCTCGGCTCGGTCGCCGCGGGTAGCACGACGTTCAGCGGTTCCCTCGGCGACGTGACCGTGAACGACGAGCGGGGTCTGCTGACCGCGAGCTGGACGGCCTCGGTTAGCTCCACCGACTTCACGACCGGAACCGCCACCCTAGAGGAGACCGTCTCCAACGCGGCGATCGCGTACACCTCCGGGGCGGCCACCACCGGCACCGACGAGGACGGCACCTTCACGGAGAGCATTGCCCTCACCCTTGGCACCGAAGGGGTCGCGGGCGCATGGCTCGGAACCGGCGTGAACCATGTCACCTGGACCCCCACGCTCGACTTCACGCTTCTGGTCAACCAGGTCGCAGGCGTATACTCAGGCACGATCACCCACTCGGTCGCCTAGGCGTCACAATGAGTGGCGTGCTGCGCCACCTCTTCATAGCTCTACTCGCTGCCGGGGCCCTCGTGGCCCCGGCAGTCGCGTTCGCGCCGGGGGTGTCGGCGCAGGCTCCAGACGAACAGGTCGGTATCCGGCTGCTCGAGGCGCCGCAGGAGCGGGTCGACGACCCGCGCGCCCGGCAGTACATAATCGACCACCTGCGACCGACGAACTCGATCACGCGGCGCTTCGAGGTCACCAACGAGACGAACGAGGCGAAGACCATCAAGCTCTACGCCGGCTCGGCGAGGATCGAGCAGGATCGCTTTGTCGCCGACGAGGGTCGGGGCAGCGGCGACATCCTCGATTGGGTCACAGTGGAGCCGGACTCGGTCGAGATCGAGGCAGGGGAGGCGGCGGAGGCGACGGTGACCATCGATGTGCCGGCCGATGTTGCCGACGGTGAGCGCTACGGCGTCGTGTGGGCCGAGCTTCCTGCCTCCGCGACCCCCAGCGGGGTCACGCTCGTGAACCGAGTCGGCATCCGCATCTACCTGTCGGTCGGAGAGGGCGAGGAGCCGGAGTCGGACTTCGAGATCGAGGAGTTCATCGCGGCGCGCAACGACGACGCGCGCCCCCTCATTAGGGCCGTGGTCGTCAACACCGGCGGACGGGCCCTCGACCTCACCGGTGAACTGCGACTCGAGGATGGACCGGGATCGCTGTCGGCCGGCCCGTTCCCGGTCGAACTCGGCACGACGCTCGCTCCCGGCGACAGTGCCCCCGCCGTTATCCTGCTCGACCCTGAGCTGCCCGACGGCCCTTGGACCGCGATGCTCACGGTCTCCTCCGGGGAGTTGTCGAAGTCGGCGACGGCGCGCATCACGTTCCCGGAGGAGGCGGGCGAGGTTGCCGAGGCTGTTGTTGCGAAAGCGGTGATCGGCACCGCGTGGGGTCGGGTCGTCGCCACGATCGCGGGGATCTCGTTGCTGGCCGCCGCCGGCCTGTTCTTGTTGTTCTGGCGTCGTCGCAGGCGCAAGGAAGACGACGACGAGATCGAACCGATCGCGGCCCGCGCGTGATCGGGAACCGCTCGGGCCCGTAAGCCGCGGGGGCTCACGCCTCCGGCGCGCGCAGCTGCACCTTGGGAAAGTAGGCCCGGTACCGGGTGGGATCCCGCGTGAGCAGATCGAAGTCTGCGACGGCGGCGTGCGCGCCGATCAAGAAGTCGGGCAGCGGTGTCGATGACGTTCCCCGGTTGCGGCGGTAGGCCAGGAACGCCTTCCCTGCGAGGAACGCCGCGGTCCACGGGAGGGGAGCACGCCGGAAGTCCTCTGGGGGGAGCGCGTCGTCAAGGTCCTCGATCCGTGAGAAACGAACCGAGACCTCGCTGTAGACGATCGGGTTGATGAAGAGAGGGCCCGACTCCGCGGCGGCAGCGAGTGCGCCCGACGACCAGTCAAGCCAGCTGGCGTCCTCGGTGAGGATGTCGAGCAGGACGTTCGAGTCGACGAGGGTCCCGGTGGCCACAGGTCAGTCGGCGCGGGTGAGCGCCATGATCTCGTCCGTCGTCATCGGGACGTCGCCGCGTCCACGCAGCCGCTC
>CAZWDB010000166.1:0-7561 GCA_964632885.1 uncultured Acidimicrobiales bacterium | reverse complement strand
GTGCTCGAGGTAGGCGCGGGCACCGGCCTCAACCTCGCGCACTACCGCGACGTCGACGAAGTCGTCGTGCTCGAGCCCGACGACGCCATGCGGCGCCGCATGGAACGAAGGGTGAAGGCCGCGCCCGTCCCGGTCGAGGTGCACGCCGCCTCGTTGGAAGACGCGCCGTTTGAGGATGGCTCTTTCGACACCGTCGTCGTGACCCTCGTGCTGTGCAGCGTCCCCGACCACCGCGCCGCGCTCGATCGAATTCGCCGCCTGCTCAAGCCCGACGGGCGCCTGCTGTTTCTCGAACATGTCGGCGGTACCGGAGCGCGCCGGGCGGTCCAGCGCGCCGCCACTCCGGTCTGGCGCCGGGTGAACGCCGGCTGCCACCTCGACCGTGACACGGCGGCCGCTATCCGGCAGGCCGGCTTCCTCGTGACCGACATCGAGCGCCACCGTGTGCCCGCCGACCCGTTCACCGGTCTGATGATTCAAGGCGTCGCCCGCCCCCGCGTGCTGGAGGATGCGACATGACCGGAGTCCTCGCCCTCGTGGGCGGCAACGAGTGGCGCGCGGGCTGCGACTTCGATGCCGAACTGCTCGCGTCGAGCGGTGGGAACGAGGTTCTCGTGTTGCCTACCGCGGCTGCCTACGAGCATCCCGAACGGGCGGTGGAGACTGCCACCGACTGGTTCGCGACCTTGGGGGCCACCGTTCGGGGCCTCATGGTGCTCCGTCACTCCGACGCCAACATCGAGGCGAACGCGGCAACTGTCCGCGAGGCCCGCTTCATCTATCTGAGCGGTGGCTCCCCGCTGCACCTTCGCTCGGTGCTCAAGGACTCTGCCGTCTGGACCGCGCTCGAACAGGCCTGGCGGGGCGGCGCCGTCGTGGCCGGATCGTCGGCCGGCGCCATGGTGTTGTGCGACCCGATGGTCGACCCGCGGGGCGGCGCCTACACGCTCGGCTTGGGTCTGGTGCCCCAGCTCGCGGTGATCCCGCACGCGAACACGTGGTCCCACGAGAAGGCTCGCCGCACCTTCGAGCTGGCCCGGCCTGGTACCGCGGTGCTCGGCGTCGACGAGGCCACCGCCGCGATCCGGGAGCCTGACGGCGCATGGCGCTCCGGCGGCGCCGGGCACGTAGCGGTGTGGAAGGACGGCAAGGAGGCCGGCCTCGACGCCCTGGGGTAGGGCCGCCGTCGCGGCACCGATCGTCTTCGGCGCCGCGCTCCGGCTGCTCTTCCTGTCATGGCCCACCGGGGCGCTCGACTCCGACGAGGCGATCGTCGGGTTGATGGCGCGCCACGCGCTCTACGACGGCGACCTGTCCGTCTTCTTCTACGGACAGGCCTACGGCGGGTCGCTGGAAGCGTTGCTCACTGTGCCGGCGGTCGCGGTGCTCGGCGCAACGCCGGTCGCCGTGAAGGTGGTTCCCATGCTGTTGAGCGCTGTGGCCGCCGTCCTCGTGTGGCGAGTCGGACGGCGGATCATCGGTGACCGACCCGCGATCGTGGCGGGCCTGGCGTTTTGGATCTGGCCCGCCAACTACGTCTGGTTCTCGACCAAGGCGCGGGGTTTCTACTGGGTGGCGATGGTGCTCGGCCTGGTCGTGTTCCTGGGGGCGCTTCGTCTCGAGGAACGACCCGACCGCTGGCGGGACTGGATGCTGGTGGGAGCGGCCTCGGGGCTGGGTTGGTGGACGACGCCGCAGATCCTCTACTTCATCGTTCCCGCCGGGCTATGGCTCGCTTGGCGCCGGCGGCTCGAGGCGTGGCGGGCCATCGCCGCGGTGCCGGCCGCGGTGGTCGGTGCGGCGCCCTGGCTCGTGTACAACCTCCAGACGGGCGGGCGCAGTCTCGAGGTCACCAGCCGCGCCTTCGACAAGGGCTTCTTCGGGAACATCGCGGTGCTGTTCGAGAACGGCATCCCAGTCGCACTCGGCTTGCACGCGGCCGAGCACTGGCTGGTGCCGGTGCTGCTCCCGGTCACCTACCTCGTGGTGCTCGGAGGCCTCGTGTGGGCCGGGCTCCGGCGCCGGGGGGTGCTCGCCGTCGCCGCGCTCACCTACCCCCTCATCTGGGGTGTCCTGCCGGTCTCGGGAGTCGTCGGCGAGGGTCGCTACGTGCTCTTTCTCGCGCCGGTCCTGGGGTTGTTGCTGGCCGACCTCACCTCCCGTCGCGTCGCGGGGGCGGCCGCTCTGCTCGCCGCGGTGGCGACCTTGTCGGTCGCCGGCGCGTTCGCGATCCGCGACCACAGCAGCCCGTTCCTCGTCGACCACGCCGGTGGCGAGCCGGAGGTGATCCTGATGCCCCGTGACACTGGGCCGCTGCGCGCCGCCCTTGCGGAGTGGAACATCGACCACGCCTACGCGGACTACTGGATCGCCTACCGGATTGCGTTCGAGACCGCCGAGGAGGTGGTAGTCGCGCCTCTCAACACCTCGCGCTACCCACCCTACGATGCGGTCGTGGCGGCGGCAGAGAGTCCCGCCTACATCTTTGTGGCCGGCGCACCGTCGGCCGCTCGGTTGCGGGCCGAACTCCGCGAGGCCGGTACGGCCTATCGCGAGAGCCGCGCCGGCGCCTTCGTCATCATCCACCCCCGAACTTGAGGCAATAACGAACGGAATCCGATCGTTATTGCCTCAAGTTCGGGGGTCGGCGGGGGATTCAGGACTCGGTGACGGCGACGGACTGGATCACCACGTCGTCACCGGGCCGGTCGCTCCCGTCGGTGTCGACCTTCTCCATGCGATCGACGACGTCGAGCCCCTCGACCACCTTCCCGAAGAGAGAGTAGTTAGGGGGGAGGCCGGTGCCGCTCGGTCCGCTCACGATGAAGAACTGGCTGCCGTTGGTGTTGGGGCCGGCATTCGCCATCGCGACCGAGCCGATCTCGTAGGCGCCGGGGGACGGGAGCTCGTCGGCGAACTTGTAGCCGGGTCCGCCCCGGCCGGTGCCGGTGGGGTCACCGCCCTGGCACATGAAGCCCTGGATGATGCGGTGGAAGACCACACCGTTGTAGAACCCCTCACGTGCGAGGAACACGAAGTTGTTGACCGTGGTCGGGGCGGCGGCGGCGTCGAGGTCGATCGTGATCGGCCCGAGCGACGTCTCCATCTTCGCCGTGTACTGCTTGGTGGGGTCGATGCCCATCTCGGGGGGCGCGTTCCACTGCTGCGGGGCCATGGGTCCTCCTGGGTTAGTTACTTCTCGAAGATCGTGACAGTGACGATGTTGTGGATCGTCTCGGGCGATCCGTTCCGGGCGCCGTCGGCCTCGATGGCCTCGACGACATCCATACCGGCCGTAACCGTGCCGAAGAGCGAGTACTGGGGCGGGAGTGAGGCGCCGTCTTCTCCGCTGACGATGAAGAACTGGCTGCCGTTGGTGTCGGGTCCGGAGTTGGCCATCGCGACCGAGCCGATCTCGTAGTCGCCCTCTTCGGGAAGCTCGTCGTCGAACTGATAGCCGGGCCCGCCGGTGCCGTCCTTGTTCTCGGCGTCGCCACCCTGGACCACGAATCCGGGGATCACCCGGTGGAACGGGACGTCGTCGTAGAAGTGATAGCGGGCGAGGAACACGAAGTTGTTGACCGTCTTGGGCGCGGCATCCTCCAGCAGGTCGACCTCGATGTCGCCCACGTCCGTGGCGATTACCGCGCTGTAGTCCTTCTCGGCGTCGATGCACATGTCGGGCGCGGCGCTGAAGGTGATCTGGCGTTCCGCGCTGCCGTCGGTGGGCGGGCAGTCGGGCACCGCCGCCCCAGGTCCGTTCGCCCCGGAGGTGGAGGTGGTGTCAGGTGCATCGGTGGTGGACGTGCCGGCCGCGACGACGTCCTCGTCGTCGCCGCCCCGCTGGCTGATCAGGAATCCGATGAGGAATATGGCTGCGACGAGCCCGGCGAACATCATCACGCGGCGGCGCGTCGCGGCCCTCCGCTGGGCACGCTCGGCGGCTTCGCGCTTGGCTTGCTGACGCTCGCGCTTCCGTTGTCGCTTCTCACTGGGCACGGGTCGAGACCGTAGCAACGGCGGCCGATCGGGGGGTATAGGGCTCGCTGGTACCGTTTGAGGGTGGCCCTGCTCGTCCAGAAATACGGCGGCACCTCTGTCGCGGACCCGGATCAGATCCGGGCTGTAGCCGACTACGTGGCCCGCGCCCGGCGTCGGGGCGACGACGTGGTGGTCGTCGTGAGTGCTATGGGCAAGGAAACCGACGAGCTCATGCACCTAGCTGAACAGGTGTCGGATTCGCGCCCGGCCCGCGAGCTCGACATGCTGATCACGGTCGGCGAACGCAAGACCATGGCCCTCCTGTGCATGGCCCTCGCCGACCTCGACTGCCCAGCGGCCTCGTTCACCGGCAGCCAAGCCGGCATGATCACCGACACCGGTCATACAAGGGCAAAGCTGGTGGAGGTCAACCCCGACCGGGTGAAGCAGGCCGTCGCCGAGGGCAAGGTCGCCGTGGTCGGAGGCGCCCAGGGCATGTCCACCGAACGCGACGTCACTTTCCTCGGACGGAACGCATCCGATCTGACCGGCGTGGCGCTTGCCCACGCGCTGGGTGCCGACGCCTGCGAGATCTACACCGACGTGTCGGGAATCTTCACCGCCGACCCCCGCATGGTGTCGACGGCCCGCAAGCTCAAGCTTCTGTCGTTCGACGAATTGCTCGAGATGACGGCGAGTGGGTGTCCGAAGCCACAGATGCGGGCCGTCGAGTTCGCGCGCAACCACAAGGTCCCGTTGCACATCCGGTCGAGCTTCACCTGGGAACCGGGCACATGGGCGAAGGAGGAAAACGAGGTGCTCGAACAAGCCGTCGTATCCGCGGTCGTGCACGACACGTCAGAGGCGAAGGTGACGGTCACCCACGTGCCCGATCGGCCGGGAGTCGCGGCGCGGCTGTTCCGGTCGCTCGCCGACGCGCACGTCAATGTCGACACCATCGTCCAGAACGTGTCCCTCACGGGTACGACCGACATCAGCTTCACCGTCCCCCGAGCCGACCTGGCCCGAGGTGTCGAGGTCTGCCAGTCGCACGCCGACGAGCTCGGTGCTGCCGCGGTCCTCACTGACGACAAGATCGCCAAGGTGTCGTTGATCGGCGCGGGCATGAAGTCGAATCCCGGTATCGCGGCGTCGATGTTCGAGACGCTCGCCGGGAAGGACATCAACATCGAGATGATCACGACGTCGCCCATCCGTATCACGTGCGTGATCGAGGCTGCCGATGTCGAGAAGGCGGTGGCCGCGCTTCACGACGCCTTCGAACTCGAGGAGTAGAGGAGCAGATGGGAATGCGTATAGGAGTCGCCGGAGCCACCGGACAGGTCGGACAGGTGATGCGCGCCATCCTCGAAGACCGTGAGATCGCCGACGAGGTTCGGTTCTTCGCATCGTCCCGGTCCGCGGGCCGCACCCTCCCGTTCCGTGGGGGCGAGATCGAAGTCGAGGATGCGTCGACGGCCGACTATGCCGGCCTCGACGTCGTGCTGATGTCGATCGACTCGGGTCCTTCGAAGGAGGTCGCGCCTCGCGTGGCCGAGGCGGGTGCGATCGTCGTCGACAACAGCTCCGCCTGGCGGATGGACCCTGATGTTCCGCTCGTGGTGCCGGAGGTCAACGCGCACGCTCTCGACGACATCCCGAAGGGCATCGTCGCCAACCCCAACTGCACGACCATGGTGTGCATGCCGGCCCTGGCCGTCCTCCACCGCGAGGCGGGTCTACGGCGAATCGTCGCGGCGACCTACCAGTCGGTGTCCGGCGCCGGCGTGGCCGGAGTGCGCGAGCTCGACGAACAGAGCAGGGCGGTGGCCGAGAAGGCGGCCGAGCTCACCTTCGACGGCGCGGCTGTCGCGTTCCCGTCGCACTCGCAGTTCGCCGCGCCGATCGCGTTCAACGTGGTGGCGTTCGCGGGCAGCCTCGTCGACGACGGCGGCAACGAGACGAACGAGGAGCACAAGTTCCGCAACGAGAGCCGCAAGATTCTCGAGATCCCCGATCTGGGCGTCTCCTGCACCTGTGTGCGGGTGCCCGTCTTCACCGGGCACGCCCTCTCGCTCAACCTCGAGTTCACCAGCGATCTCTCTCCGGAGCGGGCACGCGAGCTGTTGGACGGGGCGCCAGGCGTCGAGTTTTCGGAGATCCCCACGCCGCTGGAAGCCGCGGGCGCCGATGCCACCTTTGTGGGCCGCATCCGACGCGATTCGAGCGTTGCCCATGGCCTCTCCATCTTCGTCGCGGGCGACAATCTCCGGAAGGGCGCCGCCCTCAACACGATCCAGATCGCCGAGGCGATCGCGGCTCGCCGGTAGAGCCCGGCTTCTAGGGCCGGCGGGCCCAGTGCGAGAAGTCGCGGTCGAGCAGGGCTTCCAGCCGGGCGATGTCATCCGAATACCAATCGCGAAGCTCGGCCACGAGGTCGTCAGGCAACGGTGTGGGCTTGTCGAAGGTCCGTGACTCGAAGCGGGCGCGCGCCCGTCCAGCGCGGCGGACGAACCGTTTCGGCAGCGCCCGTTTGGCGTGGGGCTGCACCATCTTGGCGACCCGCTGCACGTGTCCGATGATCGGGCTGCGCACGACTCCGGACGAGTTGTAGACGGTCTCCACGTCGAAGGGGAAGTCGGTGTTGACTCCGATGAACGCGCACACCTGACCGAGGACGTCGGCGGGGTCGCGCTGTACGGCTGCGTAGTCGAGCGCGAGCAGACGGTCGGCGCCGAAGCACTCCTGGTAACGCTCGATCTGGGCTGCGTACCGTCCGATGCGGAGGAAGTGGCGGCCCGCTTCGTAGGGCTCGTACACGTCTGGCTGGGCGAGCTCTGGCGTGATCGCCTCGCGGAAGCGGTCGACTGCCGCGGTGGCATCGCCGCGGTACAGATGCAGGAAGTGCGACCAGGCGCGGGCGATCGGGTCGCGCAGGATCGCGACTACCCGTGCGTTCGGGGTGACCTCGGCGATGCGGCCCGGTGTTTCCCGCGTGTAGAGGTAGAGAGGTGAGGCCTCCCCGAGGGCAGGACGCGCCGCCACGTGACGGAAGAGGCCCTCGTAGTCCTCGCGTCGGGTGGTCGACTTGGTGATGATGCTCCGGTCCTTGACGTAGGCGTTACCCGCGCCGTCGAAGAGGAAGAAGTTGGGCTCCTTGATGGCGCTCATGCCGACCTCGGGGTGTTGTTCGAGGTAGTAGTGCAGCGACGTCGTCGCGCCCCGGACTGTCCCGGCGATGAGGAAAGTGGGCAGCGGCATGCGCAACTCACCGTACCCTCAGGTAGGAACTACCCGTAGGTTGGCGACATGGACATCGCCGCGTTCCAGCAGGTCATGGCCGACACCTATGGCGAGCGCGATCGGACCCGCGGGGTTCCCGCCACGCTGGCGTGGTTGGCCGAGGAGCTCGGCGAGCTGGCGCGGGCGGTCCGCAAGGGCACCGTCGAGGAGCAGAGCGACGAGCTGGGCGACCTCTTGGCCTGGACCGCGTCGCTCGCCAACCAGCTCGGCCTCTCGCTCGAGGCCGCGGCCGCACGGTACGAAAACGGCTGCCCGAAGTGCGAGTCGACACCGTGTG
>CAZWDB010000165.1:2111-7715 GCA_964632885.1 uncultured Acidimicrobiales bacterium | reverse complement strand
GTCCGAGCGCACCGCGCCACCACCCCACCGCCGAATCACCGAACTTGAGGCAATACCGACCGGATTCCGTTCGTTATTGCCTCAAGTTCGGCCGGGTCTGGGGTTGTGGGGTGTCTCGTTAGGCTGGGGGCATGGATCTCACGGGTCAATACGACGCTCTTCGCACCGGGGTGGGTGCCGTCGAGGTCGCCCGCGACTTCATCCGCGTGTCGGGTCCCGAAGCGACCGACTACCTGCAGGGCCAGCTCAGCCAGGACGTGGCCGCGATCGGCGCGGGCGACAGTGCACTGTCGTTCCTCCTCGAACCCCAGGGCAAGGTCGTCGCCCTGCTGCGGTTGACGCGCATGGCTGACGACGCGTTCTTGCTCGACACCGATGGGGGATACGGTGAGACCGTCATCGAGCGACTCACGCGGTTCAAGCTCCGCACCAAGGTCACGATGGAGACCCTCGACTGGCAGTGTGTCTCTCTACGGGGACCCGCCGCCCACGAGGTCACCAACGGCGACGACACCGGCTCGGTGGCCGAACTGGTGCTCCCGACTGACTGGCCCGGTCTAGCCGGCGTCGACCTCCTAGGACCGGGGGTCATCCCGCCGCCCGACGTGGTGCGGGCGGACGATGCCTACGAAGCGGTCCGCATCGAAGCCGGCGTCCCCCGCATGGGCGCCGAGCTCACCGAGCGGACGATCCCGGAAGAGACCGGCGTGGTCGAGCGGGCCGTGAGCTTCACCAAGGGGTGCTACACGGGTCAGGAGCTCGTCGCCCGGATCGATTCCCGTGGCGGCAACGTGGCTCGCCGGCTCCGGGGGGTCACCATCGACGACGCGGATGGCGCTCTGCCCCCGCCGGGCGCCAAGCTCACGCGGGACGGTAGCGACGTCGGCGAAGTGACCAGCGTCGCGCGCCGGCCGGGAGGCGCGGTCGCCCTCGCGTACGTCCGCAGGGGGAACGAGCCGCCCCTCGACGCCGAGGTCACGTGGGAAGGCGGATCAAAGGTGGTACGGATCGAGGCGCTGCCCCTCATATCCTGACCGGGTGCGCCCCGCCCCGCCCCGCCTCCGTATCCGTGCCCGTCCCCCGGCCCGTGGTGTCACGGCCTTCGGCGCGGTCCTCGGTGTCCTCACACTGGCAGCCGCGGCGTGCACGGTTAGCGGCGGCGGCGGCATACACACCCTCCCTCCCGCACCTGAGCGGCCGTCCACGACCACTACGCAGAAGCCCCCCGATCTCACAGACGTCGCGCTCGCAGAGGTAGCCGGCCAGACAACCACGACGATCGAGATGGCACCGGGTGAGGCGGAGTTGTCGGGCACCGTCGTCGCCGAGGAAGGCCCGGTCGCGAACGCGACGGTGCGGGTCCAGAGGATTGTCGGCGAGGGTGTTGCCCACGTCGACGTGCTCACGGCCGAGGACGGCACGTGGCAGGTGCCGTTCCTGAAGGGCGGGTTGATTCGAGTGCGCGCGTGGCTTGCGCCCGAGCTAGCCCTTACCGACCCGCAGGTCTTCTTCCTTGCCGCCAGGGAGACCCGCTCGCTCGATCTACGCCTCGAGCGCTTCAGCGGCCTGCGCGTGACCTCCGACATCGCGCCCGAACCGCCGGTGGTCGGCGAGCCCGCCCACCTCATAGTGCAGGTCACCGACGAGCAGGTCGACCCTGAGGGTGTGGTCCAGGCCCAGATCGTCGCGGGCATCAGCGTCGAGTTGTTCGGCTCCGGGAACTGGCGGGTATCGACGGAGAACCCGACTCCTACCGACGGCGCCGGCAACGCCAGCTTTACCGTCCGGTGCGACCAGTCGGGAACCCAGCCGCTCTCGGTAGTGGTGGGCGACATCCAGACGTTCCCGATCGGGGTGCCCGACTGCGCGCCGCCACCGAGGGCTACGACAACCTCGACGACGGAACGATCCACGTCGTCGTCGTCGACGTCGTCTACGACGACGACCTCCCGCAGTCGAAACGACGACGACTAGACCACGGATCCGCGACTGGTCGCCACTACGCTGACGCGCGCCGTGACCACCTATCTCGACGACATCGTTGCTCGTCATCGGGCTTCTGCCGCCGTCGACGGCCGCGCGCTCGGTGACCTGCGCGTCGCAGCCGAGCAGGCGCCGCCCACCCGCGACTTCGCGGGGGCGCTCGGGGGGCCGGGGGCGGAGCGCGGCGGGGACGAACTCGCGGTCATCGCCGAGATCAAGCGGCGGTCGCCGTCGAAGGGCGACCTCGCGCCCGATCTCGTCCCGCACATGCTCGCCCAGGCCTACGAGGCGGGCGGGGCAGCGTGCCTGTCGGTTCTGACCGATCAGCAGCACTTCGGTGGGTCACCGCGCGATCTGGCTGAAGCCCGCGCGGCGTGCCACCTTCCGGTGCTCCGAAAGGACTTCACCGTGAGCGAGCACGACGTGTTCGACGCGAGGGCGATGGGCGCCGACGCCGTCCTTCTCATCGTGGCGGTCCTCGACGACGCCGAGCTGCGCGCCTTTCACGACCTCGCCCTCGAGCTCGGGATGGCGGCGCTCGTCGAAGTGCACGACGAGGGTGAAGTCGAGCGGGCTCTCGCCGCGGGCGCGGTGATAGTTGGCGTCAATCAGCGCGACCTCCGAACGTTCGCAGTCGACGAGTGCCGGGCCGTGCGGGTCGCGGCGTCGATCCCTGCCGGCGTGACCGCCGTGGCAGAGTCGGGCATCACCGGGCCCGATGACGCCCGCCGGGTTGCCGACGCCGGGTACCACGCGGTCCTCGTGGGCGAGGTCCTGGTCCGGAGTCCTGACCCCGCCGCCGCTCTGAGAGAGCTGAGGGTGCGGTGTTCGTGAAGATCTGCGGCACTACGAGCGAGGAGGACGCGCTCCTCGCGGTCGCACTCGGCGCGGACGCGATCGGCTTCATCTTCGCTCCCTCCCAGCGCCAGATCCAGCCGGGCGTCGCGGCCGACATCGCCAAGCGCCTGCCCCCCGAAGTGCTCACGGTGGGGGTGTTCCAGGACGCCAGCCCTGCTCGGGTCGTCGAGGTGATTACCGCCACCGGCCTCAAAGCGGCCCAGCTGTCCGGCCGGGAGTCTCCTAAGCAGTGCCAGTGGATTCGCGAGCGCATTCCCGGTCTGATCAAGTCGTTCCCCGCGGGCCACCCCGCTATCGCCGACGCGCACGACTACAGCGCTGATGTGGTGATGATCGACGGCGCGACTCCAGGCTCAGGGCAGGTGTTCGACTGGAAGCTCGCCGAGGGCGTGGGAACGGGGAGGCGCTTGCTACTGGCCGGGGGCCTTACGCCCGACAACGTGGGTGACGCCATCGCGCGCGTGCGTCCGTGGGGCGTCGATGTGGCCACGGGGGTCGAGAGCCGTCCCGGACACAAGGATCCCAGGAAGCTGCGCGCCTTCATCCAGGCGGCGCGCGCGGCGGCCCCGCCCGTCTACCAGGCACCGCGGCAGGGGCCATACGACTGGCAGGTCGATTCCTGATGGTGGGCTGCTGATGGTGGGCTGCTCCTGATGGTGGGTCGGGCGAAGGACGCGACGATGGGCGAGCCGGGCGCGGGCGGACGCTTCGGCGACTTCGGAGGCTGCTACCTGCCCGAGGCGTTGGTGCCGGCGTGCGCCGAGCTCGAGGACGCGTTCCGGTCGGCTTGGAGCGACGACGCCTTCCGGGCCGAATACGACGCCATCTTGCGCGAGTACGCGGGTCGCCCTACACCCGTCACCGAGTGCCGGCGGCTGTCGGAGCACCTGGGTGTCCGGGTCTTGCTCAAGCGCGAGGACCTCACCCACACCGGATCGCACAAGATCAACAACGTGATCGGCCAAGCGCTGCTCACCCGCAGGATGGGTAAGCATCGGGTGATCGCCGAGACCGGAGCAGGCCAGCACGGAGTGGCCACTGCTACCGCGTGTGCGCTCTTCGGGCTTGAGTGCGTGGTCTACATGGGCGAGGTCGACGTCGCCCGGCAAGAGCTCAACGTCTTCCGAATGCGGCTCCTGGGGGCCGAGGTCCGCTCGGTCTCCTCGGGAAGTCGCACGCTCAAGGACGCCATCAACGAGGCGCTCCGTGACTGGGTGGCGAGCGTGGAGACCACCCACTACCTCCTGGGGTCGGTGACGGGCGCCCACCCCTATCCGTGGATGGTGCGGGAGTTGCAGCGGATTGTCGGCGACGAGGCCCGGCAGCAGTGCCGCGCCATGCTCGATGGCGCCGACCCGGATGTTGTGGTCGCGTGCGTGGGTGGAGGCTCCAACGCAGCCGGGACCTTCGCCGGCTTCGCCGACACCGCCGCGCGGCTTGTCGGGGTCGAGCCCGCTGGAGGCGCCGCCATCGTGCACGGCGTGCCCGGCGTGTTGCACGGGTCGCAGTCGTTCCTGCTGCAGGACGAGCACGGTCAGGTAGTCGAGGCCCACTCGATCTCCGCCGGCCTCGACTATCCCGGCGTCGGACCGGAACATGCCCACCTCGCCTCGACCGGCCGGGCCACCTACGTGACCGCCGCCGACGACGAGGTTCTCGCGGCCATGCGTCTGCTGTCGGAGAAGGAGGGCATCATTCCCGCGCTGGAGCCCGCCCACGCGATCGCCTACGTGGCGCGCGCGGCGGGATCCGACATTCCGTCGGGGTCGACGGTGCTGATCACGTTGTCCGGGCGCGGTGACAAGGACGTGGCCCAGGTGATGCCGATGCTCGATGTCTGAGGGGCTGGCGGCCGGGAGGATCGGTACGGGCCGCATCGAGACCGCCCTGCGAGCGGGTCGCGACGCAGGTGGGAAGGCGCTCGTCCCCTACGTCACGGGCGGGCTCGGCGCCGACTGGACCGACGTCGTCCGAGCGGTTGCGGCCGCGGGCGCCGACGCGATCGAGATCGGTATCCCGTTCTCCGATCCGGTGATGGACGGGCCGGTTATCCAGCGAGCGTCGGAGCAGGCTCTCGCCGCCGGTGCCACGCCAGGCGCCATCCTGTCGGCCGCGTCGCACGTCGATGTCGACGTCCCGCTGGTGGTGATGACCTACTACAACATCGTGTTCCACGCCGGACACCACCGCTTCGCCCGTACGCTCGCAGACGCCGGCATCTCGGGCGCCATTGTCCCCGACCTGCCCTTGGACGAGGCCGGCGACTGGCTGACCGAAGCCGACGCCGCTGGCATCGAGGCAATTCTGCTCGCGGCGCCTACGACGCCCGACGACCGCCTGCGGCGGATCTGTGAGGCGAGCCGCGGTTGGGTCTACGCGGTCGGCACGATGGGGGTGACCGGCGAGCGCAGCTTGCTGGCGGCGTCGGCCGCGCGGATGGGCGCGCGGGCGAAGGCAGTCACCGACCGACCGGTCCTCATCGGGGTGGGCGTGTCGACGCCCGAGCAGGCGGTGGAGGCGAGCAGAACCGCCGACGGCGTGATCGTCGGTTCCGCCCTC
Organism: uncultured Acidimicrobiales bacterium; assembly: GCA_964632885.1. Classification (GTDB taxonomy): domain Bacteria; phylum Actinomycetota; class Acidimicrobiia; order Acidimicrobiales; family CAZWDB01; genus CAZWDB01. Next base: position 2,315 of record CAZWDB010000165.1, on the reverse strand, counting down.
GTCCGTCGTCTCCTCGACGGTGAGGGCCCCGACGGGGCGCGGGACTTCGTCGCTTCCCTCCGCGCCGCCCTCCCCACCAGCCGAACTTGAGGCAATAACGATCGAATTCCGTTCGTTATTGCCTCAAGTTGCGCGTTCCCCCAGAACTGGAGGCAATAACGATCGAATTCCGTTCGTTATTGCCTCAAGTTGCGCGGGTTCGGG
>CAZWDB010000165.1:0-2011 GCA_964632885.1 uncultured Acidimicrobiales bacterium | reverse complement strand
GAGGCAATAACGATCGAATTCCGTTCGTTATTGCCTCAAGTTGCGCGGGTTCGGGCGTTGGAGTTCGTCGAGGACGGCGTCGGTGTCGGCGCCGAGGGGACGGCCCGCCCATCGGATCGAGCCGGGCGTCTTGGAGAGGCGGGCGATCAGGCCCTGCATGGGATGCCCGTCGACTTCGACGATGGCGCCCCGCGCCAGGTAGTGCGGGTCGCGGGCGATGTCGGCCATGTTCATCACGGGCGCGATGGCGGCGTGGGCCTCGGTGAAGGCGTCGATGACGTCAGCCGAAGTGCGGGCCGCGATCCAGTCGCCGACCGCCTGGTCGAGCTCGTTGCGATGCGCGATGCGGCCCGTATTCGTCGCGAACCGCTCATCGTCCCCGAGGCCGACGAGGGTGAGCACACGCTCGGCGACGGAGTCGCTCGACGTGCTCACCGCCACGTAGGAACCGTCCGCGGTGCGGTAGGTGTTGCGCGGCACGGAGTACGGGATGCCGCCGCCCAGGCGCGGTTGCTCGTAGTCGAGCAGCCGTTTGGCGGCTGGCAGAGGCCCCATCATCTGGAACATCGATTCGAGCAGGCACACGTCGACCACCTGCCCCACGCCCGAGCGGATGGCGACGAGCGTGGCGAAGGCGCCGGCCAGCGCGGTCACCTCGTCGGTAAGCGCGATCGGCGGCAGCATGGGCTGGCCGTCGGGCTCGCCGTTGATCGCGGCAAAGCCCGACATCGCCTCGGCCAGCGTGGCGAAGCCGGGCCGTCCGGCGTAGGGGCCGTCCTGACCGAACCCGGTCACGCGCGTGACTACCAGCTTCGGATTGTGTTGGTGCAGGACGTCGGGCCCCAGGCCGAGGCGCTCGAGCGTGCCGGGCCGGAAGTTCTCGATAAGAGCGTCGGCCGACGCGCACAGCCGCACCATCGCGTCGCGGCCGTGGTCGGTCTTGAGGTCGAGCACCACCGATCGCTTGTTGCGACCCTCCAGCTGCCACCACAGGGAGGCGTCGGTCCCGGGATCACGCCAGCCGAGATCGCGTGCGCTGTCGCCGGTGCCGGGCCGCTCGACTTTGATGACGTCCGCGCCGAAGTCCCCGAGATACCGCGCGGCACCGGGTCCGGCGATGAGGGTGGCGCAGTCGACGACGCGTAGATCACTGAGTGGTCCGGGTACCTCGGTCACTCCCTGAAGCTACGGCGCGCCGCGCCGCCACTGCGACCCGAGGGGGTTGGGTAGGTCAGCCCCGGCCGAGGCGGCGGAAGGCGAAGCTGGCCCCCGCACCGACGATGAGGCCCGCGATGAGCAGCTTGGCCACGAACCACAGGGCGCCGAAGAGCCAGCCGATCACCTGGAACGCGATGATCGCGCCGACCGCCACCACCGCGATCAGGAGCGCGTTGTCGAGCTTCGCGAGGGTGGAACGGCTGGAGCTGAGCGATGACGATCGCCTTCTGTCGAGCATGACACCAACCATAAGCGCGATATGTCGCGAGGGGAAGGCGACATCGGTCACGTCCCGGCCGAACTTGAGGCAATAACGATCGGAATCCGATCGTTATTGCCTCAAGTTCGGCGGGAGGGGCGGGCGTGGGCGTGGAAGTGGTCGGGGATCTGGCGCATGTGGGGGTCGATGACGAAGCCTTCGGCGCCCCAGCGACCGGTAGCGACTCGCTCGAGACAGGCGAGCATGTGGGCGCGGTCGGCTTCGGCCGGTTCGGTGCCGTGGGCCCTCCACACGACCATCGGGACGCCGCAGACCTCGCAGTCGGCCACCCAGCAGACGTCGTCATCGTGGTGCCACGCGGTGATCTGGGCGGCCTCACACAGCTGGCAGATGCCCGCCTTGACGCGTTCCCACGCCTCATTCACCACCAGCTCAGCCTGACCGAACAGCCGAACTTGAGGCAATAACAATCGGATTCCGTTCGTTATTGCCTCAAGTTCGGCTGGCGGGTGCGGTGAAGCCAGTCGCTGACGACGCGGAGGAGTTGTTCGCCCGCGGCGGGTGACCGAACCA
>CAZWDB010000164.1:0-7792 GCA_964632885.1 uncultured Acidimicrobiales bacterium | reverse complement strand
CCGGAGGCCGTCAGGATCGACTCCGGGTGGAACTGCACGCCTTCTACCGGGAGATCACGATGGCGGACGCCCATGATCACCCCGTCGTCGGTCGTGGCGGTGACCTCGAGCTGATCCGGGAGCGACTCCGGTTCGATCACCAAGGAGTGATAGCGCGTCGCCTCGAACGGCGACGGCAGACCTCGGAGCACGCCCGCGCCGCTGTGGGAGATGAACGAGGTCTTGCCGTGCATGACTGCCCGGGCTCGCCCGATGCTGGCCCCGTAGACGTCTCCGATGCACTGGTGGCCCAGGCAGACACCGAGGATCGGCACCGTACCGCCCAGCCGGCGGACGACCTCGTTGCTGATCCCGGCGTCGGCGGGACGGCCGGGACCGGGCGAGATCAGGATCGCGTCGGGCGCGAGGTCGGCGATCTCGTCGACAGTGACGGCGTCATTGCGGTGCACGATCGGTGTCGCGCCGAGCTCGCCCAGGTACTGCACCAGGTTGTAAACGAAGCTGTCGTAGTTGTCCACCACGACGACACGCGTTGACATCGTCGCCACGGTACTTCGTGGGATTCGGAGCTCGCCTCAGACGTCGGCAGGCTGGGCGTATCGAAGCGTGGTCGAGCCGTTGTAGGCCGGGATGTCGACGACGTCGAGACGATCCACGCTGAAGCCGATCTTCACGATGTCGGCTGACGCACGAAGCCGCTTCACGAGCTGATCGGCTCCGAAGCGGTCACGGTCGGCCCCGATCGCGGTAACGACGTACGGCGGCGAGTGGACGGTGCCGTTCAACAACAGGGTGTTGCCCACGCACAGAACCGCGCTCGTCGACACCAGGCGCTGGTCGTTGATGGCCATCGCCTCCGCTCCGGCGCGCCAGAGGGCGTTGACGACCGCTTGGACGTCCTGGGAGTGGATCACGAGGTCGTTCACGTTGCCGCTCGGCGCCTCCTCCAGGCTCGAGTCGTCGAGCTGCACGCGGATGCCGGGACCCCGCATGGCGACGAAGCCGGCCGCCTCGCTCGTCGCGTCCAGCTGACCGTCACCCACACCACCGATACGCGCCTCCTCGGCATCGAGTCGGGCCGCCACCTCGGCCCGCAGCACGTCAACCTCCTCCCGGAGCACCTCGACATTGCGCTGCTCGAGCGTGATCAGGTCGGCCAGGCGGTAGTTCTTCGGGAGGCGGGCCTCGAGCCCGGCGGGACGCGACGACGACAGCGTGAGAGCAAGAAAGCCCACCGCGACGCCCACGGCGAGCACCGCAGGACGAACGGGCTGTCGGCGACGCATCCCACCCATGTTGCCCCCTCGGTAGCATCAAGACATGGCCCAAAAGCGAAAGGTCGTAAAGAAGGGCGGGCGGGTCACACCGAAGGAGCCCCGTGCGGTCCCCACCACGGGCCGCTACACACCGCCGATCCCCAAGGAGTACAAGGTGTCACCGCGGTGGGTGCCTTGGCTCATGGGGATTCTGCTCGCCAGCGGCATGCTCATGATCGTGACGAACTACATGAGCCTCTTGCCCGGCGACGACCCCAGCAACTGGTACCTGCTCGGCGGGCTCGGCCTCATCACCGCGGGCTTCATCGTCGCCACGCGCTGGCGCTAGCCGGGCCGCTCGGTGGACCTGCCCTGGGTCAAGCTGATCGTCGGGTTGCTGTTCATCGTCGTCGTCCTACGCCTCGGAATCTGGGTGCTGCGCGGCTTTGCGATGCCGATGGCGGAGCCTCCCCCCGAAGGCGAGATGCGCAAGATCAACATGCGGTACCGGTGCTCGATCTGCGGCGCGGAACTCCGCATGACGATCGCGCCTACTGAGGATCCCGACCCTCCGCGCCACTGCCAGGAGGACATGGATCTCGTCGCGCCCATCGAGTGACCACCCCAAAAGTGAGTTACACCGGCGTGATTCTCCCCAGGCTGTGGAAAAACCTGGGGACATCCCGCCGCCCGCGCCGAACTTGAGGCAATAACGATCGAATTCCGATCGTTATTGCCTCAAGTTCCGGCGTCGGAAGGGGGGTTGGCGCGGAAGGGGGGTTGGGACGGCGGGGGGGTTCAGCCGAGGCGTTCGATGATTGTGGCGTTGGCCATGCCGCCGCCTTCACACATCGTCTGCAGGCCGTAGCGGCCGCCCTCGGCCACCCGCTCGAGCTCGTTCAGGAGCGTCGACATGAGCTTGGCGCCCGAGCACCCGAGCGGGTGGCCGAGGGCGATGGCGCCGCCGTTGACGTTCACCTTGTCCATGTCGGGGTGGTGTTCCTTCTCCCACGCCAGCACTACCGACGCGAACGCCTCGTTGACCTCGAACAGGTCGATGTCGTCGATTCCGAGCTTGGCCCGCTCGAGCACCTTCCCCGTAGCCGGAATCGGTCCGGTCAGCATCGTCACCGGATCGACGCCTGCGATCGCGAAGGAGTGGAAGCGCGCCCGGGGGGTGAGGCCGAGCTCCTTGGCCTTTTCCTCGCTCATGATCAGCACCGCGGCCGCGCCGTCGGTGATCTGGCTGGAGTTGCCTGCGGTCACCTTGCCGTCCGGCTTGAAGGCCGGCTTCAGCGTGGCCAGCTTCTCGAGGGAGCTGTCGGCGCGGATGCCCTCGTCCTTGTCGAAGACCTCGTCGGTCTCGTTACCGTTCTCATCCTTAACGCGGACGGGGATGATCTCGTTGTCGAAGCGACCCTCGACCGTCGCCCGATGCGCGTTCTGGTGACTGCGGAGCCCGAAGGCGTCGAGCTCCTCACGGGAGAGGCCCCACTTGTCGGCGATCATCTCGGCGCCGATGCCTTGGGACACGCGACCGCCGACGTCCTTGTACCGCGCGGCCACGCGCGGACCCATCGGCGAGCCGCCGGTCATCAGCGATGCGCCCATCGGGACCCGGCTCATGACTTCGACGCCGGCGGCGACGACGACGTCGTAGGCCCCCGCCATCACTCCTTGGGCCGCGAAGTGGGCGGACTGCTGGGAGGATCCGCACTGCCGGTCGACGGTGGTTCCCGGGATCGCCTCCGGCCAACCCGCTGCCAGGACGGCCTCGCGGCCGATGTTGAGCCCCTGCTCGCCCACCTGCATGACACAGCCCATGATCACGTCGTCGACGATGGCGGGGTCGAGATTGTTGCGCTCCGCTATCGCCTTGAGCACCTCGGAGGACAGGTCGACCGGGTGCCAGTTGCTGAGCTTGCCGCTGCCCTTCTTACCTCGGCCACCAGCAGTTCGGACGGCATCCACGATCACGGCGGTCGGCATTTGGCACTCCTCGTTGTTCAAATAGACCGTTCAGTCAAGAAGCTTGCCCGGCAGCGGGCGCCTATGGCAACTGCCCCCCCTCCCCCTGGGGGGCGCGGTCAAGCAGGGCGCGCGACCATGGAGGGGTGCAACCCGCCGGCCAACAGCAGTCCGGCCTACAGCAGTCGCTCTCCCCTGAGGAGCGACTCGACCGGCTCCTGGACTTCCAGACGCTGCTGGCCAAGGTCAGCCGAGACATCGGCCCGGCGCTCGAGCTCGAGCCGGTGCTCCAGACGATCCTCACCGCCATGCGTCGACTCGTCGACTTCCGCGGCGGCAGCATCTGCCTCATCGATGAAGAAGGTGCCTACATCGCGGCATGCGACCCGGCGGTTTCTGCCGAGGTCGCGGCGGCGCGCCTGCCAGTGGGCGAGGGCCTAGTGGGACGGTGCATCGTCACCCGCACTCCCATCTACTCGTCTGACCTCGACAACGACCCCCGCGTCGACCAGCCGCTGCGGCGGCTCGGCTCCAACGCCGCAATGAACAGCTACCTCGCGGTACCGCTTCTCGTGCTGGGCGACGCCATAGGGGTACTCCAGGTCGACTCGGTCGAGAAGGACGCGTTCACCACCGATGACCTGTCGGTGCTGGAGGGGCTCGCCACCCAGGTGGCGGGAGCCATCGACAGCGCTCGCCGCTACGAGCACGTCATGGAGCTCGAGCGACTCAAGAGCGACTTCATCGCGCGGGTTTCCCATGAGCTGCGGACGCCCCTCACGATCATCAGCGGCTTCGCCCAGACCTTGAAGAGCAACGACGACTCCCTCACCCGTGACGCCCGCGACCGTGTCCTCGACCGGATCACAGTGGCATCCGAACGGCTCGACCGCCTCATCGGCGAGCTCCTCACGGTGTCGAGCTTCGAGGCGGGCGTGACGCAAGCCCAGATCGAGAGAACCGAGGTCGCGACGCTCCTCGACGACGTCGCCGCCCACAGCGCCCGACCGGAGCAAGTGCGCGTCGAGTGCCCGCCAGACATCACCGTCGCGACCGACCCCAAGCTCCTCACCCATGCCCTCAACCTTCTCGTCGACAACGCCCTGAAGTACGCCGGCAGCTGCGAGCTGCTCGCCACTGCAGGAGCAACGGACGCACCGCCCAGCATCTCGGTACGCGACCACGGCCAAGGAGTTCCGCCCCAGCTCAAGGGCCGCATCTTCGAGCGGTTTGTTCGGGGCGATCACACCAGCCCCGGGATGGGGCTCGGGCTCGCGCTGGCGCTGCGCCTGACCGCGTCGCTCGACGCCAGCCTCGAGCTGGAGGACACGCCCGGCGGCGGCGCCACGTTCGTGGTGAACTTCGACATCCGCTGAACGGTCGCGGTCGAACGGGCGGACCAAGCAGCGCCGTGGAGAGTCTCACCACCTAGATTTGCCCGCCATGGCGCGCAACATGGACCGCTGGCTCGGCGACGGCGGCATGCCGGTCATCGGTGCCCTGGGCGGAGACTTCGACTCCTACGGCGACGGCTGGTCACACCTGGTGTGGGTGCCGACTCCGCTCGCATGCAACCCCCGAGGAATCGTGCAAGCCGGCGTGCACTCGGTGTTGCTCGACGCCGTCATGAACTTCGCGATCAACGCCAGCCTCGAAGGCGACGCGGTAAGCCGGGCTACCCTCGACATGCGAACCGACACGCTGGTACCGGCCCGAGCCGAGGAGTCCTATCAGGTGCGCGGCGAGGTTGTCCGTCTGACCAAACAGGTCGCCTTCGCCGAAGGCTGGGTGCGCGACGGCGACGACACCCTCGTCAGCCACGCCAACGGCACCTTCCTCCTCCACCGGCCCTCAACTTGAGGCAATAACGAACGAATTCCGTTCGTTATTGCCTCAAGTTGGGCCGTCGAACGGGTCAGCCCCGTTCGACCGGTGCACCGACGAGTGAGCCGTACTCGGTCCAGGAACCGTCGTAGTTCTTCACGTTGCCGTAGCCGAGCAACTCGTGGAGCACGAACCACGTGTGCGCCGACCGCTCACCGATGCGGCAGTAGGCGATGACCTCCTTGTCGGGAGTTACGCCCTCGCCTTCGTACAGAGACTTCAGTTCGTCCGCGGACTTGAACGAGCCGTCGTCGGCGGCGGCCTTTGCCCAGGGGATGTTGGCGGCGCCCGGGACGTGGCCGGGAACCTGCGCCTGCTCTTGGGGAAGATGCGCGGGTGCGAGTACGTCGCCGCGGTATTCCTCGGGCGAACGGACATCGACGAAGGTGCCGCTGCCGGCCTTCGACAACACCTCGTCGCGCAACGCCCGGAACTCGTCGCGGTCGCTGGCGACCACCTTCACGTCACCCGGTGCGTGCGACGGCACGTCGCTGACCATCGCCCGCTTTTCGGCTTCCCACTTCTTGCGCCCACCGTTGAGCAGCTTGACGTTGTCGAAACCTCGGTACTTGAGAAGCCAGTAGGCGTATGCCGCGAACCAGTTGTTGTTCCCGCCGTAGACGATCACCGTCGTCCCATCGTTGACGCCGGCCCGCTGGAGTAGTGCGGTCAGGCCCGACTGATCCACGTACTCCCGGCGGGGAACCGCATGCAGATCGGTGAACCAGTTCCACCCGATGGCGCCCTTGATGTGGGCCTTCTCGTAGGCTGTGGTGTCTTCGTCGACCTCGATTGTCCGAATGTTGGGGTCATCGAGATTGGCCTCCAACCAGTCGGTCTCGACGAGTGCATCCGGTGTTGCGTACTTGGCCATCGACGTGGGCCTCCCCTCCTGGAGCGTGCATGTTCTGTGCTCAGCCCCAAAAGCCTACCCATTCGGTCGGGTTTTAGAGACCGGGGTGACGACTACCGCCACCACCGTCACGGCTGCCTTCGCGGCGACCGTCGCACGCCGGCCAGATGCACCCGCGTTGCGCTGGCGAGGTCGCGACGGGACGTGGCACACCGCTAGCTGGGACGACTACAGGGAACAGGCCGCACGAGTCGGGGCCGGGCTCCGTCGCCTCGGAGTGACGCGGGGCGAGAGGGTCGTGCTCCTGCTGCGAAATCGACCCGAGTTCCACTTCGCCGACATGGGCGCGCTGCTGTGCGGTGCGGTTCCGATCTCGATCTACAACTCGACGCCGGCCGAGCCGCTTGGGCACCTGCTCGCCCACTGCGGGGCGCGGGTCGCGATCGCCGACGACAGCGAACTCCTCGAACGCCTCATGCTGGCGAGTGCGAACCGGGCCGAACTCCAACACCTCGTCGTCGTCGACGACCGCGAGGGCATCGCTCCGGCAGGTGTCCTCGCCTTCGACGACCTGACGGCAGCCCCACCGCTCGACCTGGACGGGGCCGCCGCCAGCACCTCTCCCGACGATCTCGCCACTGTCATCTACACATCGGGCACCACCGGTCCGCCCAAGGGCGTGCTGGTCACGCACCGCAACGTGCTCTCCACCGCAGAGGCGCTGCGACGGGCCGTCGACCGCGATGTCGATCGGCTGGCGGCCAAGCGGGTGGTGTCGTACCTGCCGATGGCTCACATCGCGGAGCGGATGATCAGCCACTACGAGGCGGTCGAGTGCGGCTTCGAGGTGACGACGTGCCCGGAGGTCGGGCTGATCGCTCGCTACCTCCCGGAAGTCCGTCCCCACATCGCCTTCGGTGTGCCGCGGGTGTGGGAACGGGTGCACTCCCAGATCACCACGCTCGCCCCGGAGGCTGATGCGGCCAGGGTGCGTCAGCTGGTTGGTCTCGACCACGCGGAGTTCGTCTTCACGGGGTCGGCGCCGACCTCCCCCGCGCTCATCGAGTGGTTCCGGTCGGTGGGCATCCCCATGGCTGAGATCTACGGCCTCTCCGAGACGACTGGGGCGGTCGCTACCGAGACCGAGCGTCCGAAGCCGGGGTGGGCCGGACGGCCGTTGCCTGGAGTGGAGGTGCGGCTCGCGGATGACGGCGAGATCCTCGTGCGGGGACCCAACGTCGTACCGGGCTATCTCGACGATCCCGTCGCAACCGAGGCCGCCATCGACCCCGACGGCTGGTTCAGCACGGGCGACGTCGGTGAAATCGACGGCGAGGGCTACCTCCGCGTCGTTGATCGGAAGAAGGAGTTGATCGTGACCGGCGGCGGCAAGAAGATCAGCCCTGCCAACCTCGAATCCGCCCTCCGGGACCTGCCACTCGTCTCACAGGCGGTAGTGGTCGGCGAGGGCCGTCCGTACCTGGTGGCCCTCGTCGTCCTCGACCCCGACGCCGCGTCACCGCAAGGCGATGGGGCCATCGACGACGAGTTGGCACGCGGCATCGAGGCGTTGAACGCCGTGGTATCGCCGCCGGAGCGCATCCACCGGTGGGCGATCGTCCTCGGCAACTGGACTGCGGACTCCGCCGAGCTCACGCCGACCATGAAGCTCAAGCGCCGCGAAGTCGAGGCGAAGTACGCCGCCCAGATCGAGGCCCTCTACCACCGAACTTGAGGCAATAACGATCGGATTCCGATCGTTATTGCCTCAAGTTCGGGCTGTGAAGGGTTGGTCAGGCGCCGGTTGCGGTCCGGCGGCGCTGCTCGGCGC
>CAZWDB010000163.1:0-7796 GCA_964632885.1 uncultured Acidimicrobiales bacterium | reverse complement strand
AGACGTCGGCGGAGTACGCCCTCGTGCTGCTCGGCGTGGCCACGATCGCCTTGCTTGTCGTCACCTGGGCGACCCGCACCGACGCGGTGGGACGCCTCCTCGATGCCGTCTTTGACGAGATTCTCTCCCGTGCCCGCACCTGACGCCGAACTTGAGGCAATAACGAACGGATTCCGTTCGTTATTGCCTCAAGTTCGGTCGGAGCGAGGGCAGGCGGCGGTGGAAGTGGCACTGGTCGTGCCGGTGGTGGCCGTGTTGCTGCTCGCGATCGTGCAGGTCGGCCTGGTGGTCCGCGACCAGGTGCTCGTCGTCCACGCCGCCAGGGAGGGCGCGCGTGCCGCCGCGGTCGATCCGAGGCCGGGCGCCGCCGCAGCCGGAGCGAAAGCAAGTTCGCCCCTCAAGGCCTCGCGGCTGACGACCGAGACAGTGACTAGTCATATGGGAGCGAACAGCATCGTCACTGTGCGGGTCACCTACCGCTCGGCAACCGATGTCCCTCTTGTCGGGGCGTTCCTACCAGACATAACCCTGCAGTCAAAAGCCGCGATGAGGATTGAATACTGACAAAGCGGACAGTCGATGGCGAGAAAGCCAGAGAAATCGGCAGGAGTCGCGTCATCGATCGGCGAATGCCACGTCAGCAGGGGATAACGGGCATGGCCCGTACTAACTAGCTACGATCCCTCCGCTCAGCAGGCGGGACCAACGGAAAAGGAACAGACACCATGCGCATCGTTCGACGGATCGGCATTGCGGCCTTCGCCGCGGTGCTGATGAGCGCGTTCGTCACCGGGCCGGCCGGAGCCGACACACCCGAGACCTACGTGGGAAGTGCGGCCGGCAAGGCCCTTCATCTGGCCGTAGCCGGCCAGGAAGTAACCCTCGGTGGATCGTTCGCCGAACTCGACTCCACCCTCCATGCCCTCGCTACCGGCACCGGCGTCGCCGGCCTTCCGGTCGTCGGCGGCACGACCGAGGCTGCGGCCGAGGTCTCCGGCGACAACACCGGCCAGTCGGTCCCGCAGGCATGCGCCACACCTGAGGCGTTTTCCAACATCGGCGGCATCCTCGCCCTCGGCGCAGGCTGCGGCTCGGCTGCGGTGCAGGTCGTGAACGGCCTTCCCGTCGCCCACGGTGATGCCACGGTGGCCAACATCGACGTCGACGCCCAGACGATCCTCAGCGAACTGCCCCTCAGCACCATCGAGGAGACGCTGCTCGACCCGGTGCTCGGCGGCCTCGACCTCATCGAGGACACCACCGGTGTGCAGCTCGAGCTGAGCGACACCGTGTCCGATCTGCTCACTGCGCTCGGCACGACCCGCACCCTCGAGGTGCGCCTCGGCGAGTCCACCTCCGACGTCGCGACCCTCGGTGACACCGTCACTTCCACCGGCACCGCCGCCGGCGGCACGATCTCGATCCTGCCCCTCGGCGCCGTCGGCCAGAAGCCGGTCGCCGAAATCGTCATCGGCTCCGCCAGCGCCACCGCGGTCTACGACCGAGTCACCGGTGTGTCCACCCCATCGTTCGACCCGGCCATCGTCACCGTCCGGATCAACACTCCCACGACCGATGCCCTCGGCGACCTCACCGGGATCAGCACCCAGGAGATCTCGATCACCCCGAGCGACCTCCTCAACATCCCGACCGCGGCCCAGTGCCCCGAAGACGCCAACTCGGTCTGCATCCTGAAGGACACGCCCTTCGAGACCCGCATCACCGCGGCCAGCGGCCGCACGGTCGAGAATCCCGACGGCAGCGTCGGTGCGGTTTCTGACGCCGTCGCCGTCCATGCGCTGCGCAACATCGGCACCGTCGTGCCCCAACTCGACGGCGGCGTGCTCCTTGAGATCGCCCACGCCGAGGCCGGCGTCGGCGGCAAGCCCGCCGAGATCGTCGAGATCACGCCCCCGGATCTGCCCCGGGAGCTGCCCCGCACCGGTGGGCTCGCTGTTCTGCCGATGCTCGGTGGCACCGGCCTGGCCGCTGCCATCCTCGGCCGCCGGATGCTGAGCATCCGCAACCGGTAACCGCCGAACGAACACCACCAATCAGCACAATCGCAGAGAGCCCCGGAGTCCGTCGCTCCGGGGCTCTCGCTACTCTGCCGATTAGAGCTGCCGTGAGCACGAATCTCGCCTCCATCCAGCCAGTAGTCCGGTTTCTCCGTGCCAACCGCTGGGCGCGTGCCGCCCTCTCGGCAGTGTCGCTCGGGCTGCTGGTCGCGGCCGTCGGCATGCTGAGCTACCCCCTCTACACCAACTACGAGGCCGACCGCCGCCAGGGCCGCCTCGACCGGGAGTTCGCCAGCCCGACCAACCGCGATGAGTACGTCGCCGGTTCGGTCGCCGAAGGCGACCCCCTCACCCGGATAAAGATCCCCGCGATCGACGTCGACACCATCGTCGTGGAAGGGACCGGAGCGAGCGCGCTGAAGGCCGGCGCCGGCCACTATCCGACCTCGCCGTTGCCGTGCGAGGACGGCAACGTCGCGATCGCGGGGCACCGCACCACCTACGGCAAGCCGTTCGCCAACATCGATCGCCTCGCTGTCGGCGACGAAGTGGTGCTCGAGACACCTATCGGAAGCTGCTCATACGAGGTCGTCCAGATCGGTCCCGACACCGCGTACAAGATCATCGCCCCCACTGACTTCTCGGTCGTCGAGAACACCCCCGGCGATCCGACCTTGACGTTGACGAGTTGCCACCCCAAGGGCTCGGCTCGCCAGCGGATCATCGTCCAGGCCAAGCTCGTTAGCCAGCAGGCGGACCAGGCGTGACCCGCGGGCTGGCCTTGGGCGCGCTCGTCACGATTCTCGCCCTCACCGGCGCCGGTCCGGCATGGGCCGACCCGCCCTCGGGCGGGATCACCTCGCCGGCGGCCGACGCCGAGCTCACCGATCCGGGCGACGTCGTCATCTCGGTTTCGTTCAGTGCCCCGAGCGGGGGCGAGATCACCAACGCCGCACTCTCTCTCTACTCGGCGAGGGGTGACAGCAGCGACGACCGCTCTTTCCCTGACATCAACCAGGGCTCCTTCTCTCACACCTGGTCGACCTTCGAGCCCGGGATGCTCGACTACAACGGCGAATACCGGATCAGGGCAGAGGCGACCGCCACCGACGGTGCCGTCGACACCAATGGTCCGGAGACCACGGTGCGTACGCGCAGCTTTTATCTCGCGGTGCCACCCGTCGCGCCGGCTGACGTCGAGGCGAGTTTCAACGACTCCAAGCGCACCGTCGCCGTCTCCTGGACCGGGAACCCCGAACCCGACCTGCTCGGCTACATCGTGCAGCGCAAGTCGGAGAGTGGCAGCTTCTCGAACCTGGCCGAGATCGAGCCGGGCACGACCACCTACACCGACGACGTCGAGGAACTCGCAGGCGACTACGCCTACCGCATAGTCGCTCTCCGCGAGGGCGCCCAGGACATCGAGGCCAACCCCGCTGAGGCCTACGAGGCGCTCAACTCCGATCCCTCCGCCACGGCATCGGTTACCGTCGCGGCTCCGCCGACGACGACCAGCCCTACGTCGAGCACCGAGCAGACCTCCAGCTCGACCTCCCAGCAAGGCGGCACGACCACACCGACCTCCGAGCAGGAGAGCTTCGACCGCGAGGGGCGGGTCGACCTATCGGGGTTCGCCGCGCTGCTCGACCAGGCGCGCAGCCGGCCCCAACCGCGCCCGACCACTACTGATCCCGGATTCACCGAGGAACTCCCCTACGGCAGCCGTCCGCCCAGCAGCACGGCGGCCCCCACCACCGCGAGTGAGCCCGAGGTGGAGATCGCGCTGGCGGACGACGACGGCGAGCTAGGTGAAGGCGAGCGGCTCCGATCCATGGCGTTCCTCGCAGGTGGCCTGTTCTCCTTCGTCTTGTTGATGCACCTCGTCTGGATCCGCACCGAGGTCAAGCACGCGCCGCTCGAAGTCGACGAGCCCGGCGGCGAGGGCAGCGCCGGCCCGGAGGATGCAGGCGGTCCGGAAGAGGCGAGTGGCGACGATGGCCCTACCGCCCCCGGCGGCGGACCTGCCACCGGTACGCTCGGGGCGGTACAGCGGCCGGCGACACCGAGGAAGAGGAGCCAGCGTGCCCGAGGAGCTGCGAACGGCGTTTCACCGAGATCTCGAGGAGATCGACGAGAAGGTCGTCCAGCTGTTCGCGCTCGTCGCTGAGGGGCTCGCAGCCGCGACCGAAGCGTTTCTCTCCGGTGATCGAGAGGCGGCGCGCAAGCTGCGCGACCGCGACAAGCGCACCGTCGACGCGGCCAGCCTCGACATGGAACGACTTGTGCAGCATCAGTTCGCGTTGCAGACGCCGATGGCGCGCGACCTCCGGTTCCTGCTGACCGCCCTTCGTATCGTGCCCGAACTGGAGCGCAGCCACGACCTCGCCGAGCACATCGCCAAGGCGGCGACGCGGGGGGTTGCCGCTGAGCTGACGCCGCGCATCCGAGGCCTGGTAGAGCAGATGGGAAGCGTCGGCGTCGAGATGTGGCGAGCAGCCGCCGACGCCTACGTCGAGCGAGATGCCCTCGCCGCCGACCGGCTCGAGGAGACCGACGACGAGCTCGACGACCTGCAGGTGAGCCTCACCGCCGAGCTCGTGTCGGGGAAGGTCAGCGTCCCCATCGCCATGGAGATGGCCCTGATCGGCCGCTACTTCGAGCGCCTCGGCGACCATGCGGTCAACATCACCCGCCGGGTCACCTACCTCGTCCGCGGCGACGCCTGAACCCGACGCCACCAGCCCACCGAACTTGAGGCAATAACGAACGGAATCCGTTCGTTATTGCCTCAAGTTCGTCTGGAGGAAGGTGATCGCGCCGGCCTTGTCGAGCGGTTCGTTGAGATTGCCGCACTTGGGGGACTGGACACACGACGGGCATCCCTCGTCGCATGGACAGGTGGCGATGGCTTCGAGGGTGGCGGCGAGGTGACGGTCGCCGGCGGCGTAGCCGAGTTCGGCGACTCCGGTGCCGCCCGGATAGCCGTCGTAGATCACGATCGTTGGACGGCCGGTATCGGCCGACAACGGCGTCGACACACCCCCGACGTCCCACCGGTCGCATATGGCGAACAGCGGCAGCAGACCGATGGCGGCGTGCTCGGCCGCATGCAGGGTTCCCGGCATCCGGCTCGGACTGACTCCGGCCCGCTCGAGGTCGCCGGGATCGGCCGTGTACCAGAACGCTCGAGTTCGGAGGCGCGTCGCCGGCAGGTCGAGGGCGACGTCGCCGAGACGCTCGCCGGTCGAGAGCACGGTGCGGCGGTAGCCCGTGACCTGCTGGGTGATCTCCACCGACCCGAGTGCGAGCCGCAGCCGCCCGACCGCAGCCGACGTTTCCTCCTCGAGGATGCGCACCCCGGTGTCAGACGATGCCTGGGTCAGCTCGTCGGCATCGGTCGGTACGACCCATGCCGCCGCCTCTTCCATGTCGAGCTCCTCGACCCGGTAGTGCTGTCCTTGATGGAGGTAGACCGCGCCGGCATGGACCGACTCGAACGCGCGTGACTCGTCGACGGTTCCGATCAGGTTTCCCTCGCTATCGACGATCTGGATCTCCCGGCGGGACCCGGTGCGAAGCCCGAGGCCGAAGGCGGGCCGGCCGCGTCCGGCGTACACGGCGCGGCCCTCCCGAAGGCGGAGCCGGTCGTCGAGCACCAGACGGCGGATGCTCTCGTCGAGCGCACCGTCGGTGCAGTGCGGCGGCGCCCACCACACATCGTCGTCGGGACACAGGGGTTGCTCGTACGCGGCGCACGCCACATGGGCCTGCATCACGTTCGGGTTAGACGGGTTGATCACGGCGGGTTCTGCGGACCGACGAAAGACCTCGCGAGGGTGCGCCATGAGCCACTGGTCGAGCGCGTCGGGACCGGCCACGAGCACGGCAAGCGATCGCTGTTGGGAGCGGCCTGCCCGACCGGCTTGTTGCCACATGGAGGCGACGGTGCCCGGGAACCCGTTGAGGATGCAGGCGTCGAGCCCGCCGATGTCGACGCCCAGCTCGAGTGCAGTCGTCGCCGCCATCCCCCGCAACTCGCCCCGGAACAGCTGCCCTTCGATCTCGCGGCGCTCGTGGGCGAGATACCCGCCGCGGTAAGAGCGGACGGTGCCGGCCAGTGCCTCGGGCAGCTGTGCCTTGGCGGCGGCTGCCACCAACTCGGCCCCCCTGCGGCTCCGGGTGAACGCGATCGTGCGGTGCCCGCCTTCCACCAGGGCGGCAAGGAGAGCGGCGGTCTCGGCGTTCGACGACGCCCGGATGCCGGCGGCTTCGGACACGAGCGGCGGGTTCCACAGCGCGAAGTCGCGCTCGCCGCGGGGCGAGCCGTCGTCGGTTACTTCCTCCACATCGAGGCCGCAGAGCGCCGAGGCCAGCCGGGCGGGCTCGCCGATGGTCGCCGACGAGAACACGAAGGTCGGCGTCGTGCCGTAGACCGCGCACAACCGACGGAGCCGCCGGATGACGTGGGCGACGTGAGTTCCGAACATGCCTCGCATCGTGTGGAGTTCGTCGAATACGACGTAGCGGAGGCGCATGAGGAACGTCGCCCACCGCTCGTGGTTCGGAAGGATCCCGACGTGCAGCATGTCGGGGTTGGTGAGGATGGCGCTGGCGTGGCGTCGGGCCCATGAGCGTTCGTCCGCGTCGGCGTCGCCGTCGTAGGTCGCGGCGATCAGGCGGGGGATCGCGAGGTCGCCGATCGCCCTGAGCTGATCGTGGGCCAATGCCTTGGTCGGGAACACGAGCAGGGCGCTGCTGGCCGGATCCTCGAGGGCGGCTTCTGCGATCGGCGCCAGGTAGCAGAGCGACTTCCCGGACGCGGTGCCCGCCGCCACCGCGACCGACTTCCCGTCTCGCGCCGCATCTATCGCCTCGGCCTGGTGCGACCAGAGGCGCGGGAGCCGGGCGGCGACCATGTCGGGCAGTGGGCGCGCCAGCTCGCCGTAGCGGGCAGGCCGGGCCGGTAGATGCTCGAGGTGCACTAGCTGGCCCCGCGTGGAGAGCCGGCCGAGCGCCTGGGCCAGGTCACCGCCTTCCACCCTGTTGACCGTATAGTTTTCGGCCGGGTGAACATGGGAAGACTGGCCAAACCGGCGCAGCCTGCCGCGTGCCGGCGAGGAGGACACGGATGGATCTCGGTCTCGATGTCAAGGAGCAGAACGGTGTCCCGGTGCTCGCCGTATCCGGCGAGGTCGACGTCTATACCGCGCCCCGTCTGCGGGAGAAGCTGGTTGAGCTCGTCAGCCAGGGGAACTACCGGATCGTCGTCGACCTCGAGGCGGTCGAGTTCCTCGACTCCACCGGTCTGGGCGTGCTAGTCGGAGGGCTCAAACGGGTCCGCACCCACGACGGCAGCCTCTCCCTTGTTTGCACCCAGCAGAGGATTCTCAAGGTGTTCGACATCACCGGCCTGAACAAGGTCTTCACCATCCACGACACGGTCGACGCGGCCGTCGCCTGAGCACAGCAAGCCGGCGCATGATCGAACCCGACGGATGCTCGATCCAGGCGCATGATTGAACTCGAATTCCCGGCTCGGGCGGAGTACGTGGCACTCGCCCGGCTGGTCGTCTCCTCGCTCGCCTCGACCCGCCGCGCCCTCTCAGAGGACCGCGTCGACGACCTCAAGGTGGCGGTGTCGGAGGCCTGCACCAACGCGATCGAAGCGCACGGCGCGGCCGCGACCGATGACCGGGTGATGCTGCGGTGCGCGGAGCGCGGCGACCGCCTCGAGATCGTCATAGAGGACCGGGGCCGAGGGTTCGACCCCGCCGCGCT
>CAZWDB010000162.1:0-8012 GCA_964632885.1 uncultured Acidimicrobiales bacterium | reverse complement strand
CCGGTATCCAGATCACCCTCGACCTGTACTCCCACGTCGTGCGCGGCCTCCAGGACGAAGCAGCCGCGGCGCTTGAGGGCGTGATCTTCGGTGACCACGCCGACAGCGCCGCCGACACGGACGTCGATGATGGCGGGCAGTCAGGTTCCCCGCCCGGCGACATCACCGAAGGCGACTGACTCCTCGCCATGGTTCTCGACCGTGCCCTCCTCGATGAGTCTGAGGAGGGCACGGCGAGGCACTACGAGGCGCCGGCCGAGCCGCACAGATGGCAGCTCGTGTCGGGCACAGAGCTCGTAGGCGAAGCTGCGTGATATCCCGAGCAGCCGAGCAGTCTCGTCGACGCTGAGGGTGAGACGTTCTGTCGACGAAGCGGTGGCCTGTTCCATCGGTTCGACCTCTCAGGCGCACGCGACTTCGACAGTGGCGGTGCGGGCAAGGCGCGCCTCTGCTCGTTCGCGCGCCTTTCGGATGCTGCTGGGCCGCCGTCCCTGCTCTGCCGCGGTGACCGCGGTGGGCGTGTCGAGTAGACGCCGGAGGACGATGAGCCGAGCTTCGCTCTCGGTGAGACGTTGGGTTCGGATGGCCTCGCCGATGAGGTCGATGACCTCCTCGGCCGCGCTCCGGGTCTCGTCGGCCGGTAGGTGGAGGGCGTCGTCGATGGGCACAGCCAAGCCGCGCAAGGCGGCGGCATGCTGTTCCCGCGTCCGCATGCGGTGGAGCCCGTTCTGGACATCCCGGATGATGTTCGCCGCCACCCGTGAGCGCCGGTGCAGGGGATAGCCGGCGATACGTTCGAGCGCCAGCATGACAACGGTCGCAGCGGTGTCTTCGTAGTCCCAGGGCCGGCCATAGACGGTCGTCAGGTGTAGCAGGCCGGGCCAGAACGCCTGGAGCAGCACGCGCCGGGCGTCGAGGTCGGTGCGGGCTAGGCGCAGGATCGCCAAGGTCTTGGCGTCCCGGCAATCCATGTCGCTCGCATCACGGATAGCGGTCACGGCCGCCTCAGGTGTGGCGATCGCTTCGAGTTGAGGCTCGATCTTTCGCCATCCCGCGACCGCGGCATGGGCGGCGGGGGAGCTGCGGTATCGCTCCCAGTCGTCCAAGAGCTCGTTGAACAGGCTCGTGAGATCGTGACGGTCCACGGTGTCCTCCTCGGGTGTTCGGTGCGAGGAGGGTCCGATACGCCGGTCAACGAAACAGTCAACGACCTGAGAAAGGTCGCCGACCTGCATCAACAGGCGGTCAACGTCCCGGTCAACCTGCCGGTCGTCCGGCGCCGGCGTGCCGCGGCCACTTCCCTTGCCGATCAGGTGTGATTGTGAAAGTCTTCACATGAGCCTTTGATTGGAGGTGGGATGAGCACCGTGTCGGCTGTCGTCGTTCGTGATGGGGCTGTGCTGCTGGTGAGCGGAGCCGACCCGACCACCGGAGAACGCGGCTGGTTTCTTCCCGGAGGCAAGGTCGAAGCGGGGGAGTTGCCGCATGAGGCGCTGCGACGAGAGCTCGCAGAGGAGACGGGGCTCGCCGCTGGTGGCCTCGGCCGACTGGCGTGGGTCGGCACGGCGACGGGGTACACGGACGGCACGGCAGTGGAGCATGTCTTCTTTGTGTTCGCCGTCCCTGATCCGGGCGGCCTGCCGGCTCCCGCGGATCCCGATGGCACCGTCGATATCGCGGAGTTCGTCCCGATCCCAGACGCGGTCAAGCGGCTCAGCAACATTCCCTGGCCGAGAATGCGTGAGCCCGTCGTGGCCTATCTGACCGGTGCGGCGCCGGTTGGCACGACCTGGGTCTATCGGCTTGGCGGTACGAGCGAGGACGACGAGTGCGCCGTGACCCTGCCGACCCTCGAGACCTAGGCGTGACCGACCGGCGATGGCGGGGTGAGTTGTTTGCGCAACCTCGTGCGCAGTCGGTCGTCAGTACGCCCTTTGGAGCCGTGCGGTCCGCCATGGTCGCCCACTGGCAGATTGCTCGGGTCGTCCTCCGAGCGCGCTCGGGCGTGGTCAGTGTGTGAGGACTCGATAGACGACCGAGGCGACACCTGCGAGTCCCATCGCCGCGGTTGCTATGAGGCTTGCCTGTGTCCGTCGTGTTGGGTGCGCGCTGAGCGCGGCGCCGAGGATGGCGCCGCTGCCGATCGCGGCTATGTGGCCGACATTGCTGATTGGCGGTGCTGATGTTGCCGAGAAGGTGCTGATCGCGGCGAGCGATAGTGGCACTCCCCACGGCAGTCGACGGAGATCGCGGGCGCGAGCGACGCGTATGAGTGCGAGCGCGACGAGAGCACCGTAGATACCGCCGACGCCGCCGGAGGATCCAGCGGCATAGTCGGGATAGTCGGGCAGGAAGAGCACCATCGATGTGGCGGTAACGAAGTGGGATGTCAAGTACACGATTGGGAACCAGCGGGAGCCGACTTGTCGTTCGATACGGGGACCGATCGCGACGAGCGCGATGGTGTTGGCAAGGCTCAGCGGATGCCAAGGTCCCCAGGTGGCGGGGTCGGTGAGCGCGACGGTGAAGAGCCGCCACCATTCCCCGTGCTCAAGCATCCTGCCCATGTGGCCGCCGAGGCGGTAGAGCATCTCTTGTGTGGTGTTGGTGGCGGACTCGGCGACGAAGAGGGTGACGCCCAGGCCAGCGATGGTGAAAGTCACCGGCGTCTGCCGGATCAAGTCAGCGAATCTGAGCTCGTCGCCGGCCCATAGCCACCGAAGGATCGAGTCCGTGCGCCGTGTCGATCTCGGAGGGGCCTCAGTGTGGTCCGGCTCGAGGGTTGCGCTTTGCTGCACGACGCGTCCTTTCGTGGTCATGCTCGGCGGAGCGTGTGGTGGGTAAAGCCTTCGATGAGGCTGGTGAGGGCTGTCTGGTAGTCGGTGGTCGGGTATGGCGAGGCGAGCCGGGCGGCGAGTGATGACACGGCGGGCAGGCCTTCTTCTGCGGCGGATTGCCGGATGGTCGAGGTGACTCCCTCGAGGCGTTCGGGCGACGGCGGCGTCGGCGACCACCATTTGCTGCGCAGGCTGGCAAAGCCGACAGCAAGCGACAGCACGCTTCTGTAGGCGGCAACGGCCGCGTCGTTGTCGAAACCTGCTTCCTGAAGTGCCTGGAGCACTGGTTGGGCCATGGCCCGGAGCCGTGGCGTGGTTACCGGTTGTTCGAGATAGGCGCGCAAGGCGAGCGGGTGGCAGGTGAGCAGCTCGAAGTAGGACAGCCCGAGCCACTCGAGTGCCTCCCGCCAGTCGCCTCCAACCGGCTCGGGGAGCGCGGCATCTTGGGCTGCCCGTTCGACCAGCTCGTTGACAACATCTTCGACACCGTTCACATGGCGGTACAGCGCCATCGGTGTCACACCCAGCCGACCCGCGACGCCGCGCATGCTCAGCGCGTCGCGTCCCTCACTCTCGACCATACGGGCGGCCTCATCCACAATCCGGCGCCGGTCGATCCCACCCCGCCGCGTTGCTCTGCGCGCCGACATGGGCCTAGTATACGCGTATACAAATGGGGCGGGGGACCGCCCCCGGGGAGGGCATGTGGGCGTCGACTACGAAGCGGTCGCGGAAGAGCTCGAACGGGACCGCACCCAACACGGCATCTCCGGTCTCGCTGCTGGAGTAGTGACCCGAGACGGCGAGCACTGCTGGCTGCTTGGCGCGACCGGCCCCGCGACCTCGGCGCCGGTGACGGCCGAGACCATGTTCAGCATGCAGTCGATCTCGAAGCTCTACACGGCGATGCTCGTCCTCTCCCTCGAGGCCACAGGCGCACTATCACTCGACGCAACGATCCGAAACCTGCTTCCGGGGTTCACCGTGCGATCTCGATTCGACGGCCATCCCGAGGACCAGATCACCCTCCGGCACCTTCTCAGCCACACAGCCGGCCTCACTCATGAGGCGCCGTATGGCAACAACTACGCCGACTTCGACGCCCCTTTCGACATGCACGTCGAGTCCATCAGCAAGACCTGGCTGCGGTATCCCGTCGGGAGCCACTTCGCGTATTCGAACCTCGGTTTCGACCTGGCGGCGCGCATCGTGGAAGTCGTCACCTCCTCGACTCTCGACGAAGCATTCCAGGAACACGTCGCAGAGCCGCTCGGCCTCGACCGCACCACCTACGACCCCGACCGCGCCACCGCTGACCCGGACAGGGCCCACGGCCAGGATCCAGGCGTCGGCGAGGACAACCCGGACCGGCTGCCAATCCTCGGCGCTGGCGGAGTGTTCTCAACACCTACCGACGTAATGCGTGTCCTGCGCGCGGTTGTGGGCCACTTCGATGACGGCGGCATCCTGCCGGAAGGCTTGTTCGACCGCATGACAGAAGTGCCTTTCCCGCGGCCGGGCCAACAGTCAGGCTACGGACTCGGGTTGGCCGAAGTCATCAACGCCGGCACTGTGCTCCGGGGCCACAGCGGCGGCGGCATGGGCTTCCTCACCGACCTCTACTGGACTACCGATAGGACTGTCGGTGTCTTCATGCTGTCGAACCGCAACGACCATCCGCTCCTAGTCGGCTTGGCCGTACGGCTTCTCCATCACGTCGCCGGGAAGCCGACACTGCAGGCGGAACCGATTTCGGAGAAGCCCGCAAGACCCGTAGCGTTCGGCCGCTTCGCGGGAACCTACATAGGGCGCTTCTTCTCAGTAACACTGGAAGAACGTGATGGAATATTCGGAGCTTTCGCCTTCGGCGCGTTCCTTCCCGCCTACTCGCCGGGACAGGATCTGCTGGAGGTCCAAGCTGGACAGCGCGTCCTGCGCGTGCGCGTCGAGACGAGTGACAGCGGCCAGCCTGCTGGCTTCACCCTGCTCTCCGACGGATCATGGTTCGACTATGTCGCCGAGGCCTCAACCGCGGAAGCAGACGAACTCGACGCCGCGGCTGGACGCTACGTGATTCGGCTCGGCACTACCGACCTGTGGCAGACGACCGTCGCGGCAGATCCACCCTCGATTACCGACCCGCGCCAAGACGTCCAACTCTCCCTAACCCGCCAGGCCCCGGGCATCTGGTTCTCATCCACGGGAGAAGCACTCGAAATCGACAACCATGGGCTTCGCTACGGGAGCATCCCGCTCCATCGCATCTCCTGAGCGCTGCTTCTCGCTGCCCTGTGACATCAGGTAGACCATGGGTCCGTGGTACACTGGGATGCCGGCGACTCCATCTTGGTAGTCCTTGGAGCGCCGAACAACCGCGACGGCTCGCTGACGGACGTTGCGAGGCGCCGTTGCGAACGGGCAGTGCGGGAGTACGCGGCGAGACCAGCTGCTGTCGTCGCAACCGGCGGCTTTGGCTCCCATTTCAACACGACGGAGAGACCGCACTACAGCTACGTGTACGCCTTCCTGCGGGACGAGGGAGTCGCCGACAGGGACATCCTCGAGGGCGTGCCGAGTTCTAACACCTACGAGGACGTCACGATGACCTCCGAGTTGGCCTCCCAGCGCGGCGTCACATCGCTGCGAGTCATCACATCTGAGTTTCACTGCAAGCGAGTCTCTCTCCTCTACAGACTTCACGCGCCGTGGCTGTCGGTCCAGGTGGTCGGCGCCGAGTCGGGAGCCGACCGCGCCGAGTTCGAAGCTCTCCGCGCCCACGAAGCCCGAGCGATCGCGCGGATCTACGAGGAACACGACAACTGAACCAGCAGCGCCCTCCCAGCCGTCTACAACCGGCCGCCATGGGCCTGTTCCTATTCAGCCCCGTGGGGCTAGGCGCACCCCGGGCCACCATGGAGACCAAGACCCACTCGCATCGCTTCTGCCGGCAGCGCTGACCCCGGCGCACTTCGGAGCGATATGGCGCGCCAGGAGCGCGCACTCATCCGTCGTTCTGCACCGTTCGACCACAGACTTTCTCTTGCTGGCCTGAAGAAGCTGCCCGCCTGCGGTGAGCGACTTGGTGCGACACTGGCCACTCGTGAACGCGGTCACGCCTGGCGAGGTCGTCGAGGTAGTCAACGAGAGCCACGGAACGAACTTTGAGCTGCGACGAGAGTTTGGCGTGGGACGGGAAAGCGCGTGGGAGATCGTCTCAACCGCCGGTCGGGCTGTCCTCAAGTATTCGGGCGAACCGGAACGCCACCTCGCCATGGCCCAGCTCGCAGAGCACTTGCGCGCCTGCGGCTACCCCACACCCGCGGTCCTTCTGGCCGGCGCGACCGAGACATTCGGCTACCACGTCCTCGAGTTCGTCGAGGGTGGTCGCCGCCCCAATTGGGGGCGCAAGCTCGAAGGCGACGCGCTCGACGTGATGTTCCGCCTCGTCGACCTCGGCAAGGGAATCGCCCCGCCCGCGGGTACCGATTGGTCCGCCGCATTGGTCGACAAGGTGTTCGCCGACGGGTTCGACCTCCAACGGCGATGCAGCGCCGAGGTCGCCGATGCCATAGCCGCGCTGCTCGCCGACACCGAGCCCGGACCAGAGGCGATGCCTGACAACGACTTTGTGCACGGCGACTTCGGACCCCACAACGTGCTCATCAGTGACCAGGGCCCGATCGTGCTCGACATCGCCGGTGGCGGACATGGCAGCCGCGTCATAGACCTTGCTGACCTGCTCGCCGGCACCGTCGAAGGCGAACGCCACCGCGTCGAGCGCGCCATCGCCGCAGCGGCCACCCCAGATCTGGCGATCGTCGCTCTCGCCTACCAAGCCCTCCACTGGCTATGGCGTGACATCGAATACGGCCGACAACCGGAGTGGTCGCTGCGCCACCTCCATCGTTCCGCCGCTCTCATCCAATCCTGGAAGCGGGCCTCCGAATAAAGACTTCGGCAGCGTTATCGGCACCAGGTCGAGACCATACCTATCCCGGCCGGGCGACCGTGAATCTGGCGCGCCAGAACGACACGCCGCACCGTCGATCTGGTCGCGCTGTCGCCCGACGCGACAGACGGGAAGGCGCAAGGTGGTGGCAATGGGCCCGCGATGGAGCACCACCCGCGATCTGGAGCCGACGCGCGCTCCGGCGAGGGCGTATCTTCTGGAAGCGAAGGAGGGAGCAGCGATGGGGATGAGGACCGACTTCGCTGGCGGCCTGCTGGCGAGTGCTCGGCGCATGGTCCAGGACAACGTCAGAACCTTGATCCTTGAGGAAGCGCTGTCGTCGGCTGGCGGATACCGCTCGATCCTTGGCGTCCTCAAGCACATCGGTGGTTGGACGCGCGTCTATTGGTCGTACGCGTTTGAGCATGAGCCGCGGCACTGGGAACACATCGACTGGCCGCGTGGACTCCGCGACACCGTCGATGCTTCCGATGGATACGTCCAAGAGGTGATTGGTTGGATAGATCAAGCGATGGCGGCATGGGAAGAGAGAATCGCTGAACTTGCCGACGATGCTCTAGGCGAACAGCGTCCGCTCCACTGGGGTGGTTCGGCGCCACTCGAGCGGATCGTCGTAATGGCCGCGCAGCACGTCACCTATCACGTCGGCGAGCTCAACATGCTGCTGTCGATCACCCGACAAGAGGCGTGGGAGTACGGCGAGGAGGTCGAAGAGAACCACATAGCGACCTACGGGCATGCAGTCCGGAGCCAGTGGATGACAGACGAGTACGTCCGGGAGCGAGACGAGATACTCCGCAGCCACGCGACGTCCACGTCATGAGTCGTCCGTGACGCGGGCCCACTCCCGATCGATACACATTCGCACCGGTCACCGCGCGGTGAGCAATAGGTCGCGACAGATCCGCGCGCAGCGCCGTCGATAGGTCGCGCTCGACGCGAGATACTGCTTCGAGTTGACTCCTGTGGGGCGCCGCAGTCAGCAGTCACGCGCATGCTCGGAGGGGTGAAGGATGGGGACATGGATCTAGAGGCGATGGTCTCTGAGATGCTCGCTCAATACGAGACACCCGGCGCCGCCATCGGCTTGGTCGACAAGGCCGAGCGAAAGATCGTGAGCGCCGGCAATCGGGGTGCGGGCCGCGGCGCTGTTGAGGACGACACGATCTTCGCTGCTGCCTCGCTCACCAAGCCTGTCTTCGCTG
>CAZWDB010000161.1:0-8115 GCA_964632885.1 uncultured Acidimicrobiales bacterium | reverse complement strand
CCGTTGACGATCCACTCGTCGCCGTCCTTGACGGCACGGGTCTGGAGGCTCGCCAGGTCGGAGCCCGCGCCCGGCTCGGAGAACAGCTGGCACCACACGTCGGCGCCGGTGAGGATGTTGCGGACGTAGTGCTGCTTCTGCTCCTCGGAGCCGTGGGCGATGATGGTGGGCGCGGCCAGCATGAACGACAGGCCTCCGGGCGGACCGGGCACCGTCGCCTCACGGAACACCGCGAACGCCGCGGCGGCCTGGGCGTTGGTCAGCCCCTTGCCGAAGCTGTCGGGCGCCCAGGTGGGGGCTGCCCATCCCGAGTCGGCCAGCCGGTTGAGCCACTCGGCGACCGAGATGTCGGGGTCGTAGTTCTCCTCGAGCCAGGCTTTGGCCTCGGTGGCCACCTGTTCCTGGGTCAATTCCGTCGTCATATCCGTCGGCATAGTGCGATCAGCTCCAACTCTCCAACTAGTTCGATCCTCTAATAGATCCTCCTACACCTACCCGTTCGTCCGCAAAACGTCGCCCCGCACTTGAGGCAATAACGAACGGAATCCGTTCGTTATTGCCTCAAGTTCGTTGAATCTGGGTCAGATTTGGCGCGTGCGGCCTTCCCAGTAGCGGTCGCGCACGAGGCGGCGGTAGATCTTGCCGGTGTCGTGGCGGGGCAGAGCGGTGTCCCAGTCGATCGAGCGCGGGCACTTGTAGTGGGCCAGACGCTCCCGGGCGAACTCCATCAGCTCGGTCGCGAGCTCGTCGGAGGCCTCGATGCCGTCTTTGAGCTGGACAACCGAGCGCACCTCCTCGCCCCAGTCCTCGTTGGGTGCTCCAACGGTTGCGACGTCGTCGACGGCAGGATGCTGGAGCAGCACGGCGTCGACCTCGGCCGGATAGATGTTCACACCACCCGAGATGATCAGCTCTGCCGTGCGGCCGGTGAGGAACAGGTCGCCGTCCTCGTCGAAGTACCCCATGTCGCCGAGGGTGAAGTAGTTGCCCTTGTAGGCGCTCGCGGTCTTGTCGGGGTCCTTGTAGTACTCGAAGCGGCCGCGCTCGGGCGCCTTGATGTAGACGGTGCCGATCTCGCCGGGCGGGCACTTGTTGCCGTCGTTGTCCCAAACCTCGACCACCTGGTTGCCGCGCGGCCGGCCGACGGTGCCCGGCTTCTTCATCCAGTCCTCAGGACCGACGGAGGTGCCCCCGCCCTCGGTGGCGGCGTAGTACTCGTAGATGACCGGGCCCCACCACTCGATCATCGCCTTCTTCACCTCGACCGGGCACGGCGCCGCGCCATGGACCACATAGCGAAGCGATGACGTGTCGTACTTCTTCTTCACGTCGTCGGGCAGGCCCAGCAGGCGGTGGAACATGGTGGCGACCATGTGGCTGTGGGTGACGTTGTGCTCCTGGATGAGCCGCAGGGTCTCCTCGGGTGACCATCCGTCCATGAACACGACCGTGGCGCCCGCGGCGAGGGGCCGGTTAAGCGAGATGCCGAGCGGCGCGGCGTGGTATGCGGGGCCGGTGCAGAGGTGGACGTCGCCGTCGTGGTAGGCGCCGGGCTGCTCGGCGGGCGCAGGCGTGTCGCCACTCTGTTCGCGCGTGCGGTCCCGCCCCGCCGGGGTATCGGGGTCGGCGGCGATGCCCGCGGCCGGTCGGTTCACTCCCTTGGGGCGTCCGGTGGTGCCCGAGGTGTAGAGCATCTGGCGTCCGAGCACGGGGTCGTCGATGTCGTCGCCGGACTCGGCGGCCAGGGCTTCCTCGTAGCTTTCGAATCCCTCGATCGATCCGCCGATGGCGAACTTGGCGACGAGCCCGGGCGCGGCCTTCGCAGCCTCGGCGCAGGCATCGGCGAACCGGGCATCGGCCACGAACACCTTGGCTTCGCAGTCGTTGAGGATGTAGGCGATCTCTTCGCCCGTCAGGTGCCAGTTGATAGGTGTGCTCCGCAAGCCGGAGCGAAGGCCGGCGTTGAGCGTCTCGGGGAACTCGGGTCGGTTCGAGCACACCAGTCCGAGGCTGTCGCCCTTGCCGACGCCTCGGCGACGGACTGCCCGGGCCAGCTGGTTGGCGTGCGCGTTCAGTTCCGCGAACGTGCGGTTGCCGGCGTCGGACGCGATGGCACGCCGATCGGGCGTCTGCTGGGCGTGCCACGCCAGTCCCATTCCTACCGTGGCCATCTGCCTCCGCTCACTGACGGGCGGTGTGGTCGTCTGGCTCATGTCCCCCCTCTGGACTTGCTGTTCACTCGTGCTCGGTTGAGCTGTCTGGTTGAGCTGTACCGGTTGACTTGTGCTCTCTGGCCCCGAAGTCTAACTATTAGACCCTCGAATGACACAGGAGCTGACGACGCGGATCGAGCGGGGGAGGGCGGCCGAGCGGATCCTGCTGCTCGTGCACGGCCTCGGCACCGACGAGAACGACCTCGCCGGGTTGCTGCCCCACCTCGATCCCGACGGACGTTTCCTCACCGTGCTGCCGCGCGGCCCTTACGCCGCCCCGCCCGGTTTTGCGTGGTTCCCGATCGGGCCGAACGGGCGCGACCCGGCCGCGTTCGGCGCCGCGCTCGACCTTCTCGACGCGACCCTCGATGCCGCGTGCGATACCCACGGGCTGGCGCGCCACGATGCGATCGTCGCCGGCTTCTCCCAAGGCGCGGCGATGGCGGCCGCGCTCGTGTACCGCGCCTCGGCCGAGCGGGCCCGGCCGGCGGGAGCGATCGCGATGAGCGGATTCCTTCCGGAGACCTCCGCGGTTCCCCTCGCGGTGGGCGACGACCTCCCTCCCGCCCTCGTACAGCACGGGCTCTACGATCCGATGGTGCCGCCCCATCGCGGGCGGAAGCTCGCCCAGATGCTCGCGGCGCGCGGCGCGCCGGTCGTCTACCGCGAGTATCCGATGCAGCATCAAGTCGCCCTCGAGAGCATCGAGGACGCTCGCAACTGGCTCACCGAAGTTCTCGCTGGCGAACGACCCTCGACTGAAGGAGTCGCATGACATGAGCAACCTCCAGCTCGACTACAGCGCGCAGGAGATCCTCGCTGATCCCGCCATCGCGGAGCCGCTCTTCGCAGGCGGCGTGCGATGCCACGGGGGCTATGACGAAGACGGGCGGTACGTGTCGCCCCGCACGCGGTTCCGGCGGCTCGCGATTGGGGCGTGGCAACAGCATCACCAGGAGACCTTCGGCACCGAGTTGCTGAACATGCCGCTCGACGCGTGGCCCGAGCACTACCCCAACGTCCCCCAGGCGAAGTACCTGTTGCGCGAGGGCGTGCGGTTGCCGCTCATCACCACTCTCACGCGCGTCGGAACCGTCGAGGGCTTCGGTGCCATGATCCGGCACTCGGCCGTCTCCGACATCCAGCGCTTCTTCGACGAGGACGTGCGCGGCACCGCGATGGCCCACCTCGACGGTGGTCTCCTCGAAGCCCACGCGCGCGACGAGGCCGGCTACGAGGAGGAAGCCGGCCACAAACAGATGTGGTACGCAACGCGCGACATCGCCTTCGAGCGTCCCCTCTCACCCGAGCAGGAGCAGGAGATCATCGAGCGAACCTCGCTCGGGGGGCGGGGCGCGGCGCCGTCGAACGCGCCGCCCGAACCGGAGATGGCGCTGCTGGCCGACATCGATCCCGACCTGCTCGCCCTCGCCCAGCGGATGATCCGGATCCTGCTGATCGAGATCTCGGCATTTCACACCTTCGCCTGGGCGGAGGAAGTCCTCTCCGACGTCGACCTGGTTGCGGGCGAGGGCGACGCGGCGCGCATCGTTTCCTACATCCGTCAGGATGAGACACCTCATGTCGAGTATCTGCGTACCGGCCTCACCGAGATGCGCGACCGCACCTGGATCGGGAACTCCGGCAAGAAGTATCCCGGCACTGATGTGGTCGGCCGGTTGTGGGACCGGGCCGTGGCGGCGTCGCTGTCCAACACCGGCAACTACCCCCTCACGCTCAACGAACTCGACCGGGCCCTCGTCGACAACCCCCGCCGGGCCCAGATCATCGAGGGCTTTCACGGCCTCGGTTCCGTCGAGCTCAAGCCCGAGATGCTCGCCCACCCCGCCGGCCCCCAGACCTACTGACCCCACCGAACTTGAGGCAATAACGAACGGATTCCGTTCGTTATTGCCTCAAGTTCGGGGAAGAGGGACGGAGTGATCGAACGGCTGCGCCCCTACGTGGCGCTCGTCGCGCTGTCGGTGCTCGGCGCGCTCGCCGGGGTGTTGCTCGGCGGACGGGCTCAGGTACCGGTCGGCCCGTTCGACGCGACGGTGGCGCCCCGGCTGGCCTGGACCGGCGACACCGTGGTGCGGCTGGCCCCGCTCGGTTCACTCGTGATGGACACCCACGACGGCCCCCTCCGCATCGAGGTGCGGGTGGAGGAGATCCGGCTCGACGAGGCGCGTCGCTACCTCGATGATCCCCGCGAGTTGGGTGGCCTCGAGGACGAGGTGGGGTCCGAGGCTCGGAACGCTCTGGGGATGATGGCCGTCCGGGGCTTGCTGTCCGGCCTGCTCGGGGGGATCGCGGTGGCGGTCCTGCGGCGGCCCGCGGTGCGGTCCGCGGTGATCGGCGCGTCCACGGCGGGGGTGATGGCTGCCGTCGCGGCGGTCAGCGCGTTCGCTACATGGCAGCCGCGGGCCATCGCGGAGCCCACCTACACCGGCGCGCTTACCTTGGCCCCGCGGGCCATCGGCAACGCGCGCGACGTGGTGGCGCGCTTCGACGAGTACCGCGTGCAGCTGGCGTCGATCGTGCGGAACCTGTCAAGGCTCTACGAAGCGGCCGAAGGCATCGACGCGTTCGTCCCGGGACCACAGTCGATCCGCGTTCTCCATGTGAGCGACGTCCACCTCAACCCGCGCGCGTTCCATGCCATGCAGGCCGTAGTGCGGCAGTTTGAGGTCGACGCGGTCGTTGACACTGGCGACATCAACGACTGGGGCACCTCTTTCGAGGCCCAGTTCGTAGAACGGATCGGCGACCTCGACGCCCCCTACGTCTTCGTCCGCGGCAACCACGACTCGCGGGCGACCGCGCGCGCCGTTGCCGAGCAGCCCAACGCCGTGGTTCTCGACGGAACTGCCCGCACGGTGGCGGGCGTGAGGTTCTTCGGCGTCGGTGATCCTCGCTTCACTCCCGACAAGACGCGGGGCGACGACAATCCGGGCGAGGCGTTCCTCCACCTCTTCGCCCGCCGCGTCCGCCTCCAGGTACAGGAGGCCGAGCCACCCGCCGTCCACGTTTTCGCCGTGCACGATCCGACCGTCGTGGAGGAGTTCCATACCTTCGACTTCACGCCTGCGCCGTTGATGCTGGCCGGGCACCGCCATCGGGTGGCATCGCGCGTCTTCGACGACGGCTCGGTTCTCCTGGTCGAGGGGTCGACGGGCGGCGCCGGGCTGCGGGCCTTCGACCGGCGGGAGGACGAGGCAGTGCCGATCAGCATGTCGGTGCTGTATCTCGACCCGATCACCCGGCGTCTCGACGCGCTCGATCGCATCACGGTTGCGGGCTTCGGGGAGAGCGGCGTCACGATCAGACGCGAAGTCTTCGCCGCGCCGGTAGCGTCGGAGGCCAACGAGCCCGCGTCCGATGCCGAAGCCGAAGCCGGAGACGCGGGCGAACCAGGAGAACAAGGGGGAGACGAGTGACCGACCAGCCGGTGCTCGAGATGGAACGCCATGACCACGTCGCCCTGGTGCGGTTCAACCGGCCCGACACGCTGAACGCGCTCAGCGCGGAGTTGCAGCGCGAGCTGCACGCTGCGATCGCGGAGGTGCGTGACGACGACGAGATCCGTGCTCTCGTGCTCACCGGCACGGGCCGCGGGTTCAGCTCGGGCGCCGACCTGAGCGGTCGCCGCCGGCGGGAGGAGGGCAACGGCGAGCAGTCCGCCCGCCGGGACCCGTCCGCCCAGTCCCAGAACCAGAAGCTCGACGAGATGGGCTGGGTCGGTCGCCAGGCGACGAGCGTGTACGAGCTCGACAAGCCCACGATCGCCGCCGTGAACGGCGTCGCCGCGGGCGCGGGGATGAGCCTCGCGCTCGCATGCGACCTGAGGATCGGTGGCCCGTCGGCTCGCTTCAAGACGGTGTTCCTCGAACGCAACCTCTCGCCCGACTCGGGGATGAGCTGGTTTCTCCCGCGCATCGTCGGTTACAGCCGGGCCGCCGATCTCGTGTTCACGAGCCGCGGCGTCGACGCCGAAGAGGCCTACCGCCTCGGGTTGCTCGACCGGTTCGTGCCCTCCGACGACGACGTCGTCCCCGCGGCCCTCGAGCTCGCCCGCGACATCGCCTTGCTGCCACCGGTAGCGATGCGATCAGCCAAGCGGGTGATTCAGCACAACATGAACGTCGGCCTCACCGAAGGGCTCCGCTACGAGATGTTCGGACTTTCCTTCGCCCGGAAGGCGACGAACGACGCCGCTGAGTCATTCCGTTCCTTCGTCGAGAAGCGCAAGCCCAACTTCACCGGCACCTGAGCGCCGAACGAGCGCGGCCGGCGCGGGGTCCCGTCCGCCGGTCAGGTTCGGGTGAGGATCTCGGCGCCGTCCGCGGTCACGACCAGCGTGTGCTCGAACTGGGCCGTCCGGCCTCCGTCGGCGGTGACCGCGGTCCAGCCGTCGTCCCACATGACGTGCCGCCATGTGCCGGTGGTGATCATCGGCTCGATCGTGAAGGTCATGCCCTCTTCCATGATCCGGCTGAAGGCGGGGTCGTAGTAGTGGGGGATCTGTAGGTCGGTGTGGAACTGCTCGCCCACGCCGTGACCGATGAAGGCGCGCACCACCCCGTACCCGGCAGGTTCGGCGACGTCCTGGATGGCGCGGCCGATGTCGGAGATCGGCCGGCCTGGTCGGACGGCGGCGATGCCCGCTTCGAGGCTCTGCCGGGTGACCTCGACGAGGCGCCGGGACGCTTCGTCGACGTTGCCCACGAAGAACGTGGCGTTGTTGTCGCCGTGCACGCCTCCTATGTACGCGGTGACATCGAGGTTGATGATGTCGCCGTCGACGAGGGCGCGGTCGTCGGGGATCCCGTGACAGATCACCTCGTTGACGGAGGTGCAGACCGACTTCGGATAGCCGTGGTAGTTGAGCGGGCTGGGATAGGCCCCGTTCCGGATCAGATCGTCGTGCACGAGCGCATCGATCTCGTCCGTCGTGACGCCGGGAGCCACAGCCGCGCCCGCCCGTTCCAGCACCTCCGCCGCGATCCGGCCGGCGACGCGCATCCGCTCGATCAGCTCGGGGGTTTTGACCACCGGCTCAGACCGCCGGACAACCTCGCCCGTGTCGGCATACGGGGGACGTTCGATCTCGGGCGGCACGGCGCGCATCGGGGAGACCCGGCCAGGACGGATCCGCTCGGTGCTCAGCTTGTGGCAACGCTTGAACTTTCTCCCGCTGCCGCACCAGCACGGCTCATTCGACTTCACGTCCGTCCGCATGAGGCGTCCAGCGTAACTTGAGGTCGTGCGACGTCGTACGGTCGGAATCGTCACCACTGTGGTGCTGGTTGCCGTCGCAGCAGTCGCCTGGCTCGCCTTGCAGTCGGGACAGTCGGGAGACGGCGACGATCGTCCCGCGCCCGACTTCTCGACGCCGTCGTTGACCGACGAGTCCGAGACCATCCACTTCGCCGACTTCCGGGGGAAGCCGGTTGTCCTCAACTTCTGGGCGTCGTGGTGCGTCCCGTGCCGGAAGGAGATGCCGGCCCTCCAGCGGGTGAGTGAGGCGACGGAAGGACGCGTCGCGTTCCTCGGCGTGAACCACCAGGATGGGCGAAGGGGTGCGATCGGGTTGCTCGAGGAGACCGGAGTCACGTATCCGTCGGTGTTCGATCCCCGCGGTCAGGTTGCCGAGCGGTACCGGATTTTCGGGATGCCCTCGACGTTCTTCATCTCCGCCGACGGGCGCATCCTGTCCGAACACACCGGCGAAATGACCGAAGACGACCTCATCGCGCGTATCGAGGAGCACTTCGCACTCGCCGTCGACCGAACTTGAGGCAATAGCGAACGGAATCCGTTCGTTATTGCCTCAAGTTCGAGGTGGGTCGTCGCGTTCGAGGACTCGGTCGACCGCAGACAGGCGGCGGCGACCGTCCGG
>CAZWDB010000160.1:0-8225 GCA_964632885.1 uncultured Acidimicrobiales bacterium | reverse complement strand
CCGTCACCTTGAGTTCCTAGATTCCCCCGTCATGGTCGCTCCCGATGTCGAAGCTGCCCGCGCTGCCGTAGAGCTTGCGTCCGCGGTAGTCGACGGCGCGGCCCGGCACCTCGCTTCCGCCGACCTCGACGAGCACCAGGTCGTTGCCTACGACCTCGCCCACGCGGGAGCGGCAGTAGCGAACGCCCGTGCCGTGCTCGACCATGGCGCCCGGGGTGAATCCGAGGCGCGCATTGCGTGCGCTTTCGTCGCCGACTCAGTGCACGACCTCA
The DNA here is from genome assembly GCA_964632885.1 of uncultured Acidimicrobiales bacterium. Classification (GTDB taxonomy): domain Bacteria; phylum Actinomycetota; class Acidimicrobiia; order Acidimicrobiales; family CAZWDB01; genus CAZWDB01. The sequence continues at coordinate 7,953 of CAZWDB010000160.1, read as the reverse complement.
TGTCGAAGACGGTCGGACGCGAGCCGGCGTGGGGCATGTCGCCCGGAGCGCTCGACGGTGCCCTTCCGTTCGTGACCACCTACCGCGACCCCGACTACCTCGCGGCTCTGCACGGCGAGCAAGGACCCCGCCACCTCGACGACGACTTCGAGATGGTGCGCGACACGTTCCGCCGGTTCGCCGACGACAAGGTCGCTCCCCATGCCGAGCACGTTCACCGAACCAACGCCGATGTGCCCGAGGAGATCATCAGCGGCTTGGCCGAACTGGGCGGATTCGGTCTCTCGGTGCCGGAGGAGTACGGCGGCTTCGCAACCGGTGGCGAGAGCGACTACATGGGCATGGTCGTCGCCACCGAGGAGTTGTCGCGCGGCTCGCTGGGCATCGGCGGCTCCCTTCTGACCCGGCCCGAAATCCTCACGCGTGCGCTGCTACGGGGCGGCACCGAGGAGCAGAAGCGGGAGTGGTTGCCGCGCATCGCCACCGGCGAGGTGATGGTCGCGGTGGCGGTGACCGAACCCGACTTCGGCTCCGACGTAGCCAACCTCAAGGTGACCGCATCGCCCGACGGAGACGACTGGCTCATCACCGGAGTGAAGACGTGGTGCACGTTCGCGGCGCGGAGCGATGTCCTGATGCTCCTCGCCCGCACGAACCCCGACCGGAGCGCCGGCCACCGGGGGCTCAGCCTCTTCGTCGTGCCCAAACCACGCGGCGAGGGGCACGGATTCGAATTCACCCAGGACGACGGAGGGAAGATCGAGGGGCGGGCGATCGACACGATCGGCTACCGCGGCATGCACTCTTACGAGATCTCCTTCGACCGCTGGCGCGTCCCGGGCGCCAACCTCATCGGCGGTAGCGACGGCGCGGACCGAGGCTTCTACCTCACCCTCGAAGGATTCGAGAACGGGCGCCTTCAGACCGCCGCCCGCGCGGTCGGCGTGATGCAGGCCGCCTACGAGGCAGCCCACGACTACGCGACGAACCGTGTCGTCTTCGGGCGACCGATCATCGACTACCAGCTCACGCGCGCCAAGCTCGGCCGGATGGCGGTGATAATCGCCTCGGCGCGCCAGTTCATGTACCAGGTCGCCAAGATGATGGCCAAGGGGGAAGGTGCGCTTGAGGCGTCGATGGTGAAGGCCTATGTGTGCCGGGCGGCGGAGTGGGTCACACGAGAAGCGCTTCAACTCCACGGCGGCATGGGCTACGCCGAGGAGTTCCCCGTGAGCAGGTACTTCACGGACGCCCGCGTGCTGTCGATCTTCGAGGGGGCCGACGAGATCCTCGCGCTCCGCGTGATCGTCCGCCGCCTCATCGAACGAACTTGAGGCAATAACGAACGGATTCCGTTCGTTATTGCCTCAAGTTGGCCGGGCGGAGGACCTGCATGTCCCGCAGATAGAAGATGTAGTTGCGGGCGCGGACAACCCGCAGGACGCCCACGAGTTGCCAGAACATCCGCCACGAGAGCCGCCAGCCCACGATCGGGCCGAACTTGTCGCGCTTGGTGCGGTGCGTCACGCCCCGCATCACCTGGATGGCGGTCGTAAGCCGCCGTTCAGTGACGGCATAGGTGATCATCAACTCGATCGTGTAGCCGTCGAGCTTCTCCGGAGGAATCGTCTCGAAGACCCACCGGGGGATGATCCGCTCCCCGCTCGTCGGCGGGAACCGCAGGACGATGGGATTCCACATGCCGTAGTCGAATGTGCCGATCGACATCGTCGCGGCGCCTTCGACCACCGGCCGGCAAATGGCGTCGAGGTGTTCCGGCCGTAGCCCCAGACAGTCCGCGTCGACGAACAGGACATGGTCGGCATCGCTCGCGGTGACACCCTCCGCCATGGCGTGGGCCTTCGACCCCTCGTCAGCGACCCGCCGGATTACCTTGGCACCGGCGCCCGCACCTGCCTCGACCGTGCCGTCGGTCGAACCATCGTCGACCACGATGACGTCGCGGACGAACTGGCATGCGCGGCACGCTTCGACGACGGTGGCGACGGTGGCGGCTTCGTTGCGGGCGGGGACCACGCAGTCGACGCTCACCTGATTACTCGGCGGGGCGTTCGCTCCGCGTCATGCCGGCCCGCTCGCCCCTCGTCACGATCTTGACCGCGACCTTGCGCGATGCTTCGTCGATCATCTCGTCGCCGAACATGACAGCGCCGCGGCGGTCGCCTTGGGTTGTCGCCTTCTCGTAGGCGACGAGAACGTCGTGGGCCTTGTCGAACTGCTCCTGGGTGGGCGAGAAGACCTCGTTGAGGATCGTCACCTGGTCGGGGTGCAGAGCCCACTTCCCGTCGTAGCCCAGGATCTGGGCGCGGGTGGCGAAGTCACGGAAGCCCTCAGGGTCGCGAACCCTGACGTAGGGGCCGTCGATCACCTGCAAGCCGTTGGCGCGGCCGGCCATCAAGATCTTGGTGAAGACGTAGTGGAAGTAGTCGCCCGGGTACTCCGGAATCTGGAGTCCGCCCGCGAGCGAAGGCATCTCCATCGAGGCCGACATGTCGACCGGGCCGAGGATGATCGTCTCCAGTCGCGGTGACGCCGCACAGATCTCCTCGACGTTGATCAGGCCTCGAGCCGTCTCGATCTGGGCTTCGATGCCGATGTGGCCTGCGGGCAGGCCGGCCTTCTGCTCTACCTGGGTCAACAGGAGGTCGAGGGCGACGACTTCCGAAGCCGACTGCACCTTCGGGAGCATCACCTCCTCGAGGCGGGTGCCCGCATTCCCTACGACCTCGATCACGTCGTAGACGGTCCACTCGGTGTCCCACGCATTGATGCGGACGCACAGGATCTTCTCGCCCCAGTCCTGGTTCTTGATGGCGTCGACTGCCTTGGCTCGGGCGGGTTCCTTCTCGAGCGGCGACACCGAGTCCTCCATGTCGAGGAACACCATGTCGGCAGGGGCGGAAGGCCCTCTGGCGAGGAACCGTTCGCTGGATGCGGGCACCGACAGGCAGGAGCGGCGGGGAAGGTCGCGGGTGCGTGCGGACATGGAGGGATCGTAACCGGCACCCAACTCGGCGCGACAACCGCAACGCCGGCGGCACTCACCCCCCCAGGGCGGCCGACAGGAAGGCCGAGATGCGCTCCTCCATGTAGATGCGGTCGGCTTCCCGTCGAGGTGAGTGGCGTTCGTCGGGAAACAGCATGAGCTCGTAGCGGACGCGTGCCGCGATGAGCGCGTTCACCAGCCGAGCGGTGTGGCGAAAGTGCACGTTCTCGTCGATGAGGCCGTGGACGAGGAGGAGCTGCCCTCGTATCGCCTCGACATGGTGCATGACGCTGCTGCGCAGGTAGCCGCCGGGATTGTCGTTTGGCGTCCCCATATAGCGCTCCGTGTAGTGCGTGTCGTAGCCGTCCCAGTGCGTGACCGGCGCCCCTGCCACGGCCGCCTTGAATACGTCGGGTGCCTGCGCAAGACACATCAGCGCCATGTAGCCGCCGTAGCTCCAGCCGTAGATGCCAACCCGGTCCGGGTCCGCGAGGCCGCGTTCGACGAGCCACCGGACGCCGTCGACCTGGTCCTGCACCTCGACGTGACCCAGTTTCCGGCGGACGGCGCCCTCGAAAGCCAGGCCCCGGCGAGCGCTGCCCCGGTTGTCGACGGTCGCCACAAGAAACCCCTTGCTCCGCAGGTGCTGAGCGCGCATCGCGGCGGTGAGTCGCCACTCGTCGACGACGAGCTGCACGTGAGGACCTCCGTAAGTGGCCACGATCAGCGGGTAGGGACCCGGACCGAACTTCGACGGGTCGGGCGCGTAGATGGCGGCGTGAAGGCTCACGCCGTCTCGCGTCGAGAAGGTGGCGAACTCCGGAGCCTCGAGGGGAAGACGATCCAGCCGGGGATCGTCGGGCTCCGCCACGCGGCAAGTCACCTCACCGGTCGTGAGGTCGCGCACCGTCAGAGTCGGCGGCTGTCCGGCCGTGCTGTGCAGGTCTGCGAACTGGCGGCGGCGGTGGTCGATCACGACCTGATGGGTGCCGGGCTCGCGGGTCACGCGCAGTACCGGTCCTCCGTCGAGCGCGACCGCGTAGAGGTGTCGTTCCCGTGGGCCCTCCCGACTCCCGGTGAACCACACCAGCCCGGCCTCCTCGTCGACGCCGGCGACGGACTCGACGAGCCAGTCGCCATCGGTGAGCTGATGCATCAGGTTGCCGGCGCCGTCATACTGGTAGAGGTGGCGGAACCCGGTCCGCTCGCTCAGCCAAAGGAAGCCGTCGTCGAGGGCCCGGAAGCCGTCGTGCAGGTTGATCCAGACGTCGCTCGTCTCGGTGAGCAACGCGGTGCGGAGTCCTGTGGCCGGGTCGTAGCGGTAAAGCTCGAGTGTCTGTTGGTCGCGGTCGGAGACCTCGGCCACAAGCGCGCCGTCGGGGAGCCAGTGCACGCGCGCCAGATACCGGTCGGAGCCGCCAAGATCGAGCCACACAGGGCTACCGCCCGTGGCCGGAACGACACCCAGCCGTACGTGGGCGTTCTCGCCGCCCGCGAACGGGTAGCGATGCTCTTCCTCCGCGGGCACCGCGTCACCGAGATGGGCGATTCGGAACACCGGGATGTGGGACTCATCGACCTCGGCGAAAGCAAGGTAGGTGCCGTCGTGGCACCACCAGTAGCCGCTCGAGCGGCCCATTTCCTCTTGGGCGATGAACTCGGCCAGACCGTTGGTGCGCCCGGTGCCGCGGGCACCCGCGGTCACCTGCACCGGGTTGCCGCCCGCGGCCGAGACGACGTAGAGCTCGGCGTCTCGCACGAAAGCGACGGCCGATCCGTCCCGCGACGGCTTGGGATCGATGATCGGATCGTCCCCGGCGGCCACGAGCTCTCGCAGCGGTCCGGCGAGCCCATCCTTCACGTGGACCGCACCGCTGAGCGGCACCATCAACAGATCGCCGTCCTCCGCCCATCGATACGACGTCACGCCCACGCCGAGGTCTCGCTGGCGTTCCCGGCGGAGCTTCTCCTCTCGGGTGAGGCTGTCCTCCGTGTCGCCACCCGCTCCTGGTGGGAGAACCTGGGTGCGCTGGCCGGTCGCTATGTCGACCGCGTAGAGCTCGCGCCGGAGAGACGCGTCGGGGCTGTGGAGAAACGTGACGGCTCGGTCATCGGGACTGAAGCGTATGGCCGTAGGCGCCGCTGCACCTGGGGGCGGGAGCTTTGCGACCTCTTCGACCGGGATGTCATCCAAGGCCGGGCCCAGGCTCAGCCCAGGTTGGCCCGGAAGAGGGCAAGGGTGCGCTCCCATGCCTTGTCCGCGGCGTCCTTGTTGTAGGAGCCCAGAGCATCTTCCTCATTGGCGAAGGCATGACCGGCGCCCTCGTAGAAGTGGAAGGTGACGTCCTTGCCCTGCTCCTTCAGCTTCGACTCGAGGGCACGCACCGCGTCGGGGGGAAAGAAGGTGTCGTTGCCGGCCATGTGGCCCTCGACCTTGGCGGTCAGGCGCGACCAGTCCGGTTCGTTGTCGCCCAGTGGCGCGCCGTAGTAGGGCGCCGCCGCGCCGACCTTGTCGCCCTGCTGGGCCGCGACTAGCAGCGTCAGCATGCCGCCCATGCAGAACCCGATGACTCCGACCGTCTCTCCCGAGGCCGCTTCGTGGCCACGGAGGAAGTCGACCGCGGCGCCCATGTCGCGAGCCGCGCGGTCGGGCGGCAGCTCCGACATCAGCTTGTTGGCCTTGTCCATCTCCTGGTGGCCGGCCAGCTCTCCGTGGTACAGGTCAGGCGCGAGCGCGGTGAAACCTGCCTCGGCAAGGCGGTCGCACACCCCTTTGATCTGTGGGTTCAGGCCCCACCACTCCTGAAGGACGAGGACCCCGGCTCCGCTGCCCGACGAGGGCGTGGCCAGGTAACCGGAGGCCGTGGTTCCGTTGCTCGGGAATTCGACTGTGTCACCCATGGCCCCGACGCTACCGCCTCGGAACTTGAGGCAATAACGCACGGAATCCGTGCGTTATTGCCTCAAGTTCCGAGCTTCAGGAGCTCGGGACTCACCGGACAGTCAGCGCGGGTGTAGGCGTCCGCGGCAGGAAGGCAACCGTCGGGGCCGACGACCTGGTCAGCCAGCGCGATCGGGACGAGCTCCTCCTCCAGGTCCCACGGGTCGCCCTCGGCGTCGAGTTCCGACACCAGCGCGTCCCACAGCCGGCGAGGCAGCACCCGGCCGACACCAGCGGCAACCCAAACAGGCACGGCGGCGGCGCGCGCCACGGCGGCCGCAGCATGCGAGCCGGCCACGGCGACGAAGCCGTCGGGACCGAGCGCGGCAGCCTCGAGCAGGAGAAGGTCGCTGTTGGAAACCGCACTGGCGAGCCCGGACTCGCGCACGTCAATGGCGTCGACCTCGAGCATCTCGAGCCGCCGCACGAAGGCACTTCCTTCGCCGAGGACATCGACCACGCGGACTTCCAGGTCACCCCGCTTGCGGAGCGCATCTCCGAGCTGCTCGGGCCAACCGAGCACGACCACCGAGGCACCGTCGGGAAGAAGCCCCGCAAGAGTCAGGCCGGTCGGGTCGCCCGCGAGCTCGCGCGCCGCCCGTCCCGCCTCCGCCATCGGGTCGGACGCGGCGAGTACGCGAGCCGCGAGCCACCAGAGGGGTCCGACGGTGAGGTTGCGCGCGACGAGCCGGCGGCAGCCGGTGACGAGCGCGGCCGGGTCGGACGCGAATCGTCCCAACGCGGCCGCGGCCTCCTCGGCTAGTACGGACGCGCCGGCTCCACCTGCCCGGGCCACGTACCGGAGGCGCTCGATCGGATGCGGCATCACCGCTCGACGCTACCTGCCCGCTCCGTCGATGCCGAGTGGGCTGTGCTGGTCAGCCTGGCTGCCAGACCATGAGGTACAGGATCACGACCACCATGAGGTTCAGGACACCGCTGACGAAGCCGACGGTTCGACCGCGGCGCTCGATCTCGGCCACCTCCGGAGGCGGACCGGCGGCGCCTTCGGGTGGCGGGCCCGCCTCGACGAGTCCGGCCATCAACGCGTTCATCTTCTTGATGTTCGGCAGGAGGAGTCCGTGCGAGAGCCCGACCGCCACGATGTACAGACCCATTGACGCGCTCAGCCACGGATCGCCGAAGGACAAATGGTCGGCTTCCAACACGAGCAGGATGCCGAACACGAAGACGGCGTAGATGAACACCGACGCGACTTTGCCGACCGACTCGGTCGCTTCCGCGATCGCGAGACCGCCCGCGCCCTGCCGGCGCCTCGCCTGCTGGCCGTAGAGGCCGTTCAGAAATACCGTCCCGAACCCGACGATCGCAGAGAAGATGTGCAGGAACAGCCACACTTTGTCCATGAGCCCACCCTTCGGCGCGTCAACCGATGCCTTCGCAGCACCGAGAGTAGCTGCGGTACCTTCTGCCGCCGTGGCAAGCGATCCCTCCACCGACCTCGAGCTGCGCCCGATCAACGGCGAGGCTCACACCCTCGCGGAGTGGTTGACCACGTTCCACTTGGTTTTCGTCGCCCTCGACCCCTACACCAACGAGAGCGCATGGCTCTTGAAGACCGCGGCCAAAATCCTCTCGGTGTTCCAGGATGCCGACTGCCGGATCGCCTGGCTCGTAACGGCTGGCGACGCCGAATGCCGGCTCTTCCTCGGACCCTGGGCGCGAGAAGTCCTCACTTTCGCCGACCCCGACCGCACGGCCGTAAAAGAGTTCGGGCTGGAGCGGCTGCCGGCCATCGTGCACGTCGGCATGGACGGCAAGGTCCTCAACGCAGCCGAGGGCTGGCAACCGCGAGAGTGGCGAACCGTCACCGAGCGGCTGGCTGAGGCGATGGGGTGGCGGGCGCCGATGATTCCCAGCCCCCGCGATCCCGGCCCATTCGAGGGCTCCCCCGCCCTCCCCTAGCCCCCTAGCTCCGCAACCCTCTCTCCACCCGCCGAACTTGAGGCAATAACGAACGGAATTCGTTCGTTATTGCCTCAAG
>CAZWDB010000159.1:5226-8239 GCA_964632885.1 uncultured Acidimicrobiales bacterium | reverse complement strand
CTTCGGGTCGGGCGCTCGGCTGGTGGGGCACCGTCTTCATGATCATCACCGAAGGGATGATCTTCGCTCTCTTGCTGTTCGCCTACTTCTTTGTCCGGGCCAACAACGCGGCATGGCCGCCGGAGGGTGTCAAGGATCCCGAACTCGTGAAGTCGGGGATCCGGAGCGTGGTGCTGCTCGCCAGCAGCATCCCGATCCACCTCGCGCAGAGAGGGATCGAGCGGGGCAACCGCCGTCAGCTGCTGTGGGGCCTGACCACAGCCCTCGTCATGGGCGCGTTCTTCCTTGTCGGACATGCCGAGGAGTACGTGAAGGTCTGGAAGGAGTACACGTACTCCGACCACGCCTACGGCTCACTCTTCTACTCCATCACCGGACTCCACACCCTTCATCTACTCGTCGGGATGGGTTCCACCTTGGCTGTGCTGGTTCTCACACTGCGCGGTCGCGTCAACGAGCGAAGCTATCTGGCGGTCGAGAACACCGCGATGTACTGGCACTTCGTCGACGTCGTGTGGATATTCGTGTACTCGTCGCTCTATCTGTCGGTGACCCTGGCGTGACACTGCGGCTGTGGTTCGTGCTCACCGCGGGACCCGTTCTCTGGCTCATACATCTCAGCGGTGCCTCCGCGCTCGTGCCGTACGCGTGCGCGAACGATGCCCGCTGGATGGTCGACGCGCTCACGGTCGTGACCGCCCTGCCGACAGCGGCGGCATTGGTCCTTGGATTGCGGATGCAGCGGTCCGACCCCGACCCCGTCGCGATCGCAACCGGCCGGCGCCACCTCTTGCCTTTCCTCGGCGTGTTGTTCAGTGTCACCTCCCTCGCGCTGATCCTGCTGGAGGGCGCTCCCAACCTGGTGCTGGCGCCGTGCCGGTAGCTGTTGTTCCGCTTGTCCTCTCCGCGGGGGCCACCGTGTATGTAGTGGGCCTGTGGCGGCTGCGCCGGCGCACGGGTGGCTGGGCAAGGCGACAGGTTGCCGCGTTCGCGACCGGTTGGTGTGCTCTCGCCGTCGCGCTCCTGCCCCCTCTCGAAGTGCTGACCACCCGCTCCTTTGCGGCCCACATGGGCCAGCACATGCTGCTTGGCGTCGTCGCCCCCTTGCTTATTGTCCTCTCGACGCCCATCCGGATCGCGCAGTGGGCCGTCCCTGCCGAACTTGAGGCAATAACGCACGGAAGCCGTGCGTTATTGCCTCAAGTTCGGCGGTCTGCGCCGGTGGTGGGGTTGCTGGCGGTTGCCGCCCACGGGGTGTCGTTCTGGGTGTGGCACGTGCCCGCGTTGTACCGGGCGGCGGCGGGCAACGAAGTGGTGCACGTGGTTGAGCACACGACCCTCTTCTTGACCGGTGCCTTCTTCTGGTGGGTCGCCGTCGGGGTGCGATGGCGTGCCCGCTCCGCACTGGGCATCGGGTTGGTGTTCCTCGCCGCGCTCCAGGGCGGCGCGATGGCCGCGCTGATAACTCTCGCGCCGCGCCCGCTCTACGCGTCCGGGCCGGGCGCACTGGTCGATCAGCAGCTGGGGGGGGGCGATCATGTGGGTGCCTGGTGGCGCCCTGTACCTGCTCGTGGCGTCGGTGCAGTTGGTCCGCTGGCTCGAAGCGGGTCCAGCCCGCCGAGCGTGAGGCGGCGGCTGCGAGCGACGACCAGTTACGAGGAGCTACGACCAGCTACGACGAAGTCTTGCGCTCGCGCTCAGGTAGATCGCCGAGTGCCGAGCCAGCGGGCGACGATGACGAGAGCGCTCAGGTAGATCGCCGAGTGCCGAGCCAGCGGGCGACGATGACGAGAGCGCCCAGGCCGACCACGATCGCGACGGCGCCTTCGGGCACGGGCCCGAGCCGTCCCAGGCTCAGACCGCCCGGATCGCGGGGATCCCGCAGGTAGTCGACGTAGGCGGCGATGTCGCGTGCTTCGTCGTCGTCGATCGCGTCTTCGCCGAAGTTCGGCATGAGCCCGGGGCTGGTCCGCATAGCTTCGACAACCTGCACCGGCGTCGACGCGCGCAACGCGGGTGCCTCCTTGCCATAGGCGAGCACGCCGCCACCCCCGGCAGTCTGGTGGCACGAGGCGCAGTGCGTCATGTAGAGCGTGGCTCCGTTCGGAACGTCGGCTTCCGCGAGGTCGACGTCGGGGACGTCGGGTCCTTGCACGAACGCGCTCGTATATTCGACGATCGCGTCGATCTCGGCCCGGTCGTAGTCGGGCTGTCGCCGACCCGTCGGTTGGTCGGGGTCGTCGAGTGGCATGCGACCGGTCGAGACCTGGAAGTCGATGGATGCGAGGCCCGCCCTGGTGATGTCGGGAGCGCGTGGTGATCCCTTGCCACGCGCACCGTGGCACACCGCGCAGTCGCCGCGCCACAGCTGCTCGCCCGAGGCGCGCTGCGCCTCGGGTTGCGAGGCGCCGGCACGATCGGCGCCGCGTACGAGCGTGAGGGAGGCGGCCAGACCCACAAGGACCACGACGATCGCGGCACGCGAGATCGCGAGGTCACGGCACCACCTGTAGGCGAAGGTCCCTGCGGCGACCGGAAGGATGAGAACCGCGATTCGCAGCACCCACACCATCGTCGTGACGGGCACATCGAAGGCGAGGGCGAGGACGTCGTTGCCGCCCGCGATGAACAGCAGGGCGTAGAAGGTGAGGGCCGCCACGCCGATCGCGGTGCGTACCGGACGATCCCGTGGGCGGTCGAGGACGTGGTGCTCGTCGTAGTCGCGCGTGACCCGGCGTTCGATGAAAGGCCATGCATACAACGCACCGAAGGTGAGCGCCGGGAGCAGCACGCCCGGGAAGAAGGGGTTGGCCACCAGCTTGCCGAACAGATGCAGCTCCCACGGTGGGAACAGCCTGAGGGCACCCTCGATCCAGCCGACATACCAGTCGGGTTGGGCAGCGGAGGTGACCGTTGCGGGCTCGTACGGTCCGTACAACCAAACCGGGTTGATCTGAGCTAGCCCTCCGAGAGCGGCGAAGACCGCCAGCACGAAGAGGAAGAGCGCGGTCGA
>CAZWDB010000159.1:0-5126 GCA_964632885.1 uncultured Acidimicrobiales bacterium | reverse complement strand
ATCAGCATGGTGACGCCAACCATCCAGTTGATCTCCCGGGGCCGGCGAAACGCTCCTGTGAAGAACACCCGTGCCAGGTGCAGGACGATTGCGCCGAGGAAGACGAGCGCGGCCCAGTGGTGCATCTGCCGCATCACGAGGCCGGCGCGTACCTCGAAGCTGATGTCGAGCGCGGAGCGGTACGCGGCCGACATCTCGACGCCGTGCAGCGGAGCGTACGAGCCGTCATAGATCACCTTCTCGAGGCTGGGGTCGAAGAAGAACGTCAGGTAGACGCCGGTGATCATCAACACGAGAAAGCTGTAGGCGGCGATCTCTCCGAAGAGGAAGGAGAAGTGGGTTGGGAAGACCTTGCCGAGCGCCTCACGTGCGAAGCTGGCTGCCGCCAATCGGTCGTCTACGAACCGGGCCGCTCGCCGGATCACGCCATGTCCCAGAATCCGGGACCGACCGGTTCCGGAAAGTCGTCGCGGGCCACGAGATAGCCGTCGTCGTCGACGCGGAGTGGGAGCTGGGGGAGGGCACGGGTTGCGGGCCCGAACCTGGGTCGGGCGTGGTCGACGACGTCGAAGAGCGACTGATGGCAGGGACAAAGCAGCTCCTCGGTCTCCTGCCGATAGAGCCCGACGGGGCACCCGGCGTGGGTGCAGACCTTCGAGTAGGCGACGTATCCCTGCGGGGTCCAACCCTGCCGGCCGGGACTGGGCGAGATAGCGCCCTCCTCGAGCCGGATGAGCAGGGTCTGGGAGTCGCCGGCACTCTGGTCGCCTTCCGGGAAGACGGTGACCACGCCGCCGACCTCGAGCTGGTCGACGTGGACCGGTGCGCCGGTCTCGGTTACTAGTCGTACTCCCGGGCCCCATGCAGTGGTGAAGGGTTTCCGGCCGGGGCGAGGTCCGAGCGATCGGAGCGGGAAGAGGGCGGCGACGCCTATAGATGCGGCCGCGGCTGTCATCAGTGTGAGCAGCAGCTTGCGTCTGGTTACGGGGCGTTCGCCGTGCTCAAAGTCGGCGGCGAAGGCCCGCCGGTCTGCCTCGGTCGAGGTGAGCGGCTCCCGGTGCGCGGTGTGCTCGCCACCCGGCAGGAGTTGCTTGGCCCACACCGCCAAGCCGAAGCCGAATCCACCCAGGGCGATCGCGAGGAACAGGCCCTCGAGCTGTGGCTGCCCGCCCCTCCAGTAGACAGTCGCGAGGCCGACTGCGCCGGCGGAGGAAGCGAGGAAGCCGGCACCGACGAGCACCTCGCTCTGGCGTGACGAGTCCGGGCTTCCCATTTTCCGGCCCCTCCTACCCCAAACCTCTCACGGCGGTAACTATCCGCAGCGCGTGGGAAGCGGCGGGCGTTCGGGGTAGGTCCTGCGCCATGGCCACCAAGACGGTAGGAGACGCGATCGTTGAACGGCTGCGCGAGTGGGACGTCGAGAGGATCTTCGGCTATCCCGGCGACGGCATCAACGGGATTCTCAGCGCGCTGCAGCGGGCTGGCAACCAGCCTCCCTTTGTGCAGTCGCGCCATGAGGAGATGTCGGCGTTCCACGCCACGGGGTACGCCAAGTTCCAGTCAAAGGTGGGAGTGTGCCTCGCAACCTCGGGCCCGGGCGCGGTGCACCTCCTCAACGGTCTCTACGACGCCAAGCTCGATCACGTGGGCGTGGTCGCGATCGTCGGCCAGCAGGCCCGTACGTCGCTGGGAGGTAACTACCAGCAGGAGATCGATCTCGTCAGCCTGTTCAAGGACGTGGCGGGTTCCTACGTGCACATGGCGTCGACGCCCGAGCAGTTTCCGATGCTCATCGACCGCGCCATGCGGATCGCGCACGCCGAGCGGACGCCGACATGCGTGATCGTGCCCGCAGACCTGCAGGACCTCGCCTATGAGCCGCCGGCCCACGCCTTCAAGATGGTGCCCAGCAGCATCGGCTACGCCGAGCCGATCGTGACTCCGCCGGATGATGAGATCCGTCGAGCCGCCGACGTGCTCAATTCCGGAGAACGAGTCGCGATCCTTGTCGGCCAGGGCGCACGACGCACCGCAGGCGAGGTACTCGCCGCCGCCGACACCCTTGGTTCCTGCGCAGCCAAGGCGCTACTCGGGAAGGACGTGCTGCCCGACGACAACCCGCTCGTAACCGGCGCCATCGGCCTCCTGGGTACCAAGCCGAGCGACGTGATGATGAGCGGCTGCGACACGCTGCTGATGATCGGTTCGAGCTTCCCGTACGGGCAATTCCTGCCCGACTGGGATCAGGCGAGAGGCGTCCAGATCGAACTCGACGCCAAGATGGTCGGCCTTCGCTACCCGATGGAGGTGAACCTCGTCGGCGACGCCAAGGCGACGATGGAGAAGCTGCTTCCGCTGCTCGAGCGCAAGACGGACCGCTCGTGGCAGGAGATGCTCAAGGCGGAGATCGAGGAGTGGTGGGGGGTTGTCGAGTCGCGAGCGATGCTCGATGCTGAACCCGTCAATCCGCAACGGGTGTTCTGGGAGCTCTCGTCGCGGCTTCCCGACAACGCGATCATTACGACGGACTCGGGGTCGGCAGCCAACTGGTACGCCCGCGACCTGAAGATCCGCGAGGGAATGAGGGCGTCGCTTTCGGGGACGCTCGCCACCATGGGGCCGGGGGTCCCTTATGCCATCGGCGCTAAATTCGCCCACCCCGACCGGCCTGTCTTCGCGCTCGTAGGCGACGGCGCCATGCAGATGAACGGCATGAACGAGCTGCTCACGATCGCCAAGTACTGGCGGCAGTGGTCAGATCCCCGCCTCATCGTGTTGGTGCTCAACAACCACGACCTCAACCAGGTGACGTGGGAGATGCGCGCCATGGAAGGCGATCCGATGTTCGAGGCTTCCCAGGAATTGCCCTCTCTCAACTATGCGGACTTCGCACGGCTCGTCGGGTTGTCGGGTATCCGGGTCGAGACGCCGGAGCAGGTTGGTCCGGCGTGGGATCAGGCAGTCGCATCCACCCAACCGATCGTGGTCGACGCCGTCACGTCTCCCAACGTGCCGCCCATCCCCCCTCACATCGAGTGGGACGAGGCCAAGAAGCTCTTCCAGTCGATGGTCAAAGGCGATCCTGAGGGCCCCGGCGTCGTCAAGCAGGGTGTGAAGCAGAAGCTGCAGGAGTTCATGCGGCGCTGAGCGGGCGAGTACGGCTACGACGTGAGCTACTTTCACCGTATGCCCGACGCAGGCGTTGTCGACCTCGAGCAGGCGCTGTCGGGCGCGGTGGCGGGCGAGGTGCGCTTCGACACCGGTTCGCGCGCCCTCTACGCAAACGACGCCTCGAACTTCCGGCAGCCGCCCATCGGCGTTGTCATCCCGCGCACGATTGATGACGTGTTGGCGGTGCACCGCGTGTGTCAGGAGTACGGGGCACCGATCCTGTCGCGAGGCGCGGGCACGAGTCTTGCGGGCGAGGCCGTCAACCACGCGGTCGTAATCGACTTCTCGAAGTACCTGCACGAGATCGGCGAGGTCGACGCCGACGGCCGCACCGTCGCATGCCAGGCAGGAGCCATCAACCGCCGAGTCTCGGACCGCGCGAGAGAGCATGGGCTCGTCTTCGCACCCGATCCCTCGACAGTTGCCTACTGCACGATCGGCGGCAACATCGGCAACAACGCCTGTGGTACGCACTCCGTGCAATCCCGCTTCTACGGGAACGGTTCCCGCACCTCCGACAACATTGAGGAACTCGACATCGTCACCTACGACGGGGTGACGATGCGTGTCGGAGCGACCTCGGAGGAGGAGATCGACCGTATCGTCGCCGGCGGCGGCCGTCGTGGTCAGATCTACGCCGACATGCGGAAGCTTCGCGACCGCTACGCCGATCTGATCCGGCAGCGGTTCCCCGACATTCCCCGAAGGGTCTCGGGCTACAACCTCGACGAGCTCCTTCCGGAGCGAGGTTTCCACGTCGCTCGTGCCCTCACCGGCACGGAGGGGACGTGCGTAACCGTGTTGCAGGCCACGCTCTCGCTGATCGACCATCCCGCCGCCCGCGCCCTCCTCGTGGTCGGGTACGACGACATCTTCGCAGTGGGCGACAACTTGGAGGAGATCCTCGATTGCCGTCCCATCGCATGCGAGGCCATCGACTACCGGCTCTTCCGCAACCAGCTGGTTCTCGGCATGAACCCAGAGGGGTTGGAGTCGCTTCCTCGCGGGCAGGCGTGGGTCTTGGTGGAGTTCGGCGGTGACTCGCTTGGCGCCGCCCAAGAGCAAGCGAGGTCGCTCGCGTCCCGGCTCGAAAAGTCGGCTAAGCCGCCGACGGGGTTTGCGCTCTTCGAGGACCCAGTGCAGGCCCAGCGTCTCTGGAAGTTGCGCGAAGCCGGTGTCGGGTCCACGTCGTTTCCCCCCAACGGTGGTGACTACTGGCCGGGGTGGGAGGACGCGGCCGTTGCGCCCGAAGATGTGGCCTCCTACTTGCGTGACAGCCGCGCTCTGTACGACAAGTACGGATATGACGGCGCCATGTACGGCCACCTCGGCGACGGCTGCCTTCACTCGCGAATCAACTTCGACCTGCGCAGCGCCGAGGGTGTCCGCAAATACCGCGCTTTCCTCGAGGAGTCGGCCGACCTTGTCGTCTCCTATGGCGGATCCCTGTCCGGCGAGCACGGCGACGGTCAGCAGCGCGGTGAGCTCCTTCCGAAGATGTTCGGCGAGGAGTTGGTGCAGGCGTTTCGCGAGTTCAAGGCCATCTGGGATCCCAGCAACAAGATGAATCCGGGCAAGGTCGTCGACGCGTATCCGCTCGACGAGAACCTGCGTCTCGGCGCGGACTACAACCCCCGGCGGACGCCGGTGAAGTTCAGCTATCCCGCCGACGGCGGCGACTTCGCCCACGCCGCGCTGCGGTGCGTGGGAGTCGGCAAGTGCCGTCGCACAGACAGTGTCGACGTGATGTGCCCGAGCTTCATGGTCACGCGGGATGAGCAGCACACCACGCGGGGACGCGCTCGCCTCCTGTTCGAGATGCTGCAGGGCGATGTCATCACCGACGGCTGGCGCAGCAAGGAGGTCTTTGAAGCACTCGACCTGTGCCTCGCGTGCAAAGGCTGCACCAACGACTGTCCGGTGAACGTCGACATGCCCACCTACAAGGCCGAGTT
>CAZWDB010000158.1:0-8326 GCA_964632885.1 uncultured Acidimicrobiales bacterium | reverse complement strand
CTTGAAAGCGAGCGGGCGAAAGCCCCGTGGGTTCGAATCCCACCCCCTCCGCTCACTCCACATCCGAACTTGAGGCAATAACGAACGGATTCCGTTCGTTATTGCCTCAAGTTCGGTGGATCTGGGCGCGCAGGGCGTCGATCCAGGCGTCGGCCGCCCGCCACTTGAGTTCCATTTCACGACGGCGGACCTCGCCATGGGCGCCGGCAGCCGGATACGAGCCCAGAAACTTGATCGATCCGAGCTCGGCGTGAAGGTTGCGAAGGCAGTCGGCGACGACCTCGTCGTCGATGTGACCGTCCAGGTCGATGACGAAGCAATAGTCGCCGAGGCCTCGTTTCGTCGGCCGGCTCTCGAACTTGGTGAGGTTGATCTCACGCGCCGCGAACTGGGCCGAGATGAGGTGAAGGTTGCCGGGCTTGTCCTGGCGCTGGAAACAGATGATCGACGTCACGTCGTGGCCGGTGGGCGTGGGGATGCCCTCTCGCGCCACGAGCACGAACCGGGTGGAGTTGTCGGGGTGGTCCTCGACGTCAGAGGCGAGAACGTCGAGCCCGTAAAGCTTCGCCGCGAGAGCCGTGCCGATGGCTGCGGTTCCCTCGGGACGATCCTCGGCCACGTGACGCACTGCCTCGGCAGTCGAGTTCGACGCGAGCAACTCCGCGTCCGGGAGCTCTCGCGCTATGAAGTTACGGCACTGCTCGAGCGCGGGCGGGATGGACACCACCCGCCGCACATCGCCAAGTGATGTCCCGGGAGGGGCGATCAGGTTCTGGTTCACCCGGAGCACCACCTCCCGCTGGATCAAGAGGTCGCCTTCGAAGATGAGGTGGTCGAGCACGGGTGTGACCGGCCCCTCGATCGAGTTCTCGAGGGCTACAAAGCCGTAGTCGACGGTGCCCGCCTCGGTTGCCTCGAGCACATCGAGCATCGATCGCATCGGGACGTGCTCGGCTCCCTCCAGATCATCCTGGGTGAGCAGGGCCTCTTCGCCGAACGTGCCCGGCGGGCCGAGAAAGGCGATCCGGCGCATGGCCGGGCAGGATAGAAGACAACAATGGACGAAGCCGCCCTCCGACAACTCCTCGACGACGTCCGCACGGGCGTGGTGCACGCCGACGACGCGGTCGCGCGGCTGCGACGGCTCCCCTTCGCCGACCTCGGGTTCGCCCGGATCGACCACCACCGCGCCCTGAGGCAGCGCCTGCCCGAAGCGGTCTACGGACCAGGGAAGTCACCCGAACACTGCGCCGCCATCGTCGCCGAGCTGTTGTCGAGCGGGAACGGTCCGGTGCTGCTCACGAGGGCGAGCCCTGACCAAGCGGCCGCTGCACTCGAGCGCAACCCCGACGGCGTGGCGCATGGAGCTACCCACGCGGCCACAGTCGTGTGGCGGCCGGCGCTCGAACGTACCGGCCGGGTGCTCATCATCACCGCGGGCACCGCGGATCTGCCCGTCGCCGAAGAGTGCAACGCCGCGCTCACGGCCTTCGGGTTCCGCCCACAATCCGTTCCCGACTGCGGTGTGGCGGGCATCCACCGCCTCCTCGGCACCGTCGACGACCTCGCCACCGCCGACGCGATCGTCGTCGTAGCCGGGATGGAGGGCGCCCTCCCGAGCTTCGTCGGGGGCATCGCTCCCGCCCCGGTCATCGCGGTGCCGACGAGCGTCGGCTACGGCGCGGCGCTCGAAGGCGTGACCGCGCTGCTCGGCATGCTGGCGTCGTGCGCGGCCGGCATCACCGTGGTTGGTATCGACAATGGCTTCGGTGCTGCGTGCGCGGTCGCGCGGCTCCTCCCGTGAGGACTCCGACGGTATGACGACCATCGCCTGGTTCCACTGCTTCGCTGGGATCGCAGGCGACATGGCGCTGGGCTCGCTCATCGACGCCGGCGCCGACCTCGACGAGGTCCGCGGCATGCTGCAACGTCTTCCGATCGGCGGATGGCAGCTCGAGGCCGAACCAGTGCTTCGCGCTGGTGTCGCCGCGACCCACGCCCGGGTCGAGGTAGAGGAACGCGGCATCGTCCGCACTCACTCCCATATCGCCGGCATGATCGAGGAAGCCAGGTTGCCGGCGCGGGTGTGCGAACGGGCGCTGGCGACCTTTCAGGCGCTCGCCGAAGCCGAGGGACGCCTCCACCGGCGACCACCCTCGCAGGTGCACTTCCACGAGGTCGGGGGAGTCGACGCGATAGTCGACGTGGTCGGAACCTGCGCCGCGCTCGAAGTGCTCGGTGTCGACCAGCTTCACTCCAGCGCGGTCGCCACGGGCACTGGCATGGTGCGGTCGGCCCACGGCGCGCTCCCCAATCCCCCGCCGGCTGTCGTGGAGTTGCTGCGGGGGGCGCCCTCCTACGGACGGGACGTGAACGCGGAGCTCACCACCCCAACCGGCGCGGCGCTGCTGGCGGCGCTGGTCACCGGATGGGGGCCAATGCCTGCGATGACGGTTCTCTCCACCGGCTTCGGCGCGGGCTCGCGCGAACTCGATGGACTGCCGAACACGACTCAGGTCGTGGTGGGCACGGCGATGGCACGGGAGGGCCGGCCTGGGACGGGCCAGCCCATCGTTCTCCTGGAGACCAACGTCGACGACGCTACCGGTGAGACCCTGGCCCACGCGGTGGCCGCCCTGTTGGAGGCGGGCGCGTACGACGCGTGGCTGACGCCGATCGTGATGAAGAAGGGCAGACCGGGCCACCTGGTGAGCGCTCTGGCCGATCCCGCCCTCGCCGGCCAGCTCGCGACGTTGCTTACGAGGGAGACGGGGTCACTCGGCGTGCGGAGCGCTCCGCTGGAACGCTGGCCGGCGGCGCGGGCGATCGAAGAGGTCGACGTCGAGGGCCTTCCGGTGCGGATCAAGGTAAGTCCGGGACGGGGGAAGGCCGAACACGACGACGCCGCCCGGGTGGCGCGCATAACCGGCCTGCCCCTGCGGGAGGTCCGGGAGCGGGCCGAGGCCGCCTGGCGCGCCAACCGCGGGCCATCCGGCGTACCCGACGAGCCGGACGAGCCCGCATGAGCCGGTAGCCGGACCGGGCGGTACGGGTCCGGGACCAGCCCGTCACTGCGGCTCAGCGCATCACGAAGGTGAGCGTCTCGGCGTTGTTCTCCGGAGTCGGGTCGCCGTCGACCACCTGGACGCGGACGGTGATGCTCAACGTCCCGACCGGCGACGGACGGAGGGTGAGCGGCACCGCGAGCCGCTGCCCGGGTTCGAGGTCGACGAACTGCCGGGCCACGTCCATACCGCCGGCTGAGACCACCACCGCCTCTACCGCCACCCGCTGCTGAGCCTCGTTCCCAACGTTGGCGACGACCGCCGTCAACGCAAGTTCCTCGACGGTCGGCAACACGAGGTCTTCACCTTCCCGGCCCACCGCAGACGGGTCGACACGAACGGTCACCAGGGCGACGTCGTGCACGGGAGCCAGCGCCGCGCTGGCTCGCAGTGCGGCCACGAAGGCAGCGACCTCGGATGAGCTCCACTCGTCGGCGTCGTCGACCCACCGGGACTCCGGAGCAGCGTCACGCAGGTTCTCTGGCAGCGACTCGACGAACAGGACATAGGCCCGGTCGGCCACCATCAAGTCCTGCCCGACGGCCACGAGCGCCTCTACGGAGCGATCTATCGGGCCCTGACCGAGCGCGCCGGTCAGCGCGTCGGCCATGCGCTCCACCGCGGTAGCGCGCGCCACCACCGCCGCGACGAGAAGCGGGCTCGACTCGCGCAGCCCGGCAGGCACCTTCTCAGCGCTCACATCGCGGACGACCTGACGGGCGTCCCGCGACATGCGCTCCAGGCGACGCCGAAGACCCGTGCGCCCCAGCGAGGCAGCTTGGTCGCGCAGCCCCCCGACAGCGGTGCCCTGGCGTGTCGACTCCTCCACATGGGGACGCACTTCGTCGACATAGGCCAGCCGGTGATCGGGACCTTCGCCCGTCGTCGCCACGATCGAGTTGACCATGAGCGCGACGATGCTGAGGACGACGGCAACAACGAACCATCTCGGAACACGGAACCGTCGCCGCGGACGCTCGGAGATGGCGCGCGGCGGGCGAGGCCGGGTGGCGGCGACCATCGAGCCGCCACCCTACTGGCCGGCTCAGAAGCTGACCCAGCCGCGGTCTCCGAAGGTGGCGAGGTCGCTCGCCAAGAGACCGACCTCGGACAGGGTGTAGAGCGAGTCACCGATCACGAGCGACCGCGTGACCGCGGCCGGGAACGGCTCCGCAGAGTTGCGGCCGGCGTGGCTCAGGCGGCCCCGCTCCGCGAACCCGCCGTCCGGCGAGGCGTCCACGGTGAATCCGACCGCCCCGGCGAAGAAGTCCTGGGGAGGCGGTGAGCTCGGGGCGATGGCGTCCGGAGCGGGCTCGTCCGGCTCGCCGGGCTCGTCCGGCTCGACGAAGGTGCGCTCCTCTGGCGTCGTCGGGCCTGCCAAGCCCCGGCCCCCGTGGATCTGGAGAGGTAGCACCGCAAGCTGCTCGGTCGCCCACCACAGGAACGCCCGGTGGTCGAACTCCACGGCCGAGTTCGCCCCGCCGAGGCTGGTCTGGTGGATCCGATCCGGATTCTTGGCGTCCCTCACATCGAACAGGGAGAGCTGCGTCCCGAGCGTCCTGCCCTCCTCGGTTGCGTCCTGGCCGACGCCGAGCAGGATGCCGTCGCCGACGGGGTGGAGATAGGCCGAGTAGCCGAGGATCTTCAGCTCGCCTGTAACGGTCGGTGCCGCCGGATTGGAGAGGTCGAGGACATAGAGCGGATCGGTCTGGCGGAAGGTCACCACATAGCCGGTGTCACCGAAGTAGCGGACAGCAAAGATGCGCTCGTCGAGACCAAGCTCGCCGACCTGGCCGACCTGGTCGAGCACGTCGCCGTCCTGACGGAACACGCTCACGAAGGACTCCGACTGCCGGGCCTCGGGCGCCGGCCGGCCGAACGACTCGGGAAACTCCGTCGTCGCCACTCGCAGGTGGCCGGCGTGCTCCGACAGCGACCATTGGTTGAGCAGATGACCCCGCACTCGTCCGGACGCGACGTAGGACGTGACGGTGGGATCAGAGATGTCGAACTTGTGGAGCTCGGTCGTGAAGAAGGGCAGTTCGGCGTCGTCCTCTACGGCTTGGCGCTCGAGGATGCGGGGATCGGTCCACCCGTTGGTCGCGATGTAGAGCCCCGCGGTCGAGGCGTACACGGTCCCGACATCGGCGACGACGCTGGCGGTGTGGGCGATGTCGAGCTCTTTGCCAGTGTCGACGGTGAGGACCGTCACCGTGCCGACACCCGAGGGTTCGGGTGGGCGGCTGACAGCGTCGCACGCCACGAGCGGCTCACTCCGGCCGTCATCGGTGCGGACCGAGGGCAGCCAGTCGTCGATCTCGGTAGCGGCCACCGCGGTACGTACCTGGTCCCGGACCTGCGCTTGCGTCTCGGCACCCGGGAGCGGCTGGATGTGGAACTGCGGCGTCGAACGGAGGACCACGCGTGCGATGCCGTCGACGAGACGCGCCGTCACGTACTCACCGTCGAGCTCCTTGCGACTCTCGACCTTAGGTGAGGTCGGATCGGAGATGTCGACGCTCGTGAGAACTGCCACCGATCCACCGATCGGAACCGGTCCCGCGATGTCGCCGGACTCCCGGCGATCTCGCGGCCGGGTCGCGCCGGCGTCGTCCCGCCAACCGTTGGCAACAACGAGGACGCGATCACCCGCCAGGAAGATCTCGCCGCCATAGGAGCGGCCGTCGCCCAGCGGGAGTGAACCCCGCAGTTCCGGTACGTCACCGGTCGCGTCAACGACATGGAGCGTGTTGCGGGCCACCGCCACGATGAGGCTGCCGTCGGTCTTGACGATGTCGGGTTCGTCGACACCCGCCTCCTGGACGTTGGTGGTGGAGTAGTCGACTCCCGCCTGGGGAGCGGCCGTGGTGGGCGCTGACGATGCCGGCGCCCCCTCAGCCGCGTCTCCTGCGGCCATCGCGCGCTCCTCGACGGCGAACCCGTCGAGTGTGGTGGAGGCCACTCCGCCCATACCTCCGAATGCGAACGCCGCGCCCATCTCGGTGGCAGAGTCCTGGAAGTAGTCAAGGACTTCGCCGCACTCGGCGAAGGACTGGAGCGAGGCGGCCAGCTCGAGTCGCCCTCGTCCGAGATCGAGCGCCGGACCGACGAGCTCGTCGGTCGGCCGGGTCACGGGTGTGCAGGCCGAGAGCACGATGGCACCCGCTGCAGCCAGTCCCGCCAGTCTTCGCATGGTTCCCCCTGGGAGTCGCGCAGTCATCGTCAGTTTGGACGACGGACGCGGCGCTGCGGTTCCCGACATGAAAAGGTGATGGCTGATGACCTCCACCGCTGACGTCTTCCGCACACCCGACGAGCGCTTCACCAGGCTGACGGAATACGACTTCGAGCCCCGCTACCTCGACTGGGACGGCCTGCGCCTGCACTACCTCGATGAGGGACCACGCGAGGCACCGGTGATGCTGCTGCTCCACGGAGAGCCGACGTGGGCATACCTGTACCACTCGATGATCCCGCCGCTAGTAGAAGCCGGCTACCGGTGCATCGCGCCCGACTACGTCGGCTTCGGCCGGAGCGACAAGGTCACCGACGAGTCGTGGTACGTGATCGAACGCCATGTCGAGTCCATACGCTTCGTGATCACCGAGCTCGACCTTCGGGACATGACCCTCGTTTGCCAGGACTGGGGCGGGCCGATCGGGCTGCGTCACGCGGTCGACATGCCCGAGCGGTTCGCGCGGCTTGCGATCCTCAACACCTGGCTGCACCACGACGGCTACACCTACACCGACACCATCCGGTTCTGGAGGGAGGCCTCCCAGGATCCCGATCAGATGGGAGGTGACATGCCGGTCGGCCGCATCGTGTCGGGCAACCTCCGCCGCGACGGCCACGACCGCGACGCCGCGGCCCGCGCCTACGACGCGCCGTTCCCCAACTACGAGTCGAAGGCCGGGGCACGGCGCTTCCCGTGGCTGCTGCCGTTCGCCCAGCCCGAGGAGGGGAACAGGACCGATCAGATGCGGTGCTTCGACGCACTCACGCGCTGGGACAAGCCGGCCCACCTGATCTTCGGCGACGCCGACGCGATCTTCACGATCGAGTGGGCGCGGGAGTGGGCGAGCCGGATCCCGGGCACGACCGTCGACGGCATCGCGGGCGCGGCCCATTTCGTGCAACACGATGCCGGCCCCGACGTCGTCGACACGCTGCTGCGCCGAATCAACGAGGAAGCCTCGTGACCTCCGGGTACTCGGGACAACCGCTCGCCACCAAGCTCGGCATCACCCCAGGCATGACCGTCATGCTCCTCAACGCGCCCGACGGCCTGGTCAGCCTCCTCGAACCCCTCCCCGACGCTGTGAACATCAAGCACGCGGCCCGCGGGCGCGCCCACGTCGTGATTCTGTTCGTCACCCGCCGCGTGGAGCTCACGCGCCGAGCGGCGTCGCTCGCGTCGACGATCCACCCCGACCGGGCCATGTGGGTGGCGTGGCCGAAGCGAACGTCGCGAGTCACCACTGACATGACGGAGGACGTCGTCCGGGAGGTAGTGCTGCCGCTCGGCCTCGTCGACACCAAAGTGTGCGCGATCGACAGCACGTGGTCCGGCCTCAGACTCGTCTGGCGCCGGGAGGCGAGGTAGCGGGGTAGGGTTTTCGAACCGTCCCAACGGGGGATTTGGGGCGAACGACACCCAGGAGGACGACTTGGCGAGGAAACCACCGCTGCGGCGCCTCTTGGAGGAACGGGTGGCAGCGGCTCGGAGCCAGCGCGAACAGGCCGCCACCGCGGATCGACCGAAGGACGGGGTCTTCACCCCGCTGAACGAGGAGACAACGATCCACTTCTGCACCATCGGCCGAAAGACGGGCGAGCGGCGCGACAAGTGGTGGATCCCGTACGCAGGCGACGGCGACACCCTGTATCTGATCGAGGCGGTCGGCACCAACGCCCAGTGGGTCAAGAACTTCCTCACCTACCCGGGTGTCGAGGTGTGGGGGAAAGACGGCCAGGTCATCGAGGCCAAGGCCCGTCTGGTCATCGACGAGGCCGAGGACACCCGGGCTCGCCGCCTGGTGAACGACCGGTTCGACAGCAGCGACTGGGAGCTCATCGAGTCGGGCACCGTGGTGGCCTTCGACCTGCGAACTTGAGGCAATAACGATCGGATTCCGATCGTTATTGCCTCAAGTTCGGCCGGTCCGGGCGCTACGGGCGATCAGGTACCCTGCTGCCCGTCGCTCGGGCGAGTGGCGGAATTGGCAGACGCGCAGGATTCAGGTTCCTGTGTCCGAAAG
>CAZWDB010000157.1:0-8337 GCA_964632885.1 uncultured Acidimicrobiales bacterium | reverse complement strand
ACTTCCTGGCGTCGTCGGGCTGGCGCGTCGTGCGCCGCTTCGGCGACCGGAAGGACTCTCGTTCACCTGTCCTCGGCGTCGAGGCCGACGGCGAGCGCCACATCATCAAGTACGCCGCCGATACGGAGGCCATCGGCTGGCTGCGATCCGCCCTCCGATTCCACGCCGCCGTCACACACGAGACCATCCCGACGGTGACTCACCACATCAAGGGTCCGGGCGCGCTCGCCCTCGTCGAGGAGTGGGGACGCGGCGAGATCCTCGCCGACGCGTACGACAAGAGCGTGGTGCCGGCGGGCGAGGCCGGCTCCACGTATCAACGGTTCCTGCGCCTGCCGCCCAATGAGCTCGCCCGGGCCGTTCAGCAACTGATCGAAGCCCACGTGGCGGTGGTCGACGCCGGCTTCGTGGCGGTCGACCTCTACGACGGCTGCGTGCTCTACGACTTCGAGCGCCGCCGGGTCGCCCTCATCGACCTCGACCACTACCAACCAGGGCCGTATGTGCTCGAGGCCGACCGGCAACTGGGCTCGTCGTCGTACATGCCGCCGGAAGAGTTCACCCGAGGCGCCACGATCGACGAGCGAGCGACCGTCTACACCCTCGGCCGGATGGCCCTCGTATATCTCGCGTGCGCACGCAAGGCACCGGCTGACCGCGCCGCGTTCAGGGGAAGCGATGCGCAGTTCGACGTGGCGATGGCAGCCTGCCGGCCGGATCCCGGCGACCGCATCCCGACGGTGCGAGCACTGCTCGAAGCCTGGTCGGCAACCCTCTAGACGCCGAGCGAACTGGCACCGGAATCCCGCCAAATCTGGCGGGATTCCGGTGCCAGAACGGACGCCGAGCCGTCGCGGGCGTCACTCGGCCGGCAGCTCGAGGGACTCGATCGTGGCGCTCACGGTGAGGCCGGGCTCGGTCCCGCCAAAGACGACGTAGACGACTCCGTCGATCACTGCCGCGCCGAGGCCATGCCGGGCCTCGGTCAGAGGGGGAAGCGACGTCGTGGTGCCCTGGGGCCCGCTGCACTCCACCTCGTCGAAGGTGCCGGTCGGTTCTTCCCCACCGGCCAGGCACGCGCCGAGCGCGGCGTTGAAGAAGGCGGCGACGCCGCCACGGGGCGTCGGGATCGGCGTCCCTTCCTCGATGCCGCCGGCGGTTACGACGTCGACGGTGCCGAGGTTGCGTTCGAGGCTGTTCTCTCGTCCGCCGAGGAACCAGACGGTGCCCGTACCGTCGCTCGCGGCCGCCAGGTGGTCGCGGGCGATCGACAGCGCGCCTACCCGAGACCAGCTGCCGCCGTCGGTCGTGTCCTCCAAGGCGAGCACGTCGCCGGCAAGGCCGTCGGGACCGACGCCACCGCCGTAGACGATGCGGGCGCCGTCCCACGCGGCCGCGCCCGCGCCACGGGGTTCCGGCAAGGCGGGGCCCGAACGCCACGCCCCCGACTCGGCGTCGAGCACCAGCACGTCGGCGACCGGATCGAAGCGGGCGGTGCGGTAGCCGCCGGCGACCACGAGTTGGCTGTCGGTGGCGACGAGGGCGGCATGGTGCAGCGGATCGGGAAGTTCGGGGCCGGCCCGCCACGAGTCGGCCGCGGGGTCATACACCTGCACGGCCGTCGACACGTCGCCGTCCGCGGTGAGGCCGCCGACCGCCCACAGCTCGCCCCCGAAGGCGGCCGCCGCCACCTCGGTAACCGCCAGAGGTGCCTCCGCTCTCGCCGTCCACCCGTCGCCGAGGCCGGTGGCGGTGGTGGTAGTGGTGCTGGCGCTGCCGCTGTCTGAGCCGCCGTCGCCGTTGCACGCCGCCGTCAGCACGAACAGCACTAGCACCACGAGCACCAGCAACGATCGCAGCCATCCCATGCCCCCATATTGCTGGTCGCTCAGCGATGGAGCCATCACCGCGTCTTCACTTTGGGAACGTCCAAGAAAGCCATTGACTCGCGAACTCCGATATATCACACTCCGATACATGGGCCGAGGACAGCTACCCGCGGCATCACTCCATGTTCTGCTCGCGCTGCTCAGCGGCGACAAGCACGGCTACGCCATCATGCAGGAGGCTGAGGCGCTTAGCGACGGGACCGTGCGGATGGGAGCCGGCACCTTGTACGGCACGATCAAGCGCCTCCTCAGCGACGGCCTCATCGAAGAAGTCACCGACATACACGCAGGCGGCGACGACGAGCGGCGCCGCTACTACCGGCTCACTGCAGGAGGCGAGCGCGCCGCCGCGGCCGAGGTGGCCCGGCTCCGCACGCTGTTGCATCGCGCGCAAAAGCTGCGCCCGGGCTTCGGAACCGTGGGATGAACAGGTCCTCGGCGGGACACGAACGCGGCTACCGCGCGCTCATCGGGCTGTACCCACGGGAGTTTCGCCGTAGCTACGGAGACGCTCTCGTTCAGTTCTT
This sequence comes from uncultured Acidimicrobiales bacterium, assembly GCA_964632885.1. Lineage (GTDB taxonomy): Bacteria > Actinomycetota > Acidimicrobiia > Acidimicrobiales > CAZWDB01 > CAZWDB01. The sequence goes on along the minus strand of CAZWDB010000157.1, from coordinate 5,921 downwards.
CCGTGACGATGTCCGCGAACGCGGCGCCGCGCGGGGGTGGGGGCGGGCGCTGACCGACCTCCTCGTCTCAATCCCAGTCCAACAAGTGGAGGTCACCTTGATGCAGCGCTCTCGTCTTCGAACTGTCGCCATGCTGGCGCTACCCGTGCTCGCCGCCTTCGCCGCCATCGGCTTCGGCAGGTTTGTCGTTCTGCTCGTGCCCCTCGCCCTCGCGGGGGCCGTCGCGATGTACCTGTCCTCGAGGCGTGCCTACAACGAGGCCGTCGTTGGGGTAGCCGGCTCGTGGTGGCGCGTCATGCTGGCCGGAGCGCTCGTGCTGGTGGGGATGGGCGTCGCCGCCGAGTACGGGCCCGACCTCGACTGGTTCCCGTGGTACCTCGCGGTGATGACCTACCTCACCGGATGGGGACTCATCGTCGCGGGTGCGATGCTCGGCCTGCTCCGCCTCTGGCGCACCCTTCGCCCCCGGCACGCTGTCCCCCTCTAACGGCGTTTGTGACGTAGCCGTGCTCTAGCTTTCGGCTCCGTGGAGTACGTGTTCCTGGACGACCTTGACGGCGTCGTTCGCAACTGGCCGACCGATGGCAACGATTGGGCCGGCTACCCGGTGCCGATAGAGGCGGTCCGGAAGGCACTGTTCGATCCTGCGCTGGTCGGGCGGGCGGTGACCGGCGCTATCACCGACGAGGAGTGGCGCGGCGAGGCCGCCGCGCTGCTCGCGGAGACATGGGGCGGCGACCACACCGAGAGGCTCGCGGCGACTGCGACGTTTCCCGGTGTGGTCAACGCCGAGGTGCTGGAACTCGTTCGTCGGGTGCGGCAGCACTCTCCCGTCGGCGTCTTGACGAACGCGACGACTCGGCTCGCCGACCACCTCGCTCAGCTCGGGCTGACCGAGGAGTTCGACTGGATCTTCAACACCTGTGAGCTCGGTGTCGCCAAACCCGACCCAACCGTGTTCGAGATCGTGTGCGAGCGGATGGGCGCCAAGCCGGACTCGGTCGTCTTCGTCGACGACACCGAAGCCCACGTCGCCGCCGCCCGGTCCTGCGGGATGACGGCCTACCGGTTCCGTACGTCCGCCGAGCTAGAGCAGACCTTGCGAGGCCACGGCCTTCTGAAGTGAGCCACGGTTGGGACCATGACGACACCTCCTATGCGCGACTGTGACGAACTGCTGGCCGAGGCTGCCGGCGCCTCGGTCGACGGGTGGAGCTTCGGATGGATGAAGGGCCGCGCTGAAACGGTCCCGCCGCCGTGGGACTTCACCACCCTCGCAGGCGACGCGCTCGCAGGTGTGGCGCGCGGTCTCGACATGGGAACCGGCGGCGGGGAGTGGCTGTCCTCGGTTCCGCACCACGCCGCCTTCACAGTCGCCACCGAGTCGTGGCCGCCCAACGTGCCGGTCGCAGCACGACGCCTCAGCGCGCTGAACATCCCGGTTGCCCATAGCGAGGGCGCCGTCGACAACCACGAGCAGGTCGAGGGACGGTCATCTTCGGGGCGGCTCCCCTTCCCCGACGCCGCCTTCGACGTGGTCCTGAACCGCCACGAGTCCTACCTCGCCGCCGAGGTCGCACGGGTGCTGCGTCCGGGCGGCCAGTTCCTGACCCAGCAGGCGGGCACCGCGACGGATGTGTTCTGCGCGTTGCTCGGTCTTCCGGTGCCCGAGGTGGTCGAGTTCGAACTGCCGCTGGCCCTCGAGCAGGTGGCCGAGGCGGGACTCGACGTGCTGGAGTACGAACAGGGCGTGGAGCGGATCACCTTTGGCGACGTCGGCGTGTTCGCCCGCTACCTGCGGCAGATCCCGTGGGCGGTCCCGGGCTTCACGATCGACGAGCACCGCGACGCGCTCGCCCGTCTCCACGGTCGCCCGATCGAGGTGGCCCAACAGCGGTTCTGGCTGCGCGCCGAGAAGCCCGCGCCCGCTCAGAAGTAGATCGGGTCGACGTAGACGCCTGCGGTGGCGGCGCGGTCCGGCACCGGGATCTGCGGGGTCCAGTAGTCGAAGTCCTCACGGTCGACGGCCATCGCCTCGAGTGTCGACCAGCCGGGCGAGCGGGGATGCGAGTAGACGACGAGGTGAGTGAGGCCGGCGCGTCCCAGTCGGGCGCACGACTCACGGAGGAGAGCGGCGTACGCGGCCTCGTGGCCGGGGCGGAACCCGTGGTCGGCGGCAAGCGCACGCCGCTGGCGTCGCTCGCCATCGGGCGTGCGGATGACCGTGACGGCGCTCGTGCCCGCGGGCCACGCGCCGACGACGGCCGCTCCGTCCGGGGCGATGAACACGTCGCCAATGCCGTAGAGGTCGGGCGCGCGAGTGACCCGTTCGGTGAACGACTCGACCGTGTGAGGCGCCCACACCTCCTCGTCGTCGTGGCAGGCGTTGAGGACGTCGATGACGAGCGGGATGTCGTCCTCGGTCGCCGGGCGCGCCGCGCCGGACTCGGCGGAGTGTCCGGCGTCGGGCTGGCACTCGAGGAGGAATCGGCTGGGACCGAGGGGCCACTTGTTGTCCATGTCGCGCCACGCGCGTTGCATCACCTCGTTGTTGCGGGCGACGTATCCGTAGCTACAGTCGAGGGCATCACCCATCGGGTAGCGCTCGTACCACGCGTCGGCGAGGTGGGCCCAGATGCCGCGGCCCTGCTGGTCGCGGTGGATGCGGAGGTGGTGGGCGTATCCCATCCGGTAGTGGACACCACCGATCCGTGCGGCGTGCTTGCCGCCGCCCATGCCGGCGACGACCCGGCCCCCGTCGTCGGCCACGACATACATGGAGTCGGCCATGAGGCGGCAGCAGTCGAAGAAGTTCGTGCGCTCGACCCAGAGGGCGCGGTCGCCGACGACGATCGGTTCGGCCCGCTCAAGGGCCTCGAGCCCCTCGGCGTCGTCCGAATCGGCATCCCGCACCACGACACCCTCCGGCAGGGCCGCGCGGTGCATGAACCACTCGATGCGGTGGGGCGGGCTGGTCTCGACCCCGACATGGAGTTGCCAGCGCCGGCCGTCGTCGGTCGCGAGGAGCAGCCGGATCTCGTCGTCAGCGTGTTCTTCGGCGCTGATCACGCGGCCGCCGCCCATCCGATCGGCCATCTGCTGCCAGTTCCGCTGCCTCTGCTCGACGGGCGGCGGGTCGTCGAACGGAACCGCGATCCGGTCGAGCTGCTCGAAGTCCATTCGTTCGGCACCTTCGGCCCGAACCTGCTCGATCAACTCGAGAATGACGCGGGCACGCTCGCCCCGCGGGCCTTCAGGAAGCGTGACGGTGTCGCTCGGCACGGCCCTCTGGCTATCACCGAGGCCGGCGAGGTTCACGAGGATTTTCAGCCCAGATGGCTTGCGGCGGGAGCGCGGCGGCTGGCGACGGCGCGCTTGAGCTGGGCGGCGAGGTCTCCGCGGTCGCCGACGATGATCAGGTCGAGCTCGAGCCAGGCCTGGAGCTGCTTCAGCTCTTGCGCGAGCTCGGCGGCGACCGACTTCGGATCGTGACCGAGTTCGGCGTAGGCGCTCTGCACCAGAAGGGCGCGCCCGCCGCGGTCGGCCTTCAGGTCACACCGCGCAACGAGAAGGTCGCCCAGCAGGAACGGCATGACGTAGTAGCCGTACATCCGCTTGGCGGCGGGAACGTAGAGCTGCTGCGCGAGGTGCTGGACGAAGTCGAACACCGGCTCACCCAGAAACCGGACCAGCTCGTCGAAGGGCGAGAGGAGGGCGCGCGCCGAGACTGCCCGAGGAATGCGGACGTCGGGCAGCGTGTAGCCGGGTGCGCCCCAACCCTCGACCTCCACCTCGACCAGGCGTCCGTCTTCCACCAGCTCGGGCACCAGACGCCGCCAGGCCATCCGGGCCTTGCCATCGAGGCGCGGCAGACCGGCCGGCCGCTTCCGCAGACCGAAGAAGTCGACCAGCGGACGGGCGGGCGCGATGCCGAGCGTTCCCGCGGCGCGGCAGACGAGCTGCTTCCGTGACTCCTCGGGATCCGGCGGGGTCGCCTCGAGCACCTCGACGGGGATGACCCGCTCGGCGATGTCATAGAGGCGGACGAAGTCCTCCCGCCCCGCCACCGCCAGCCGGCCCGACCGCCACAGGTGCTCGAGCGCCGTCTTGCCGCTGCTCCATCCCCACCACGGTCCGGCGTTGGCGCCCGGCTCGGAGAGCTCGTTGGCGGCGATCGGGCCCCGGGCGGCCACCTCGTCGTAGACGGCCTCGAGATACCGCGGGTCGACTCGCTGTCCCTTCGGCGAGAACACGCCGGCCGCCTGCCACATCTCCATCTGGTACCGCAGCAGCGGGTAGAGCTCGACGGGCATGAGGGCGGTCGAGTGGCCGCTCCCCTCGAACAGCTCCCGGCGGTCGTAGGCGAGTGAATCGAGGTGTTCGGTGCGGTAGGGACCGAGGCGCGAGAACGGGATGAGGTACTGCGACCGGGCGAGCACGTTAATGGAGTCGATGTGGGTGGCGAGCACCGTGCCGGCCACTTCCTTCACGTGGCCGATCGTCGGCCTCGCGGGCCGCTTGCGGGCGAGCCCATGAGCGGCGAGCGCGAGCCGGCGCGCCTCCCCGTTCGACATCCCCACGCCCCGAACGTATCGCCGCGCGCGGCCTCCGCTCGGCTCGACAGAAATTTCTTGGTGCTGGCCTTGACAAGCGAACATATGTTCGTTATTGTGGCAGCAGCCCTGCGCGATGCGCTGGCTGGCTTCGAGCCCGCGGTGATGACGGGCGAGGCGTGCGCGCTACTGGCCGAACGGCTCGCGACCGCCGAGAAGCTGTGCGCCTCCGCCCGAGCCCGCGCCGCGGCGCGAGCGGAGGAGTGCGGTGCCCATCGCGGCCGCGGGTTCGGTTCCGCCGCGGAGTGGATGGCGCGGGCTACCGGTGCCTCCACGGTGACGGCGCGCAACCAGCTCGAGACGGCCGCAGCGCTGCCTAAGCACGCGGCGACAGAGTCGGCCGTCGTCGCGGGCGAGCTGTCGCTCGAGCAGGCCCGGGAGATCACGACCACCGACGACGAGGTGCCCGGCAGCGAAGCCGAACTGCTCGACCACGCCCGCCGCCGCAGCCTGCGCGGCCTGAAGGATCGCGCGCGCAAGATCCGACTGGAAGCGACCGACCCGGAGAGGCTCAACCGCCGCCAGCACGCCGAGCAGCACGCTCGCCACTGGACCAACGACATCGGCCAGGTGTGCGGGACCTTCGCGCTGCCCCCCGAGATCGGCGTCCCCATCGTCAACCGCTGGGACGCCGAGACCGACCGTCTCTGGCGGGCCGGACGAGCCGAAGGTCGCACTGAGGAGCGCGACTACTACGCCGCGATCGCCCTCGGGCGTCTGCTGTGCGGGCAGGGGAAGGGCCACCACCAGCGGGCTGACGTCGTCTTCGTGTGCGACCTGCGCGCGTGGCGTCGCGGTCATGCCCACGGCGGCGAACCCTGCCACGTGATCGGCGGCGGGCCCGTGCCGGTGTCGGCGGTGCGCGAGGCGATCGCCAACGACGCCTTCATCAAAGCCGTCACCCACGACGGCGTCAGGATCGACACGGTCGTTCACTACGGCCGCTACATAAAGACCGAGCTACGGACCGCGCTCGACCTCGGGAACCCTCCCGACTTCGAGGGCGCCGCCTGCTCCTCCGGCTGCGATCGGCGCTATGGGCTGCAATGGGACCACATAGATCCCGTCGCCAACGACGGTCCTACCAGCCGCGGGAACCTCGACGGCAAGTGCACTCCGTGCCATGTCGAGAAGACCCGCCGCGACCGCGAAGCCGGCCTCCTTGACAACCGAATAAGGCACGCCGCCCAGGCCGGACCACCCTGACGCGCCCGCACGCGCGTCAGGGTGGTGCGACGCCTCAGGAACGCACCCGCTTCTTGTTCTTCTTCGCCATGTAGTCGTCGGCCAGCTTCCTCGGCGCGCACG
>CAZWDB010000156.1:0-8488 GCA_964632885.1 uncultured Acidimicrobiales bacterium | reverse complement strand
ACGATCGAATTCCGTTCGTTATTGCCTCAAGTTCGGGGGTGGGATGAGGAGGTGCAGCTTGTCGGGCTCCCACCGCAGCTCGGCGCGGTCGATCTCACCGAGGAAGTCGCCGTCGAGCTGGTAGGGGAACGGCCCGTGTCCGACGACGGTCGCCTGGCTGGTATCCGGCCGGTAGTCGATGTGGCGCCGCCGGGAGACGGGAATCCCCACGCCGAGCGCGGCGCCCGCCACCCGCAGAGTGGAGAGGAACCCGAGCGAGCGCAGGCTTACGAGAGTCAGCGGCCGATCGAGTCCCGCGTCGGGGGCCACGTCGAGGGGCCGGTTCCCCAGGAACGTGTACGGGTTGCTGTTGAGGGCGATCAGGAAGTAGGCGTCGTCGATCAACCCGTCCGGATGATGAACCGCGAGCCGGGGCCGGCGCCGGTCGTAGTGGCGGAGCCACGTCGCGAACGCGGAGTACACGAACAGCGGGTGGCTGGCGTAGCGCTTCAACCCCGCGCGCCGCTCGACCTGCTCCACGACGGCGGCATCGAAGCCGAAGCCGGCATGGAACAGGAAGTACCGGCCGTTGACTGATCCGAGGCCGATCGAGCGAACCGAGTCGGCCGCGAGGGCGTCGAGCAGTTCGCCGGTGGCTTCCACCGGGTCGTTGGTCATGCCGATGGTCCGGGCGAACACGTTGGTGGAGCCGCCCGGCAACACCCCCAGTCGGGCGGAGGTGCCCGCCACGCCGTTGGCGGCCTCGTTCAGGGTCCCGTCGCCACCGAAGACGACCACCGCGTCCGCGCCGGCGCGGGCCGCTCCATGGGCGAGGCGGGCGGCGTGTCCCCTCCGGCCGGTCTCGGCGACGGTCAGCTGATGGTCAGCGGCCAGGGCTTTCTTGATCACGACTTGGGCCCGGCTCGTGACCGACGATGCCCAGGTGTTGACGATGAGGAGGAGCTTCACTCCTGGGACGAGCCGGGGTCGGCACGGGCCTCCTCGCCGCCGTCTCGCTCACCGGGACTCTTGTCGTCGTTGTCGCCGTCGACGTCGGCCGCGGTCCGCAGCCAGGCGAGGCTCCGCGCGAGCAGCCGCGACACGTGCATCTGGCTGATGTCGAGCCGGCGTGCGATCTCCGACTGGGTGAGGCCCTCGAAGAACCGGTAGTGGAGGATCAGCTGCTGCCGACGCGGGAGCTCACCGATGAGAGGTGACAAGCTCAGGCGCTGGTCGATCCCCTCGAGCTTGTCGTCGTCGTCGCCGAGCTGGTCGGACAAGGTCGCACCGTCCTCGTCGGAGCCCGCCGGCGCGTCGATCGAGGTGAACCGGTAGGCCTGGCCCGCTTCGATCGCTTCCAGCACCTCTTCCTCGGAAACGCCGGCCTGGTGGGCGATCTCCGGGATCGTCGGCGACCGCCCGAGCTCCTGCCCCAAGGAGCCAACGATCTGGCCCAGCTGGAGATGGAGCTCCTGGATCCGGCGGGGTACGCGGATCGCCCACCCCTTGTCGCGGAAGTGGCGCTTCAGCTCTCCGGTGATCGTGTGGGTCGCATAGGTCGAGAACTGGAGGCCCCGCTCCGGCTCGAACCGGTCGATCGCCTTCAGAAGCCCGAGCGAAGCCACCTGGACGAGGTCGTCGAGGGGTTCGCCTCGGTTGCTGAACCGCCGTGCGAGGTACTCGGCGAGTCCCATGTGGGCTTCGACGAGCTCGGCGCGGAGCCGGTCGCTTCTCGTCTCCGCGTACTCGGCGAACTTCCGCTGCAGGTCCTCCGGCGACATTTCGCCGCGGGCGGGCATAGACGCTGTTATGCCCGACTGCGCTGCTTCGTCATGCGGAACCGGGGAACATCGCCGTTGATCACGACCTCCCGCGAGTCGGTGACGGCGTCGAGGATCAGCTCCGACAGCTCGGACAGCCCCGGGGAGGTCCCTCCGCCGAAGGCGCCGACTCCTTCCACTGCCAGGCCTTCCCCGTGGATTGTGTAGACCAGCTCGATCGTGCCGGGGCGTCCGGTCGTGCCCATGAGCGCGAAGCAGAGCTCGTCGATCGCGATGCGCAGGTCCTCGATCTCGTCGAAACTGAAGGACAGCCGGCTGGCCAGACCCATCGCCGTCACGCGGGCGAGGCGCAGGAACTCCGGGTCGGCGGGCATCACGAGCCGCACTTCGTCGCGGACGCCGGCCACAACGTCTTCGGACACGCTGGGGGACGCTACCACCTGCCTTCACTACCCATGACCTGCGGTTCTGCTACCTGACGCGGTCGCGGACGGGGCGTGCCCCGCACATTTGGACGCTCGCGAATGGTGAGGCAGCCCGGTTGTAGGAAACAATCGGGCCATGAACGTCGTGGTATGCGCCAAACAGATCCCCGACCCGGCGGCCCCGGGGCAGCTCGATCCCGAGACCAAGACCCTTGTCCGCCAGGACCTGATTCTCGACGAGTCCGACATGTACGGCGTCGAGATGGCACTCCAGCTGGTTGACAAGGCCGGTGGGGGCGAGGTGACGCTGGTTTCGATGGCCCCCAACAGCGAGACCAAGGGGCTCCGCAGCGGCCTCGCCATGGGGGCCCACAAGGCGATCCTCATCAGCGACCCCGCCCTGAAGGGTTCCGATGCCCTTGTGACGGCCAAGGTGCTCGCCGCCGCGATCAAGCGGGTCGAGGGCGCCGACCTGATCCTCGCCGCAACCGAGTCCACCGACGGCTACACCGGCACGACCCCGGTGCAGGTGGCGGAGCTCCTCGGCTTGCCGTCGGTGACCTTCGCCAAGCACATCGAGGTCGACGGTTCGACCGTCAAGGTCGACCGCCAGACCGAGGCGGGCTACGACGAGGTCGAGTGTCCGGTGCCGTGTCTGGTGACCGTTACCGCCGGGGTGGTCGAACCCCGATACCCGTCGTTCAAGGGAATCATGGCGGCGAAGAGCAAGCCGCTCGATGAGCTCACCCTCGCGGATCTTGGCCTCGACTCCGGGGCAGTCTCCGTCGGTCAGGAGGTCACCGACGTGACCCCCGCCGAGGAGCGCAAGGCGGGCGAAGTCGTCGAGGACGACGGTGAAGGCCACCAGCGCATCATCCAGTTCCTCGACGAGCTCAAGGTCCTTTGAGCCCGACGCTCGCGCGCACGAACGAACAACGATCGACAGGAGAGTAAGAGGTCATGGCAGTGAACAAGATCTGGGTCGTGGGCGAGACATTCCAGGGCAAGCCGCTCTCGATCACCCTCGAGTTGCTCACCAAGGCACGAGAGCTGGCGAGCACCGTCGAGGCGTTCCACTGGGGGAGTGATGCCGACGACGTCGCCGCCGAGCTCGGCTCCTATGGTGCGACCAAGCTGGTGACGGTCGGCGATGTCGGCGACAAGCTGCCCGGTGCCGCTGTAGCCGCCGCGATGGCCGACCAGATCGGCAGCGGCGACGGCCCCGACGCCGTGCTGTTCGGCATGACCTACGACCAGCGTGACATCGCCGCGAGGCTGTCGGTGCGCCTCGACCAGGGCGTCGTCACCAACGCCGTCGGCCTTGCGGGCGGCGACGACGGCCTTGTGGCCGAGCACGCCATCTTCGGCGGCACGACCGTCGTGAAGTCCCACTTCACCTCGGGCTCTCCTCACCTGTTCATGATCCGTCCCAAGTCGTTCGCGGCCGAGCCCGGAGGCGGTTCACCGGCCGAGGTCGCCACTGTGGCCCTGCCCGATGTGGGCGCCACCGGCGCCGCGACGGTGAAGGAGCGCCATGTCGAGGAGCGCACCGGGCCCCAGCTCGACGAGGCGCCCATCGTCGTGTCGGGTGGTCGTGGCCTCGGTCAGGCCGAGAAGTACGAGATGATCGAGGAGCTCGCCAAGCTCCTCAAGGGCGCGCCGGGCGCGTCCCGCGCGATCGTCGACGCCGGTTGGGTCCCCTACGCCTACCAGGTCGGCCAGACGGGCAAGACGGTGAAGCCGACCGTCTACGTCGCGTGCGGTATCTCCGGTGCCACCCAGCACATGGTGGGCATGAAGGGCGCCAAGAACATCATCGCGATCAACAAGGATCCCGACGCCCCGATCTTCTCGATCTCCGACCTCGGCATCGTGGGCGACGTCCACCAGGTCGTTCCCAAGTTGATCGACGCCCTCAAGGCCCGCTCCTAACCCTCCACCCCCACCCCGCCGCCGAACTTGAGGCAATAACGAACGGAATTCGATCGTTATTGCCTCAAGTTCGGTGTCAGGTGCGGGCGTCGACGGCCGTGAGGGCCCAGGCGAGTCCGTCGACGGGGTCGTCGACCGCGATCCGGCACGACCAACCGGTGTCGGGCGCGCCCGGATCCCACACCCACCACCGAAGCTCGGCGACGGCTTCGCCGAGCGACTCGGGCGAGGGCGGCCAGTCGTCGAGGAGACCCGCGAGCGCGGCCGCCGCCCACCACGCCGCGAACCGGCCGGGCGCCATTCCCCGCCGGCGACCGTGGGCGCCTCCGCTCGCCCCGGTCCAGGCCATGATGGCCAGCCCGAGCGCGGGGTCGATGGGCGCGACGCGGGCGTGGGTGAGTCCGAACGCGGCGATGGCGTCCGTAGCTTCGCCGCGGACACAGCGAACTTCGGCGTGGCCGTTCGACTCCTGCGTCCACGTCGCCACCAGATCGAGGAGGGCGGACTCCGCGTCGGCATCTGGTTCGGCGCGCGCCGCGTAGTCGCCGGACGATTCTCCACCACGATGCGGCAAGTCCACGCGCTCAAGGTCGCCCACCGCTTCCGCTGCCGGCTCCGGGAACGCCGCCTCGTGGGGCTGGTATTCGGCGAGGGGGTAGCGCGGTTCCCAGGGTTGGAGCACGAGCGGCACGTCGAGGACGCCGGGAAGGACGCGGCCGTCGCCGGTGAGGTCCTCGCCCCGGATCACGCGCTCGTGGGCGGCAAGAGCGGCCGTCGGTCCGGCGGTCGCGTGCGGGGCGAGCTCCTCCCACGTATGGCGCGCCGCCGCCACTTCCGGCATCGGTCCCAGCGCGAAGCGGCCGGCGCCCGCGACGAGGGTCGCCGCCGCGTGCGGCCCCGGCCCGTCGAGTGCCAGCCGGTACTCGGCGTGGGCGGCGACCGGCCACAGTTGGTGGCCCCGTTCGAGCGCGGCGAGCGACAAGGCGCGAACCTCCACGACACCGTCCCAATCGTCGGCCGCGCACAACCGGTCGAGGTGCCGGATCAGCTCGTCGATGTCGCCGAGCTGTACGAGCTCGGCGTTTACACGAGGGGCCACGGGTAGGCGCGGCGGTGGGTGGGTTCGGGGAAGACGGGGTACGCCACCAGCTCCTCCGCCCGGGCCACCAGCGCCTCGACCTCGAAGGACGCGACCAGGCCCGCAAGGTCGGGCGGGTCGGCCGCCAGGGCGACCACGTCGGCCAGGAGCTCGTCGGCAATCGTCTCGCCCGCGAAATCCCAAATCACCGTGCGCAGCTTCGGCGCTTCGTGGAACGACAGCCCGTTGTCGATCGCCCAGATCTTGCCGGCGCCGTCGATGAGGCAGTGCCCGCCTTTCCGGTCGGCGTTGTTGATCAACATGTCGAATACACCGATGCGCCGCAGTGCGTCGCCGAAGGCGTCGTCCTCGAGCAAGGTGAAGTAGTGCTGAGAGAAGTCCGCGTCGATGAAGAGCTGTAGGGATCCTTCACCTAGCGGCGCGTCAGGGCGCAGCACGGTGCGCGGCACGATGTGCCATCCGAGGGCTTCCGACACGACGAAGGCCGCGACCTCACGCCGGTACAAGCCGTCGGGGAAGTCCCAGAGGGGACGCTCCCCGCGGCCGGGCTTGTAGACGGCGTCGACCTGCTGGTTGTCGTCGCAGACGGTTACGAGGAAGGTGGCGTTGGAGCTCCAGGGCATACGCCCCTTCACCTCGATCTCACCCGCGGTGAGGATGTTCACTGGGCTCGGTGACCGTTGCTCCGCGGGCACACGTGTCCGTTCGCTCCCACGGGCTGACCGCACAGGGGGCACGGGGGACGGCCCGCCTCGAGGAGTTCGGAGCCGCGCTTCACGAGCCCGGCAAGCTGCACCCGCGTGACCGAGAAGCCGGCCGATGCCCCGATCTCGTCTTCGGCGACGGCCTCCTCGACCAACAGGTTGACGGTGTCCGTGTCGTCGTCGTAGGGGGTGAGGGCCATCGCTCCCACGATCCACCGAGGCTGCACGGGCTCGACCAGTTCGAGGCCGGGTGCAACCTCTTCCACCGGCGGCAAGTCGGAGAGGATCTTGGTGAAGTGTTCGACGAGCGCCGCCACGTGCTGCTTCTCGAGTTTGACGGTGATCATGTCGCTCGCCGTCGACGCCTGGAGATAGAAGACCCGTTGGCCGGCCGGTCCGACCGTGCCGACGGTGATGCGATCGACCGGTTCGAAGATGCCGGGATCGGGGACGCTCACGATGGCTCCGACGGGAGGTCGCCGGTTGTCGAGTTGACGGCAAGCACGACCGGACCACCGTTGCCGTAGGCGATCGTCGTGACCGAGCACGGCGAGATCACGATGCGCTGGAAGAGGTCGAGGTGGGTGCCGAGGGCGTCGGCGACCGCCGCCTTGATCGGATCCGCGTGCGACACCACGACGACGGTGCCCCGCGGGTGCCGGTGGCGAAGCAACGCGATCGTGCCTGTCATACGGGTCTGCATCTCGGCGAACGACTCGCCGTTGGGGAAGCGAAAGCCGCTGGGATAGCGCTGGACGGTCGACCATGCGGGCAGCTTGCGCAGCCGGTCGAGGCGCTTGCCGGTCCAGTCGCCGAAGTCGCATTCGAGTAGACCTCGCTCCGTGACTGCCTTCAGGCCCAGCCGCTTCGCGATCGGCGCCGCCGTCTCACGGGTGCGCTCCAGCGGAGACGTGTAGATCGCGTGGACCTTGCCCCGGGCCGCGATGCGGTCGGCGACCGCGGCTGCCTGCTGGTGTCCGGCTTCGGCCAGATGGAGCCCCTTGGCGCGGCCCGGAAGCACGTTGCCCGTCGTGGGCGTCTGGCCGTGGCGGACGAACAGCACCGTGGTCGACGACGGCCTCGACGTCCGCGATGCCCCCTTCTTGGCCGCCTTGGCCGCCTTGGCCGTCCTGGTGGCTGTGGATGCGGACTTCATAGCCGGCTGCGTCGAGGCTCGCTTCGCGGTGTTCTTCGCGCTGTTGCTCGCGGTGGTATTGGTCGTCGTGCGCTCCGTCGGCATGGCGGGACTCCAACCTACTCTGGGTCAGTGGCGCTCCCGGCGGCCCTCCTGCGACTCAACGACGAGGTCGTCGGGTGCCGCGCGTGCCCCCGGCTCGTCGAGTGGCGAGAACGGGTCGGCCGAGAGAAGCGCGCGGCGTACCGCGACGAGCACTACTGGGCCCGTCCGGTGACCGGCTTCGGCGATCCGGCCGCCCGTGTGCTCGTGGTCGGTCTGGCGCCCGCCGCCCACGGCGCCAACCGGACGGGCCGCATGTTCACCGGCGACCGCTCCGGTGACTGGCTCTACCGCGCGCTGCACCGCGCCGGTTACGCCAACCAGCCCACCAGCACGAGCGCCGACGACGGTCTCCGGCTGACGGGTGCCTACGTGTCGGCAGGTGTCCGTTGCGCACCGCCCCAGAACAAGCCGACACCCCAGGAGCGCGACAGCTGCGTCCCCTTTCTCGAACGGGAGATCGAGATCCTGGCCGACGTGGCGGTGTTCGTGGCGCTGGGCGCGTTCGGCTACAGCATCCTCAACCGGCTGCTGCACGTCCGCCGGCCGCCGCCGTTCGCCCATCTCGCCGAGGTCGACGCCGGTGACGGTCGCACGATCGTCTGCTCGTACCACCCCAGCCAGCAGAACACCTTCACCGGCCGCCTCACCGAAGACGCCTTCGCGGCCGTTTTCACTCGCGCCCGCCAGCTCGCTCCTCCCGCCCCCCAGCCCTCCCGGCCGCCGAACTTGAGGCAATAACGAACGGAATCCGTTCGTTAATGTCTCAAGTTCGCCGTGGTTCGTAGGCGAATGACAACGATGTGATTCCCCGCGCCGATAGCCTTGCGTCATGGCCATCGCCACAGCGGATCCCCAGGCCGCACTGCGGAGCCTGCGGGCTACCGGACGCGACCTCGTGTCGTTGGTCGGCGGGGTCAGCGCGGAGCGGATCCGCCGTGACCCACCCGATGGTGGTTGGTCGCCGGCCACGACGCTCTCGCATCTCGCTGATGCGGAGCTGGTCTACGGGTTCCGCCTCCGCATGGTGATCGCGGGCTCGCGCCCGTTCCTCTCGACCTATGACGAGGAGGCCTGGGCGCGCCGCTTCGCCTACCTCGACGCGGATCCGAAGGAATCCCTCGCCCGGTGGCGGGGGCTCCGCGACAGCAACCTCCGGGTGCTCGACTCCCTCGAGGACGACGAGTGGAAGTTGAGCGGGCTCCACGGCGACCTGGGCGAGCTCACGGTTGCCCGCATCGCCGGTCGCATGGCGAACCACGACCGCGAGCACCTCGACCAGATCCGCCGCGGCCTTTCCACCCGCTGAACTTGAGGCATTAACGAACGGA
>CAZWDB010000155.1:0-8677 GCA_964632885.1 uncultured Acidimicrobiales bacterium | reverse complement strand
GTACGGAATTCGATCGTTATTGCCTCAAGTTCGCAGTGAGGGCGGCCTTGACCCGGTCCGGGCGGAGGGGAAGGTCGCGGAAACGGACTCCAGTCGCCTGGTGCACGGCGTTCGCGATGGCAGCAGGCGTCGGTCCGGTGCTCGCCTCCCCGGCGCCGAGCGACCGCTCGCCGGGCTGGTCGAGCAGCGTGGTCGTCACCTCAGGGGCCTCGGAAAAGCGCAGGATCGGATAGCTGTCCCAGTCACGGGTCGTGACACCGGACGAGTCGAAGCCGAGCGCTTCCTTGAGCGTCCAGCTGGTTGCCTGCACGAACCCGCCCTCGAGCTGGTTGGCGAGCCCATCGGGATCGATGATCTCGCCCGCGTCCGCCGCGATCCATCCGTGTTGCACCCGCACCTCGCCGGACCGAGGGTCGATCGCGACCTCGGCCACGATGGCGACGTAGGCCTTCACATTCTCGTACCGCGCGAACGCGAGGCCCCGCCCAGGTGCATCGATGCCACCGGGGGCTTCCAATCCTCCCGCCGCCTCGACGGCGGCCTCGATCACCGCCTGGGCGCGGGGATCGTCGAGGTGGGCGAGACGGAACGCCACCGGGTCAGCGCCGGCTGCCATTGCCAGCTCGTCCATGAACGACTCGATCGCGAAGGTGTTGGCGAAGGCACCGAGGCTCCTCGTCGACGAGGTGCGGAGCGGCGACGGGGCGACGAAGTGCTTGACGACCCGCTTCTGGCCGACTTGGTAGTAGGGGTCGGCGTTCCGGTGTCCACCGCTGTGGAAGCCGCCACCCTCGCGCCGCTCGGGGACCGAGAACGGCTTGTCGAGGTACCAGCTCGCCAAGAGCCCGGACACGTTCCCTCCGGTCGGGCGGGGACGGCCGCCGTGGGCATAGGTGAACACGTCGTGTGACCACGACGCGATGCAGCCGTTCGCGGCGACCCCGCCCACCATCGACACGGTCATTGCCGGCGCGGCGGGCTCCCACCCGTGCTCGTCGCTGCGCGTCCACTTAACCGACACGGGACGCCCCGGCAAGGCCATCGCGACGAGGGCGGCGTCGAGCGCGGCATCGTCCGCACCGTTGTGCCCGTAGCAGCCCGCCCCTTCGGTGTGGATGGCGGAGACATCGTCGGGTGCCAGCCCGACCACCTCCGCGATCGCGAGCCGGAGGATCTCCACGCCTTGGCTGTGGCTCCAAACCGTGAGATGTCCCCCTTCAAAGCGCGCAACTGCGGCGGATGGGCCGATGGCGCCGTGCAGGTGAAACGGCTTCGAATAGCTCGCCCGAACGACCGTGGGCGCGTCGTGGTCCAGGGGCGGACCGGGCGGCTCGTCAACGGCGGAGCCATCGACTACGGCGGTGGTGGTGACGACGTGCGACGTGAGATGCGAAGGTTCGGCGCCCGCGGGGTCGATGACGTCGCCCCCTTCCCACACCGCCTCGGCTGACAGTCGGTCGGCTGCCGTCACGACGGCGTCCTCCCGGTCGGCCACCACCGCGAGGAAGCTGCCATCTCGAACGATTACGGCCCCCGCCGCGGGGTCAGGGAGCGCGGTTAGCCGGGCCCCCGGTCGCGGGGGTCGGATCACGCGGGCATGGTGCATCCCCTCCAACACGAGGTCGTGCACGAAGCACGCCTCGCCCCGGGCCTTGGCGGGAAGGTCGACACGATTGAGTCCGCGTCCGATCCACCGGAGCGCCGAGGCGGGCACTCGTTGGGTGGGCTCCTCCACTCGGTAGTCGAACGGCCGGCCTGCCGCGAGCGTCCAGTACGTCGTGGACTGCTGCGGCCCGCTGATTCGTCCGTCGTCGACGGTGAGCTCGCGGGCAGGAGTGCCGAGCTCGTCGGCCGCGCGGGCCAGGAGGATCGCGCGGGCGTGGGCGCACGCCTGGCGTACCGCCGTACCGCTCTGCTCGATCGAACCGCTGCCGGCGGTCATCCACTCGTTGGGCGCAACCCCCGTTTCGGCGCCGCGTACCTCGACGCGGGAGGGGTCGACGGCGAGCTCGTCAGCCGCGATCGCGGTGAGCGCGGTCAGGATGCCCTGGCCGAGTTCGGACTTGCCGGTGCGCACGATCACCCGTTCGTCGTCGGTGAAGGCGATCCACCGATCAAGATCAGGGTTCGTCGCCAGCGAGCCCAGGAGGCGGCGGTCGGCCATGTCAGTCGCTCACCCCGAGGGCGTCGATCGCGGCGCGGATGATGCGCGGCTGCGACCCGCATCGGCACAGGTGGTCGTCGAGGGCGCGCACCAGGGTGGCCCGGTCGACGGCTGCCTCCCGTCGGGCGAGTTCGATCAACGTGACGGCGATTCCCGGCAGGCAGTAGGCGCACTGACCGGCGTTTCGCGCGAGAAGCGAGTCGACGACCCGACGTCCCTCGACGGTGTCGCGGAGGCCTTCGAGCGTGGTGACCGGCCGTTCCTCGACGTCGGCGACGGTGATCTGGCACGAGGCGGCTGGCATGCCGTCGACGAGCACGCGGCACGCACCGCACTGCTCGAGACCACATCCGTACTTGGCGCTGCTGCAACCGAAGGAGTCCCGCAGCACCCAAAGCAGAACGCTGTCACCCGCTGCCTCGACCTCTTCGGAGGCGCCGTTGACCGTCAGGCGGATGCCCATGGAACCTCAGCCAACCACACCGCCGTGGGGCGAACGCTTTACGACGATGTCTTCGCCTGCCATCTGCATCTCTCTGATGTCCCGCATCGCCCGCTTGCGCTCATCGGGAGGGAGCCGGTCGATGAAGAGGACGCCGTCGAGGTGGTCGGTCTCGTGAGCGAGGGCGCGCGCCAAGCGGTTGGTCCCCGCGATCTCGACGGGTTCGCCGTGGACGTCGAAGCCGCGGGCGACGAGCCGTTGAGGCCGGGCGAGCTCGTAGTAGAGGCCGGGGATCGACAGGCAGCCCTCTTCGTCGACGACGGTCTCCGTGGACGGTTCCCGGATCTCCGGATTGACCAGGTGGCGGACCTCGCCGTAAGCCGGACTGGTCTCATCGGCGTCGACGAAGACGAACACGCGGAGCGACACGCCGATCTGCGGGGCGGCCAGCCCCGCGCCGCTGGCGTCGACGAGGGTCTCGCCCAGATCCTGGACCAGGCGACGTAGGGAGGCGTCGAAATCGTCGACCGGCGCTGCCTTCGTGCGAAGGACGGGATCACCGAAGACGCGGATGTTGCGAATGCTCACCCGCCCATGATGGTGCATCGGGGCGGTCGACTTCGTCGCGTCGCCGCTGTCGGACCAGACTGTGCGCATGCGGGTATGGCGTGCCTTCGGCTTCGTGGACCTCAGCGGGTCCACGAACTTCATCGACACGCACCCCGATGACGAGTCCACCCTGGTCCTCGCCCGCCTTCGAGCCGCGGTTCGTGCCGTCTCCTCCGAGCACGGCGTTCGAGTGGCGAAGTGGCTCGGCGACGGCGCCATGTTCGTCGGCGTGTCAGCCGAGCCCCTGGTGGCGACTGTCGTCGACATCGAGCATCGGGTCGACATCGAGGGCTCGCCCCTTCCCCTGCGCGCCGGGATGTCGAGCGGCGAGGCCATCCTCTTCGAGGGCGACGACTACATCGGAACGCCGGTGAACATCGCTGCCCGCCTCTGCGACATCGCCGCGCCCCACGAGATCCTCGCGACCGAAGACCTGTTGAGCGCCGTTCCCGGCAACGCGACGGCGGAGCCCGCCGGGCCGGTGATGCTGCACGGCTTCACCAATCCGATCCCGGTACTCCGCCTCTGCCACGAGAACCACCCGGCATCCGGAAGCCCCGGAGAAGGGACAAAAAGAACATGACGGTCGTGTGACGGCGGGGTACCGTTCTAGGTCCCCGCCCGAAAGGTCCGCTCATGCGATCGAGCGCGCTTTGGCGCATGCGCACCTATGCCCGGCCATACGTGCGGCAGATGGTCGTGATGACCTTCGTCGCCCTCGCCGGACTGCTCGCCGCCACGTCGATCCCCATGGTCACCAAGGCCGTCATCGACGGCCCTCTCGCCGACGGTGACCGCAGCGGCCTGCTCGTCCTCGCGGGACTCGCGCTGTTCCTCGGAGTGCTCGAGGCGTTCCTCGCCTTCCTCCGCCGCTACGTGATCGCGGTCGCCTCCCTCGGCATGGAGACCAAGATCCGCGACGACATCTACGCGCACCTGCAGCGGCTGACGGTCTCGTTCCACGACAACTGGCAGTCGGGCCAGTTGCTGTCGCGCGCGATGGGCGATGTCATCTTCATCCGGCGATTTTTCGGTTTCGGGCTGATCTTCCTCGTCGTCAATCTGGCGACCTTCGTGGTCGTCATTGTGTTGATGGTGCGCCTCTACTGGCCGTTGGCTGTTGTCACCGCTACCGCCGCCCTGCCGATCATCGTCTTCTCGCGAGCCTTCGAGAAGAAGTACCGGTCGGTGTCGCGGCGCCTTCAGGACCAACAGGGCGACCTCGCGACCTCGATCGAGGAGTCCGCAACCGGTGTACGGGTCATCAAGGCGTTTGGGCGGCACGAGCTCGTGCAGAGCGAGTTCGCCGACGGTTCACGACTCGTCTACGACAGCTCGATGGAGAAGGTGTACCTGCGCGGGAAGTTCTGGGCCGTGCTCGGCACCGTGCCGAACCTCACGATGGCAGTCGTGCTGTTCATCGGGGCACTGGCCGTCGCCGACGGCTCCCTCACGAAAGGCGGCCTCGCGGCGTTCGTTTCACTGGTGTTGATGCTGGTTTGGCCGGTGGAGTCGCTGGGCGAGATCCTCGCCATGGGCGAGGAGGCCGAGACGGCCGCCGAGCGCATCTTCGAGGTGCTCGATACCGAGCCCGACATCGCTGATCGGCCGGGTTCCCGTCGCCTCCGCCGTTGTGAGGGCAGGGTGGCCTTCGAGCGGGTGAGCTTCCACTATCCCGGCACCGGCCGGCTCGTCGTGCGCGACGTCTCCCTCACGATCGAGCCCGGTGAGACCTTGGCGCTGGTCGGAGTAACCGGTAGCGGCAAGACGACCCTGGCATCGCTGGTTCCCCGCCTCTACGACGTTTCGAGTGGTCGGGTCACTCTCGACGGCCGCGACGTACGCGACATCCGGTTGGCCAACCTGCGACGCCACGTCGCGGTCGCGTTCGAGGACACCACTCTGTTCTCGGCGAGCGTGCGGGAGAACATGCTCCTCGGCAAGCCCGACGCCAACGACGACGACATCCGCGCCGCCCTCGAGGTTGCCCAGGCTACTTTCGCGTACGACCTGCCGTGGGCGCTCGACACGAGGATCGGGGAGCAGGGCCTGTCGTTGTCGGGCGGACAGCGACAGCGCCTCGCGCTCGCACGAGCCGTCATCGGGCGGCCGCGGGTGCTGGTGCTCGATGACCCGCTCTCCGCTCTCGACGTGCACACCGAGGCGCTGGTCGAGAGTGCGCTGAGCCGTGTGCTCGACAGGGTCACCGCGCTGCTTGTCGTACATCGCCCGTCGACGCTCGGTCTCGCGGACAGAGTCGCTCTGCTCAGCGGGGGCACCATCGCTGCGGTGGGCACCCACAGCGACCTGCTCGAGACCGTCCCCGAGTATCGGGCGATCCTCTCCCAGGAGGCCGATGACATGCCCACGCCTGCCGGCGCCGGGATTCGGGAGGAGGTGGCATGACGGCTGCCACGACACCGCCTAGCAACGCCTCGGCACCTTCCAATAACGTTCCGACTCCCGACGACTGGCGAGGCGTCGCGACCGAAGAGGCGGATGACATCGGCACCGGGCTCGCCGGATTCCTACGTAGCCGTAGCCGCAGGTTGCTCTTCTCCCTCCTACGGCCCTACCGGAAGCGGCTCGCGGTGGCCGCGATCTGGATCATCCTGTTCAACTTCAGCAGCCTCGCGGGCCCGTACCTCGTGGGCATGGCGATCGACCGCGGCGTCGACCGCATCATCGACGGCGACGGCAGCAGCGCCACGCTCATTGTGATCGTTACCGCCCTCGCGTTCACCGCGATCGTGCAGGGCCTCTCCGACAACGCCTTCGTCCGAGCCGTCGGGCGGGTCGGCCAGGACGTGCTGTTCGACCTGCGGCAGCGCGTGTTCGCCCACTTCCAGCAGCTGTCGATGGCGTTCCACGAGAAGTACACCTCGGGACGGGTGATCTCCCGGCTCACCTCTGACATCGAAGCGATCTCCGACCTGCTCCGCAGTGGCTTCGAGAGCCTCGTGTGGGCCGCGCTCTCGCTGGTGAGCATCGGCATTCTCATGTTCACCCTCGACGTGCCGCTCGCGGTCGTTGCCTGGACGATCTTCCCTGTTGTCGTGGCGGTCACCGTCTGGTTCAGGAACCAGTCGAGCCGCGCGTATCGCGCCGGCCGCGAGTCCGTCGCGCTGGTGATCGTTCACTTCGTGGAGTCGCTCGGCGGCATCAGGGCCGTGCAGGCGTTCCGCCGCGAGCCGCGCAACCAGGCGATCTTCGAGGACGTCAATGGGCGCTACCGCGACGCCAACGTGTGGTCGAGCCGGCTTGCCGCCGTCTACGGCCCGGGCGTACGGGGTCTGGGCGGCATCGCCACCGCCATCGTGCTGCTCTTCGGAGGCCTGCGGGCGATGGACGGCGCCATCAGCGTCGGTGTCCTCGTCAGCTTCCTGCTGTACCTGCGGCGGTTCTTCGACCCGGTGCAGGAGCTGAGCCAGTTCTACAACGTGTTCCAGGCCGCGGCCGCCGCCCTCGAGAAGCTCTCGGGCGTGCTTGAGGAGGAACCGAGCGTCCCCGAGCCAGACGCGGCGACGACCGTCGACCTCACCGATGCCCACGGCGCGGTGACCTTCGACGGGGTCACCTTCGGCTACGGCCGTCGCACCGACGTGGTGCTCGCCGAGTTCGACCTGGCCATCCCTGGCGGCCAGACGGTCGCGCTCGTGGGCGCGACGGGCGCCGGAAAGACGACGGTCGCACGGCTGATCGCTCGCTTCTATGACCCGACCAAGGGGACAGTGCGCCTCGACGGCGTCGATCTGCGTCACCTGTCGACCGACACGCTCCGCCGTGCCGTGGTGATGGTGACCCAGGAGAACTTCCTGTTCTCGGGCTCGATCGCCGACAACATCGCCTTCGGCCGGCCGGGCGCCGGCCGGGGCGAGGTCGAGGAGGCTGCCCAGATCATCGGCGCGCACGACTTCATCCGCGACATGCCAGATGGCTATGACACCGACGTTGCCAAGCGGGGCGGACGGCTGTCGGCCGGCCAGCGTCAGCTCGTTGCCTTCGCGCGGGCTTTCCTCGCCGATCCCAGGGTCCTGATCCTCGACGAGGCGACGTCGTCGCTCGACATTCCTTCGGAACGGCCTGTGCAGCGGGCGCTGCAAACCCTGCTGGCGGACCGAACAGCGGTGATCATCGCCCACCGGCTCTCTACCGTCGAGATCGCCGACCGGGTGCTCGTCATCGCCGACGGCCGAATCGTCGAGGACGGTACCCCTGCCGACCTCGTCGCCGGCTCGGGCGCCTATCACGACCTCCACCAGGCCTGGCTCGACTCCCTCGTCTGATGCCGCTCGTCTGAGCCCGCCAGGTCCCGGACCAACAGGACGAATTGGTGCATCTGAAGCACAATTTCGGTAGTGTCGTCGGTCACATAGCTTCGCTGGGGGGACCAGGATGGAACGTTGGACTGATGTAACCCTGGCCGACCTACTGCGTTCGGTGGGTCGGTACCGGTTCTTCATCGTCTTTGTGGCAGGAGTTCTCGTGATGGCGCTTCTCGCGCCTGGTTCCAGGCTGGCCGACACGGGTACCTCGTCGCTGTCACAAGGGCCTGGAGCGGCCCGCGGCCAGACCGTGCGCGCCGGCACCGGAGCCGACTCGGGCGTGACCGGCTCCGGGACGGCCGCGGCCGGTGGTGTAGCGGGCACCTCAGAGCAGCGGGCGGTTGGGTCCAACGCGACCAACGTGGGCGCTACGGACGGCGGTGACGTCGAGGCCGCGCCCGCGCCCGCGGTCGTGTCCGCAGGCGAGCAGGACCCGCTGGCCGCGGCCGACTGTGATGCGACGACCGGTCGCATCAAGTACCCGTCGGTCTACGCCCCCCCGTGTCTGCCCGAGTGGCCCGAGGGCGCCGACAACGGTGGTGAGACGGCGGTGCGGGGTGTGACGGCCGACGAGATCGTCGTCGCGATCCGCTACAACCCCGACCCCGACCCGGGCGGTCAGGCCATCCTGCTCGCGGCCGGTGTCGACGACAGCCAGGAGGAGGTGCGGGAGACCCGCGCCGGCTTTGTCGAACTGCTCCAGCAACACTTCCGCACCTACGGCCGAACGGTCCGCGTCGAATACTTCCCACAGTCGGGCGATGATGACGACGAAGCCGACCGTGCCGACGCCATCCACGTCGCCACCAACATCAAGGCGTTCGCCGCCTGGGGCGGCACGGGTGCCTACCGCGACGAGCTCGTAGCCCGGGGAGTTCTCTGCATTAGCTGCGGAACGTCAGAACCGATCGAGACCTACCTCGGTTATGCGCCGTATGTGTGGGGCACGCTGATGGCCTCGTCCCAGGCCTACATCCATCGGGCCGAGTACATCGGCAAGCGCCTCTGGGGCAACAACGCTGAGTGGGCCGGTGACGTTTCGTACCACGTCCAGCAGCGGAAGCTCGGGCTGGTCTACTACGAGACCGACGACGGGGCCTACAAGGCGGGCGCCGACTTCTTCGAACAGGAGCTGGC
>CAZWDB010000154.1:0-8705 GCA_964632885.1 uncultured Acidimicrobiales bacterium | reverse complement strand
GAGGGCCACTCCGTGACCGGTATCGATGACCTCTCGACCGGTTCGCTCCGAAACCTTGCCGACGCGCGCGGCGACCGGGCCTACGACTTCCGGTTCGAACAGCTCGACATCCGTTCGGCATCCGTTGTCGACCAGATCGAGCGGGCGCGGCCCGAGGTGGTCTTCCACCTCGCGGCCCAGGCGGATGTGCGGGTCTCGGTCGACCGTCCCGTCTTCGACGCCGAGGTCAACATCATCGGCACCCTGAATGTGCTCGAGGGCGCCCGCCGGGCGGGAGCGGCCAAGGTCGTGTTCGCATCGAGCGGCGGAACGATCTACGGCGACCCCGATCCCGACGTGCTCCCGGTCGACGAGAGTCACCCACAACGCCCACTGGCGCCGTATGGCGTGGCGAAGAAGGCCGCAGGCGACTACGTGGCGGCCTACGGGCATCTATATGGGCTGCGGTACACCTCGCTCGCCCTCGCCAACGTGTACGGCCCGCGCCAGGATCCCCACGGCGAAGCCGGCGTGGTCGCGATCTTCGCCGGGAAGCTCCTCGCCGCGGAGCGCTGCGTGGTGTTCGGGGACGGTAAGCAGACGAGGGACTTCGTCTTCGTAGACGATGTCGTCGATGCCTTCTCCCGGTCTGTCGAGGCCGGCGACGGGATGCTGATCAACATCGGCACCGGACGCGAGACGGCGGTGAATCAGCTCTATGCGACGATGGCCCACGAGGCCGGGGTTGACGCGCCGCCGGAATACGCGCCCGAGCGTCCCGGTGAGCTCCTGCGCTCTTCGCTGGATCCGACGCGGGCCGCGATCCAACTGGGATGGAGGGCTTGGACGCCCCTCGAGCAGGGCACCGGCGCCGTCCTCGACCACTTCCGTCTCCGAACTTGAGGCAATAACGAACGGAATCCGTTCGTTATTGCCTCAAGTTCGGCTTGGGGTTCAGGTGGAGATGACGGTGCGTGCCAGCGCGGCCGCTTCGGGTGGGCCGTACATGACGGTGGGTGCCACCACGCAACGGACGCCCTCGCGCTCGACGGCGGAGGCGTGGTCGGCGTCGGCGTCGTCGATCACCAGGGTGCTGGCATAAGGCGCGTAGATGCGGGCGATTCCCGCGACCGATGCCTCGTGGCCGAGCTCGGTCAGCATCTGGGCCGCCGGACCCTTCAGGGCAGCGCCCGCCACGATCGGCGAGACAGCGATGCAGTCGTCGCGCCGGCTTCCGCGGGCAGCCGGCACGCCGGCCATCGCGCGGCTGGGCCCGATCGCCACGATCGGCGTCGACCGCGCGATCACTACCCGTGACGCGGGGGCGATCGCTTCGAGCACTCCCGGTGCGGGCCGGGCGGCGTCGGAGCCGACGAACCTGACTCCCGCCACCGCCACCGCATGCCGGCGGGCCACGAAGTAGTCCTGGAAGCCGACCTCACCCTCGCCGGCGATGGTCACTCTCGTCTCGACGCTGTCGTCGGTCATGGGCACAAGGCGGAGTGAAAGGTCCCACGACTTGGAGATCTCGGCTGTGACGTCCGACAGCGGCGCGCCCTCGGAGAGCCGCTGCGTCCGATAGAGGTGCGTGGCGAGGTCTGCGTCGCCGAGCCGGAACCAGGTCGCGCCGCCATATCGCTCGAGCTGCTCCATGACCCGCCACGTCTCGCCCCCGAGGCCCCAGCCCGTCTCCGGGTTCACCGCGCCGGCGAGCGTGTAGGTGACCGTGTCGAGGTCCGGGCTGATGTGGAGTCCGTGCAGCCGGATGTCGTCACCCGTGTTGACGATGGCCGTGATCGATGACGGATCGGTGACCGTCACCAGCCCCGACAGAAGCCGGGCCGCCCCGACCCCTCCGGCGAGCACCGTGAGCACCTCCGGACCCTACCTCCGCCCTAGCCTGCCGCCGGAACTTGAGGCAATAACGAACGGGTTCCGTTCGTTATTGCCTCAAGTTCGGCGGAAGTAGGCTCGGCGACCGTGCCCCCGCCCGTTCTCGTTCCGGTTGTCGGGCGCGTGCGCGGGGTGCTGCGGGGCGTGGCTCGGCGGTCGACGCGGGCTCGCCGCCTCATGAAGATCGCGGCGGGCGAGCTCGCCCGAGCCGTCGACGACGTGTACGGGGCCGAGTACTTCGGCCACGGTCGCGACCCGGGCGACCGCGCCGGGCTCTCCGGCTACGAGCGTTACGACCGCGAGACCTCGAATGCCGACGTCGCCGCCGAGATCATCCACCAGAACTTCCCCGCGACCCGCACCCTCGACGTGGGTTGCGCGACCGGGTTCGTGGTGGAAGCCCTGCGCGAACGCGGCGTCGATGCCCACGGGGTCGACGTCAGCTCCTACGCGATCGCCCACGCGGCTCCGGGCGCTCAGGGATATGTGCAACGAGCCGACGTGATCGAAGGGCTTCCGTTCGACGACGGCTCGTTCGATCTGATCTCTGTGCTCGAGACCCTCGAGCATCTGCCGCCCGGAAAGATCCCTCGTGTTCTGGCGGAGCTGCGGCGCGTGTGCGGCGGCTGGGTGATTGCGACCATTCCCTCGTTTGGGCCGAACGACCACGGTCCCTCCGGCTGGCTCAACGCAAAGGTGAAGGAGGAGCGCCTCGCGTACTACCAGTCCCTGGGCGACGACTACGACGGTCCGGTCGCCTACGACGACCTCTTCCGGGATGCTCGGGGGGAGCCGATCGAAGGGCACCTCACCATCGCGTCCTTCCGCTGGTGGACGGGCCGCTTCTCCGACGCCGGTTTCGTCCGGTGCGGGTCGACCGAGGCCAGCATCCACCCCACGATCGCTGCCCACGGCCTCACCGACTTCTGGAATCTCTACGTTTTCCGAATCCCGTCGGCCCCCGAGCCCGCCCCCGGGCCAACTTGAGGCAATAGCGAACGAATTCCGATCGTTATTGCCTCAAGTTCGGCTCGGAGGACGCCGAGTGACCACCGTTCGTGGTCATCTGGCTCAATGCGACCGCTTAGCGTGTCGAGAATCAGGTCATGCGACGCCTCGTCGGACTTGCGGTCCTCATGTTCACGCTCCTCGCCCTGGTTGCGGTTCCGCTCTCCTCGCCTGCGGGCGCGGCCGATGGAGTGGCCGAGACCGAGTTCCTTTCGCTGATCAACGGCGAGCGCAGCAGTCACGGACTTGCCCCGCTCGCGGTCCGCACCGAAGTCGTCCCGGTGGCACGCTCCTGGTCGGACCACATGGCCCGCCAGGGCAAGATCTCGCACAATCCCGATCTCACCGCCCAGATGCCGTCGGATTGGCTGCGTATCGGCGAGAACGTCGGCGTCGGCGGCTCGGCGGACTCGCTCCACCGCGCGTTCATGGACTCGCCCGGCCACCGTGCGAACGTCCTCGGTGACTTCAACCAGGTGGGGATCGGCGTCAGCTACGGGTCTAGGGGGATGTTCGTCACCGTCGACTTCATGAAGACAGCACTGGTGCAGTCGACTGTCTCGGCGGCTGCTCCCGCTCCGAGCACCACTTGCGGGTCGAACACCAACCCCAGCGGCACTCCGTCGCTGGCCGCGGCTCCCGGGTACTGGGTGCTCGGTAGCGACGGGGGCATCTTCTCCTATGGTGACGCCGCCTTCCACGGGTCGGTGCCGGGTGCGGGTGTGCAGGCCGACTCGGCGCTGATGGCGACCACGCCGTCGTCGAACGGCTACTGGATCCTCGGTACCGACGGGGGCATCTTCTCCTTCGGCGATGCCGCTTTCCACGGTTCGCTCCCTGGCGAAGGCGTGCGGACCAGAGCCATCGATCTGAAGCCGACCAGGACCGGTAACGGCTACTGGGTGCTGGGCGCTGACGGCGGGATCTTCTCCTTCGGCGATGCGCGGTTCTTCGGCTCCCTTCCCGGCGTGGGCGTTAGCACCGAGGCCGTCAAGCTCGTTCCCACCCCGAGCGGCAACGGCTACTGGGTGCTGGGCGCTGATGGCGGCATCTTCTCCTTCGGCGATGCGGCCTTCCATGGCTCGCTGCCGGGGGCGGGCGTCACCAACCGCTCGATCTCGATGGCTCCCACCCCGACCGGCGCCGGCTACTGGGTGCTGGGCGCTGATGGGGGGATCTTCTCCTTCGGCGATGCCAGCTTCTTCGGATCGGTCCCCGGTATCGGCCTCTGCCACGTGGTGACCGGCATCCAGCTCGCACCGACGAGCACGGGCAGCGGCTACTACGTGCTGTCCGACCGCGGTGGTGTGTATGCCTTCGGCGACGCGCCGCACCACGGTCAGCCGGAGAGCCTCGGCATGACCGCGCGCGACATCGCCATCGCCCGCTGACCCTCGGCCGTCCCGCGCGCGGCAGCCAACCAGCGAGCCTGGGTGTACCACTGACCAGGGTTCAACTCAGTAGCCTCCCGGTGTGCTGCGTCCCCGGATCCTCCGTGTCGTCCGTGTCCTCGTCGTTACGCTGCTGTGCGCGGCCGTTTTGCTCGCGGTCCCAGGGCCGCGGGAGGCCGCCGCGTACCCGGTGTCGACTCTGAAGATCACCGGCCACGGCTGGGGGCACGGTCGTGGCATGGGCCAGTGGGGCGCCCTCGGCTATGCCGTCAACCACGGCTGGACCTGGGAGCAGATCCTCGCTCACTACTACGGCGGCACCTCGATGGGATCGGCAGCCAACGAGCAGCTCGGCGTGCAGATCAAGCGCCTCGACGGCTTCGACACGATCGTCCAGCAGGAGAAGGGCCAGCTGGAGATCAACGGCGACCCGCAGCTCCCCACCGACAAGGCAGCCCGCGCCGTGCGGATCGGCGCCAACCAGTTCCGCATCGACGTCGGCCCGGGATGCGGAGGCGGGTGGACCGCGAAAGCCACCGTCTCAGGTCCCGTCGTGTTCAGCTCCTCCGCCGAACACTCGACCAACGACGACCACACCAACATGCTCCAACTGTGCGACCCCGCAGGCGTCACCCGTTGGTACCGCGGGGAGATCGAGACGCACGACTCTGACGGCGCGCACATCACCTTGAACCGGGTCAACCTCGAGAGCTACCTCCGGGGCGTTGTGCCGCGGGAGTCGCCGGCCAGTTGGGGTGCTGAGGGCGGTGGCAAGGGGATGCACGCCCTCCGCGCCCAGTCGGTCGCAGCCCGCTCCTATGCGAAAGCCGAGAACCGCCCCGGGCCGGCCGACACTTGCGACACGATCTCGTGCCAGGTGTACCTCGGGCGGGCTGAACAGACGAGCTCCGACCCGGCGAGCTTCAAGCACCTCGAACATGCCAACACCGATCAAGCGATCGTCGAGACCGCAGGCAAGATCCGCACCCACGACAGCACGGGTGGCGTCGCGCGCACCGAGTTCTCCTCAAGCACCGGCGGCTGGAGCGCCGGCGGTACCTTCCCGGCCGTCGAGGACAAAGGCGACTCGATCACCAAGAATCCCAACCACTCATGGGAGACCACCCTTGCCGTCTCCACAGTCGAAGACACCTACGACAAGGGCTCGCTGCGAGGGATCGAGATCAGGAGCCGGAACGGCCACGGTGCCATGGGAGGACGCGTGCTCTCGATACGTCTCGGCTTCTCGGGCGGCACCGTCGACCTCACCGGGAACGAGTTCCGGCGAGCGTTCTCGCTGAAGTCCGACTGGTTCGACATCACCGACGCGGTCGGCATCGCCTCGTTCCCGTATCACGTCGTCGGTGAGGACGGCGGGGTGTTCAGCTTCGGCGGCGCCGAGTACCGCGGGTCGCTGCC
Organism: uncultured Acidimicrobiales bacterium; assembly: GCA_964632885.1. GTDB lineage: Bacteria > Actinomycetota > Acidimicrobiia > Acidimicrobiales > CAZWDB01 > CAZWDB01. The sequence continues at coordinate 3,015 of CAZWDB010000154.1, read as the reverse complement.
CGAGATTGGCGTACGCACCACCGTCACCGGGTTGGCCGAAGGGCCGGGCGGCTATTGGATGCTGGGACACGACGGGGGAGTGTTCAGCTTCGGTGTGCCGTTCCACGGCTCCATGGGCGGCCAGCGGCTCAATCAGCCCGTGGTCGGGATGGCGGCGACGGTGCCGGGCGAGGGGTACTGGCTCGTCGCCTCAGATGGCGGAGTCTTCAGCTTCGGTGACGCCCGCTTCCACGGCTCGACCGGCGCGATCCGGCTGAACCAGCCGATGGTCGGAATGGCCCCCACGCCATCGGGCGAGGGCTACTGGCTCGTCGCGTCGGACGGCGGGGTCTTCAGCTACGGGGATGCCCGATTCCACGGGTCGACGGGTGCGATGGTGCTCAACCAGCCGATCGTTGCCGTGGCGGCGCACCCGAAGGGCAACGGCTACTGGCTCCTCGCCGCGGACGGTGGCCTCTTCGCCTTCGGTGTCAAGTTCCACGGAAGCCTGCCGGGGGCCTCGATCGCGGAACGCGCCGTAGGCATGGCTGTATCTGAATCCGGCAACGGCTACCTGATCCTGACGGCGGAAGGCAACGTGTACGGGTTCGGCGACGCCTCGAGCGGAGGCGGCCCCGCGAACTTCGACGCCACCGTTCCCTCGGCTGCCATCGGCGCGGCTCGCTAGCGCCGGCCCACTGCCGAGAACGACGGCGCGCGTCGCGCCGTGGTGGCCTCAGCCCAGGACGCCGCCTTCTCCTTCTTCTTCCTCTTCCGCGGGTGGCGGGACGAAGTGGAGCGCCATGTCGGTCGCGGCGGTGTCGCCGGACAGGCCGGGCTGAGCACCGTAGAACCGGCTGTCGCCGAAGGTGAAGATGCCACCGTCAGCTCCGAGCACGTAGTAGCCCTGACCGCTCGGCGTCGCCCGGATCTGGGTGCTGTCGGCGGTGCCCTCGAGCTGGAGTCCCGGCACGGAGCCATAGAAGCGCACCTCGCCGAAGGAGAAGATGCCTCCGTCTTCGGCCTGTAGCCAGTAGCCCCGCCCCGAGGGATGGGGCGCCATCGAAACGACGGGCGCGTTGAGCTTCATGGCACCCGTGGATCCGTAGAAGTTCCCATCGCCGAAGGTGAAGACGCCGCCGTCGGCGGCGAGCAGCCAGTAGCCGCCTCCGCTGGGTGTGGCGGCCATGCTGATCACCGGTTCGTTGAGTTTCATGGCGCCCGTGGAGCCGTGGAAGGCGGCGTCACCGAAGGAGAAGATTCCGCCGTCGCGGCCGAGAACCCAGTAGCCCTCGCCTGTGGGTGTCGGTTCCAGCCGGGCGACCGGGGCATTGAGGGACATGGTCTCAGTGGACCCGTAGAAACCGGCGTCGCCATACGGGGTTATGCGCCCGTTGGAGGAGAGGATCCAGTAGCCCTCGCCAGTCGGAGTGGACGCCATGGAGACGACCGGTGCGGCGAGAGGCGCCGAGATTGCCGCGGTGCCGGAGGACGCTTCGCCGAATGGATACACCTGGCCGTCGCGGCCCAGCGTCCAGTAGCCGGTGTTGGTGAGCTCCTCGTTGGCGGCCGCCACGGTGTCGGCCACCGCTTGACGGATCGCCGGCAGCTGCTCGTAGAGCTCGTCGCCCGGGCAACTGGTTGCTTTGGCGTCGCGATGGCCGATGATGGTCGGCTTGCGGCTGCCGTCATTCCAGGTGGTGGTGCCGAGGGCGTCGATCGAGTGCCGGTCGGCTTCCCAGGCGAGAAGACGCTCGAGGCTGCGCACGGCCGCGGACGGAGGCTCGTCCTTGCTGTATGTGCCCAGCACGGCAACGCCCACGGTTCCGGTGTTGGAGCCGCCGGTGTGGGCGCCGATCACGCCGTCACCGTTCTTCGCCTCGCCCGTGGGCTCCTCGCCCTTGGCATAGGCGCGGGCCCAGCGGCCTTCGTACACCCGTCCCTTATGGTCGATCAGAAAGTTGTAGCCGATGTCGTTCCAGCCATTCGACTGGGTGTGGTAGGCGTAGATGGCCCGCACCGTGGCGGCCGGGTCGGGATCGTCGTTGCCGGTGACGGTGTGATGTATGGCGGCCTTCTCGATCGGTGCGTACGCGGGTGTGCCCGACCGAAGGGATTCATCCGCCTCCCACTCGGCCCGGCTGATCACATCCGGCTGGGCGACCTGCGCGTCGGGGTTGAGTTCAGCCGCGGCCTCGGCCGAGACCACCCTGAGCCGCCGTGGGCCATGTTTGGTGTCGATCGCCACCACCTCGAGGTCGGTGACCCGGCCGCTTTCGACTGCTAACTCAACCTCGGTCGCATTGTCGACGAGGAGCAGGTCCGACAAACGGACCCGTCTGGCAGGGTCGCCCAGGTCGTCGCTCTCGTGCACGTGTTCGAACGCGCTCCACGGTCCGTCGGCCGAGCGCCACCGCAGCTCGATGTCGGCGTCACTGTCGCCAACCCAGCGGACGCCGAGGTGCGACGCGGGAGACGGGGTGGTGACGGTGGGCCTCTGACCGGCATCACTAGGGAAGACCGCCCCGGGCAACTCGACGGGGATCTCGGTGAGACGGACTTCGGGCGCGCCCCAAGCGGTGCGGATCGGTAGCAGGGTCGCGGCGGCAACCGCCGCGACCGCGACGAGCGCCTGGAGGACGCGTTTAGTCACACCAACATCATTCGTCACATCCACACCACACCTCAAGAGCCTATCGGCCCAGCTCAAGATGGCTTTAGGGGTGAACGTCCGAATTCACTCCAAGAACTGCAACGCGGTGCGGCGTTCAGCCACGGGTCACGGCCATCCCGATGACAGGCGCCTTGAGCGGGACGGCGCCCGCCGATCCGTAGAAGTTGGCGTCGCCGAAGGCGAAGATGCCGCCGTCGGAGGCGACGAGCCAGTAGCCGTTGCCGGTTGGGGTGGGGGCCATGCCGGCGATGGGTTGGTTGAGGGTGAGGTGGCCGGTGGATCCGTAGAAGTTGGCGTCGCCGAAGCTGAAGATGCCGCCGTCGGAGGCGACGAGCCAGTAGCCGTTGCCGGTTGGGGTGGGG
>CAZWDB010000153.1:6800-8749 GCA_964632885.1 uncultured Acidimicrobiales bacterium | reverse complement strand
CGACGCCCTCGGCGGCGAGCTGGAGATCCACTCCGCACCCCGGGCAGGGACCTCCAACGGGAGCCGGGCGCCGGCGGGGCCCCGGGACCGGGGACCTGGGCCCGGATGTCCCATCGCGATGACGATCGAGACGCGGTGGCCTTGCGGGATCCCGAGCACTCCGAGGGCGCAGTCGTTGTCATGCATCGTGACCGGACATGAGGCCAGCCCTTCGGCGTTGGCGGCCACCATGAGGTTCTGGGCGGCGCGGCCGGCGTCAAAGTCGCGCCCGTCGGCCGGGATCACGACGGCGATGTTGACGGGCGCGGTCGGGATCCACGACGAGAATTGTCCGCATCCCGCCAGCTTTTCCGCGGTCGCCCGGTCGTCGATGACCACGAAGCGGCATGGCTGGAGGTTCTTGGCGCTGCCCGCCATACGACCCGCTTGCAGCACCCGGTCGAGCACTTCGGCGGCCACGGCGTCCTCGGTGAACGACCGCGTGTCGCGCTTGGTGACGATGGCCTTGTACGCATCCATGGCCAGACCGTACCCGCCACCGAACTTGAGGCAATAACGAACGGAATCCGTTCGTTATTGCCTCAAGTTCGGCTTCAAGGTTCGTCAGCGGCGGGCGCGGGCGGCCCACATCGCGGTTCGATCGAGATACGCGGTCTCGTGGGCGTCTGCGTGGGTCCGGCCATAGGCACCGATGTAGTCCTCGTAGCAGTAGTGGCCGTAGGTGCCGCTGAGGCACTTGTCGCGGGCCGACTCGATCTGGGTGCCCTCGTGCCACTCGTTGTAGCTGGTGATGCTCACGATGTCGGCGCCCGCCGCGAGCGCCCAGGTCCAGTAATCGTCGTACCGCTTGCCGTGTTCGCGATCGAGGACTCTCGTGTCAGGCCCCGCTCGCGTCGCGTCCCAACCCGGGCCGACCGACGGTGAGCACTGCAACCGCAGCGAGCGGGCGTGCGCGCACATCCGGGGAAACTCCTTCGGCGGAATGCGGACGGGGTCGTAGGTGTAGATGCCGTCGAAGCCGGCCGTCTGGGCATAGGAGGCGAACGCGCCGCTGGTCATTCGGCTCGGGCTGCGCGACTCCGCCATGATGCGGAAGTTCGGATAGCGGCTGGTGACGGGCTGCCACTCCTCGGGAGGGCGGTCTCCCAAATCGGCGAGGTAGAGCCAGAACTCGGTGACGTCGTGCTCGACGTGGAGGTCGCGAATGTCGGCATCGATGCTGGCGGGCGAGCGGCCGGAGTAGGGCTCGAGGTGGATCGCGACCTCAAGGCCGTGGTCGCGAGCGGCTTCGACCACCAGGCCGAGACCCTCGTGCTCCCAGGAGTGGTGGCCCCACCACGAGGTGACGACTGTCCCTACCCCGGCCGCCTTGATCTCGGCCATGTGAGCGTCGAGAAGGTCGGGGTTGCGGCTGCTGTAGGTGTCCCTCGTCGGGAAGAAGCTCGCGCCGATGTCGTCGTCGGCCGGCTCGTGGCCACCCTGCTCCCAGTGGCGCCACTCGCCGTCGAAGGCCTTGTTGGCATACCAGGGGTAGTAGAAGATCGCCACCTCCGCGTTGAGGGGGCGGTGATGGGGAGCGGCGTCGACGATCGGCGCGCCCAGCGCGAGGTTGCGTCCGTCGCCGAGCCACGCGGCGTCGCCGAAGCCGCGGACCCCGCCGTCGTCCTGGACGAGCCAGTAGCCCTGACCCAGGCCGGTCGCCATCATCCCGGTGAAGTTCGTCGCGCCGTCGTCGCCGGCCGAGCCGTGGAACCCCGCGTCGCCGAACGCGAAGATGCCGCCGTCGCTGGCGACCATCCAGTAGCCGAAGCCGGTCGCGGTAGTTGCCATCCCGACGATCGGCCGGTTGAGCGATATGTGGCCGGTCGACCCGCGGAACTGGGCGTCGCCGAACGCGAAGATGCCTCCATCCGACGCCACCATCCAGTAGCCGTTGCCGGTGGGGGTGG
>CAZWDB010000153.1:0-6700 GCA_964632885.1 uncultured Acidimicrobiales bacterium | reverse complement strand
GTGCCATGCCGACGATGGGTTGGTTGAGGGCGATGGCGCCGGTTGATCCGTAGAAATTGGCGTCGCCGAAGCTGAAGATGCCTCCGTCGGATGCGACGAGCCAGTAGCCGTTGCCGGTGGGGGTGGGTGCCATGCCGACGATGGGTTGGTTGAGGGCGATGGCGCCGGTTGATCCGTAGAAGTTGGCGTCGCCGAAGCTGAAGATGCCTCCGTCGGATGCGACGAGCCAGTAGCCCCGGCCGGTGGGCGTTGCGGCCAGCCCGACGACCGGCTTGTTCAACGGCATCCCGCCGGTTGATCCGTAGAAGTTGGCGTCGCCATAGGTGAGGATCCCGCCGTCTTGGCCGAGCAGCCAGTAGCCGGTGGAGACCCGCTGATGGTTGGCCGCGCCTGGCCGGGTGGGTACGCCGAAGAGCATCGAGACGAGAAGCAGGAGGGTAAGAGCCCGTGCTGTACGCAGTCGCATTTCCGCTCTCCTGGTGGGAGGGGTTGGCCCCCCGCATCGGCCGCCGTGTGGGGCGAAATGCTACCGCTCCGCCCAGATCGCGCATGCCCGGACGTAGAGTTTTGTCGTGGATCCTCGGCGAATCCTTGGGGTTGCGCCGACCGCCACCAGAGCCGAGGTGCGGACGGCGTACCAGCGGCTCCACAGCCGCGTACAGGCCGAGGCGGGTGGTACCGCCGCGCTCGGCCAGCTGGTTACCTCGGCGTATCGGGCCGCGGTCGACGGCGGACGATCCGCACGCGCCGACGACTTCGACCCCTACGCCATCCTCGGTGTAGAGCCGCGGACACCCGATGATGTCGTTAGGGGTGCGTTCCGCCGTCTCGTCCAGTTGGTCCACCCCGACCGCGGCGGCACCGATGAACTGTTCCGCGTCGTCGCCACTTCCTATGACCTCGTCACCGACCCGCTCGCCCGAGTCGAGCGGGAAACCGGAGTCAGGTACCGCCCCCCGCCGCCGCCGCCGCCGCCTGGACCCTTTGAGCGCCGGCCGGCCGAGGACCGGCGTTACGAGCCCGCCTGGCGCTCATGGATGACGATCGGCGGCGGAGTGGCAGTCCTGCTCGCCGGGGGATTCGTGCTCGCCGCCTTCATAGTGGCGATGTCGAACGTGAAGGCCGACGGTGCGGTGGCGCTCGTGCTGATCGTGACGGTCGGCGCCTTGGTGGGCGCCCGTCCCGCCTACGCCGCGATCGCGCGCGGTGTCGCGCAGCTTCGTGCTCGCCGGATCTTCGCCTCATCCGAGGACCTCGACGACTTTCTCCTCGAGCGCTGTCTCGACGCGCCGGTGGGGCGCGAACGCGACGACGTCCTTTACTACGCGTATCGCGGCTGGTGCATCCAACGAAGGCGGCAGGTGGTGTCGATGCGGTCCTTCGTTGAGTATCTGCGCAGCCTCGGGATCCTCTACGTCAACGCGTCTGCTTGGGACAACGGCGTGCTCGTCGGCATCCGCCTCCGCGACGACTGAAAGCACTCAAGGGGCTAGCCGGTGGGCGTGAAGGTGCCCTCGAGGTGCCAGACGCCTGTAAAGCCGTCGAACGGTCCACCGACGATGAGGCTGGTCCACTCGAGGGTGTAGGAGCCCGACTCCTCGTCGTAGGTTCCCGCGGGCGCGGTCGCTTCGTCTCCCGAGGCGTCGCCGGGCTTGGGCGACCCTTGGTTGAAGTGCTGGCCGTTCCACGCCACACCAAAGGCGCTGAGGTCGCCGGTCAACGAACCGTCGGCCGCCGCGGTGATGCGCGGGGCCGGCACCGGCTCCTCCGTCTGGGGATCGGTCTCGTTGGTTGCCACCGCAAAGGCCACTGCGAAGAAGGTCTGGGGTTGGAGGATGGCGGATGCAGTGCCGTTGCCCCCTTCGTCGAAGGCGGGATCGGGATGGGGCTGGTAGGAACCGGTCGTCAGCCCGCCGTCGCTGCCAGCCGAGAGAGGCGTCCAGGACGTGTCGCCGCAGGGGGAGTCAGTGTTGGTCATGAACGGGCCCTCTTCGATGGTGCCGCCCGACGGCACCATGCGGAACCACGACCCTTCGGTCACCCCTTCGTCCGCGCAGTCGCCGGCAGTGACGCCGAAGGTCCCCTCGAGCACGCTGCCGCCGTCATCGCCGTCGCCGGCCGAGGAAGAGTCGTCGTTATCTCCGCCGCATGCCGACAAGACGACCACCGCGAGCAGAACAGCGGCGGCGACCGTCGAGGTGCGAAGCAAGTGGATCACGTGGGGGTCCTCTCACGCGTGGGGGTGGGATCGGAGGTGTCGGCTGTACCGCCGGGGCCGCTGTCCCCTCTGGCCGCGAGGCCCGCCAGCGCGAGGAGCAGAACGCCGGGCGCGACGAAGAACCAGGGGAACAGCGGGAAGGGGGGCAGGGCGTCGACGGCCGCGTAGTTGTCGAGGTTGTCGGCCATCGCCCCGATCATCGGCGCCATCTGGTTGGAGATGTGGGGCCAGTCGGCGATGAAGCTGTCGACGGAAGGTGTGGGGGGCGCCTCTCCGGACTCTTCGAGTCGGGGAAGGGCCTGCCGGCGTAACTCGCCTTCGGCGGTGCCGATGGTGAGGAAGTAGCCCTGCACGGTGACAACCTTCTCGGCGCGCATCATCGAACGGAAGTCGTTGATCATGTCGCCGCCCTTCGGCGCCCGCGAGAACATCTGGAAGACGGCCGGCGCCGCGATGAGGCCAATCCCGAGGACCGCGACCGCGACGAACGCGACCCGCGATCCGGGGCGGAGCGAAAACAGCCCGAGGCCGACCGCGATGAGGCCGGGCGCCACGAAGAACCACGGGAAGAGCGGGAAGGGCGGCAGGGCGTCGACGGCCGCGAAGTTGTCGAGGTTGGTCTCCATGGTGTCGAGCATCTCGCCCATGTCGTCGCGCACGACAGGCCAGCGCTCGTGGAACGTGGTCAGGCTCGGGTAGGTCTTCTCGACTGCGTCGGCGCCACCGAGTTGCGCTTCGAGCGCGGGCTCGATCGTTTCCGCCGTTTCGGCCTCGGCTGCGCCTATATCGGCGAGGAATCCCCGGAACTGCGTGATCTCTGCGGTGGTCATGAACGGTCGGAACTCATCGAGCATCTCCCCACCCTTCGGAGCGCGGGAGAACATCTGGAAGATCGCCGGCGCCGCAACCAACCCGACGCCGAGGGCGATGACCGCGATCGCGAACGGGCGGCGTTTCACCGCGTCGGCCGCGCCACCCGACGGCGGAGGATGCTCGAGACTGCGAAGGCGGCGAAGAGGGCGACCCCGGCCAGTGTGGTTCCCGGCGCGGGCCCAGTGCGGGGATGCGCCGGCTGGCCCGTAGAGGCGGCGCCGGCGGTCGCGCCGTTCGGTCGCGCGGGCGTGGAGTCTCCTGCTTGTGAGCCGGTGGACGAGGCGCCGACCTCGCCGCTGGAGCTCTCGTTGCTGTCGCCGCTGTCGCTCGGTTGGGATGTCGAGGCCGCTTCGCTGGACTCGAAGGTCCCCTCCAGGTGCCAGGTTCCGGTGAAGCCATTGAACGGGCCCCCGCTGATCCGGCTCGACCACTCGAGCTCGAAGCTGCCCGAAGCAGAGTCGTAGGTTCCGCTCGGTCCCTCGGTGCCCTCGGGCTTCTCTCCGTCGGGTTTGGGCGAGCCCTGGTTGAAGTGCTGGTCGTTCCACGCCGCGGCGAAGGCGCGCACGTCACCGGAGAGCGAGCCGTCGCCCGCGGCGACTATCTCCGGAGGGGCCACCTCCGTGTCGGTCTGCGGGTCGGTGGCGTTGGTCGCAGTGGCGAAGTCGACGCCGTAGAAGGCGGTGGGTGTGGTGATGGCGTCGCTCAGCGCGTTGCCGTCGTCGTCGAAGGCAGGATCGGGATGGGGCTGGTAGCTGCCGGTGATGAGGCCTCCGTCGGTTCCTGGTGACAGCGGCGTGTAGGTCTGGTCGTCGCACGGGCTGTCGCCGTTGTCGATCGGCTGACCTGCCGGCTGGGTCATCCTGAAGTACGAGCCGTCTACACCGTCCTCACCCTCGCCGGCATCGTCGAAGCAGGTGCCCGCCGCGAGGCGGAACGTCCCGACGAGAGCCTCGCCCGCTGCCTGCGGCCGAGGATCGGCCGAGGTCGGATTGGAGGCGCCCGGCCCGGGGATGTCGACGGGCGGCTCGGGGGGTGCGACCTGGCCGGCCGCCGGCGCGGTCAGCAGCGCGGCCGCGGCGAGCGCGAGGAGGATGGGGCGTGTGAGGCGCTGCGTCATGTCCGAATCCCAGCCTTGATAATCCGACAAATCCGATCAAGCTAGTCGGATTTTAGACAATCACCCCGGAATCGGGCGAACTGGGGGAGGGCTCCGCCTCAGGCCCGACCTCAGGCCCGACCTCAGGCCCGACCCTCAGGCGCGAGGTTGGGGACGGGCACCGAGGCCGCCCATCGGCTGGAGTGCGCTCATGTCGATGTCGAGCAAAACGGGGCCGTCGGCGTCGGCCGCCTGCTTGAAGGCGTCGCGGAACTCTTCGACCGTCTTGACGGGAAGGCCGGTCATGCCGATGCCCTGCGCGACGGTCGCGAAGTCGGGCGTCGCGAGATCGACGCCGGTGGTGCGGCCCTCGAAGCTGCGCGCCTGGATGCCGCGGAGCACGCCGTACCCACCGTCGTTGAAGACACAGATCGTCAACGGCACGCTGTACTGCACGGCGGTGGCGAGTTCACCCAGGTTGAGCATGAAGCCTCCGTCGCCCTGGATGAGGACGCTGCGGTGCCCGCTGCCTATGGCCGCGCCGATCGCTAATGGCAGCCCGGGTCCGATCGCCGCGGAGGCAGGACGGATCGACGTCCCCGGCTCATAGATCGGCAGGAGCCGGTCACCCCACAGGTAGGCAGGCACGGTCGCGTCGCGCACGATGTTGGCGTCGCGGGGGAGCAGATCGCGGATCGTGTCCATGATCGCCTCGTAGTCGGCACCGATCATTTCGCGGCTCCGGGCCCGCGCTTCGTCGCGGGCGACTCGGGCGCGGTCGACGAAGTCGACATCGACGGCGGTGTGGCCGAGCAACGCGGCGAGCCGCTCGAGCCCGACGCGCGCGTCGCCGACGATCGGAACTGCCGGCTGGTAGTTGCGGCCGATCACGGCCGGGTCAGCGTCGAGGTGGATGAGCTGGCCAGTGATCGGCAGCTGCCAGTTGCGGGTGGCGCTGCCCTGGAAGCGGGTGCCGACGGCGAGTAGGACGTCGGCCTCCTCGATCAGCTGGGCGACGGTGCGGGCGGTGGTCGTGGCACCGAGGGCGAGGTCGTGGTCTTCCGGTATGGCACCTCGTCCCTCGATCGTCGTCACGACCGGAGCGGGCAGCCGCTCCGCGAGCGCGACCAACGCTGAGTTGGCACCCGCGCGGGTGACGCCCCCACCCGCCCAGATCACGGGCCGCTGCGCGCCCCCCAGGAGTTCGGCGGCCCGTTGGAGCACGTCTTCGGGGGGCGTGACGACCGGCCACGCGCCGACGGTGGGAACCTCGACATCGGCATGCGCGTACTGCAGGTCGATCGGGATCTCTACAGCACCGGGCTGGGGCCGGCCGGTGTTGATGTCGGTCGCCACTCTGACTACCGCGGCGGCTATGTCCTCGGTGCGCCGCACGCTCTCAGCGCGTCGGGTGACCGATTGCAGCATCGCCAACTGGCGCTCGGCCTCGTGGAGGAAGCCCTTGCCCTTGCCGTAGTACCTCGACTCGATCTGGCCGGTGACGAGCAGCACGCGAGACGAGGCGAACCCCGCCTCGAAGAGACCGTTCATGGCGTTGGCGGTGCCCGGTCCGGTGCTCGTGATCGCGACACCCAGCTCACCCGTGGCGCGCGAGTAGCCATCGGCCGCGTGAGCGGCGCCTTGTTCGTGTCGGACGGCAACGGCAGTGATCGAGCCGTCCCTGTCGATGGCGTCGTAGATCGGAAGGTTGTGCACGCTCACGATCCCGAACACGTGCCGTACGCCGATGGCCTTGAGCGCGGCGACGACCGCTTCCCCCCCTGTCATGTTCATGGTCGCCAACCCTACTTCCGCCGAACTTGAGGCAATAACTGTCGAATTCCGTGCGTTATTGCCTCAAGTTCGGAGGGGACCTAGGTTCGGGAGCATGAAGATCGATGGTGGCATCGGGGGCCTTCGCAACGCGGGTGAGATGGCTCACCAGCAGGAGGAGCTCGGATATGACGGCTTGTGGTCCGCGGAGACGGGCCACGACCCCTTCCTTCCGCTGGTGCCGGCCGCGACTGCGACCGAGCGGGTCGAGCTAGGGACGTCGATCACGGTTGCGTTCGCGCGCAACCCGATGACCATGGCGATGATGGCCAACGACATCCAGCTCGCCTCTCAGGGCCGGTTCATCCTCGGCCTCGGCAGCCAGATCAAGCCGCACATCGAGAAGCGCTTCAGCATGCCGTGGTCGAAGCCGGCGGCGCGCATGAAGGAGTACATCTCGGCGATGCACGCGATCTGGCGTTCGTGGAACGAGAACGAGCGTCTCGACTTCCGGGGCGACTTCTACACCCACACGCTCATGACGCCCTTCTTCAGCCCGGGCCGCAACGAGTACGGACCGCCCAAGGTGTACATCGCGGCGGTCGGACCTCTCATGACGCGGGTCGTCGGTGAGGTCTGCGACGGGTTGCTCGTGCATCCGTTCTCGACCGAGCGCTATCTGCGGGAGGAGACGATGCCCGCGCTCGAGGAGGGGTTGCGTCGTTCCGGGCGTTCCCTCG
>CAZWDB010000152.1:0-8904 GCA_964632885.1 uncultured Acidimicrobiales bacterium | reverse complement strand
GGAGGGGTGCAAGTGGTGGTGGTTAAAGCGGCGAAGCAGTTGGCTCGGGCGGAAGGATTCGAACCCTCATTCCCCGGACCAAAACCGGATGTCCTGCCATTGGACGACGCCCGACCGATCGCCCATCGTAACGACCGCACGACCCCCGCCGAACTTGAGGCAATAACGAACGGATTCCGTGCGTTATTGCCTCAAGTTCGGCCGCGGGAGGGGGTTGGGCTACCCTGAGCGGCCGTCATGGGAAGCCTGATCAAGAAGCGCCGCAAGCGAATGCGGAAGAAGAAGCACAAGAAGATGCTGAAGGCGACCCGTTGGCAGCGCCGCGCGGGTAAGTAGCCCCCGCCCACGCCCCTCCGCGGCACGCTCTCAGAACCGACCTCCGGCCGCCCTCAAGGGCGGTCGGTTCGCGTCACGACCGCCCCTGCCACGTCGGGGAAGGCGCCCTCGACGAACCACGTCCCGCCGCTTCCGGCCAGCTGCGGCGCGCGCCCGGTCGCCGCCGCTAGGCGGTCGCGCCACGCCGCGAGCCGGGGCTCGACCGAGAGGGCGGCCGGCACCAGGTCATTCGAACCGTCCCCGCGGGGTGCACCCAGCGCGTCCCAGGCCGCGTAGACCGCCGAGGTCGGGACGGCGAACGGTGGGGTCAGCAGCGTGAAGACGCGGTCCTCGAACGGAAGGGCCTCCACCAATTCCCCGATGCCGGCCACCCGCGCCCGGCCGCCGACGAGACAGAACGGGACGTCCGCACCGAGTTCGGCCGCCACGCCGAGATCGACGCAGCCCGCCCACCTCAGCACGGCAGCCGCGTCGGCCGAGCCGCCGCCCAATCCGGCCCCGGCCGGGATGCGCTTGGCCACCTCGACTCGGGCGTCCCGTCCAACGGCGATGAGTGCACGCGACACGAGGTCGTCGGGTGGCAGGACGTTCGCGCCCTCTGAGAAGACGAGCTCGTCGGCGAGGTCGAGGGTCACCATCTCGGAGTCGAGGAGGTGGTAGCCGTCGGGCCTGACGCCCGTGACGCGCAACGACAGCGTCAGCTTGGCGAGGGCTCGATATCGCTGCACGTCGCCAGCCTGCCCCACTCGTGCACGTCAAGCTCCTCGGCGCGGGCTTCCGGCCGTACTCCCGCGGTCGCGAAGCAGTCGTCGCTGACCCGTCCCGCCAGTGCCCGCCGCAGCATCTTGCGTCGCTGGCCGAAGCCCGCCCGCACCAGGCTGAACAACTTGTCGGGGGATACTTGATTCGGGTCGACCGCCGGAGCCGAGCGGCGGGCAATGGCGACCAGGGCGGATTCGACCTTCGGCCGTGGGTAGAAGACCGTCGGAGGCACCCGTCCGACCGTGCGCGCCTCGGCCCAGTACGTGACCTTCACCGATACCGCGCCGTAGGCGGCATCGCCGGGGCCGGCCGCCAACCGTTCGCCGACTTCGCGCTGGACCATGACGAGCATCCGTACGACCTTCGGCACATGGTCGAGAAGGTCGGCCACCAGCGGCGTCGCGACGTTGTACGGAAGGTTGGCCACCAGGATCCACTCGTCGGCACCAGCGAGGACGTCGCTCCAGCCGAGGTGGAGGGCATCCCCCTCGACGACGGTTACGCCATGGGGCCGCACCACCTCGCGCAGCACCGGGACCAGGTGACGATCGACTTCGACGGCAGTGACCGCCGCGCCCCGCTCGGCGAGGGCGACCGTCAGCGAGCCGAGACCGGCTCCGATCTCGACGACGTGGTCGCCCGGGCCGACCTCAGCCAGGCGCGCGATGCGACGAACCGTGTTGGCGTCGACGACGAAGTTCTGGCCGAGGGCCCGGCTGGGGTGTATGCCGTGGGCAGCGAGGAGGTCGAGGACCTCCCGCCGCGACATCACCACTCGATGCGGACCGGGATCACCCCTTGGCTGGGATCGGCGAGGTCGTCGAAGACCGTGCGGTCGAGGTCGATGACCCTGCCCTCCACATAGGGCCCGCGGTCAGCCACGCGACAGCTCGTTGTCGCTCCGTTCTCGAGGTTCGTCACCTTGACGATCGTGCCGAACGCGAGCTCGCGGTGCGCGCAGGTGCCTTCCTCGTAGTCGTACCACGAGGCGTCGCCCTCCTGGGAGTTCGCCGGCTGTGTCGTGGTCGTGGTCGTGGGGGGCGGCGCCGTGGTGGTAGTGGTGGGTGCCGCGGTCGTAGTGGGCGCCGCAGTCGTCGCCGGCGCGGCGGCCGTCGTGGGCGGCGCCGTCGTCGCCGGCGCGGCGGCCGTCGTGGGCGGCGCGGTCGTCGGAGCGGAAGCCGAAGCTGCCCCGAGCGCCTGCTCTGCGGCGGGATCCACCGACCGGGCCGTTTCGGTCAAGACGCTGCGACTCGCTCGGGCACGGTCGACTCGCCGCACGTCCTCCACGAGGGTCATGGGAGCGTCCGGTCTCTCGTTCGTTGCCTGCAAGCCGGCAGGCGCAGGTTCATCTACGTATTGGAGAGAGAGCAGCGGGACCGCGCCCATAGCAACTACGAGGAGGACGGGCACCCACAGCCGTCTCCCCTGAGCAACCCTGCGTCTCAGGACATTCACCCTTGCTCGGGGACGGGGGGAACAAAGCTTCCGATGAGCTCCGAAAGACCCTAGACAGAGTCTCCGGACAGCTGCAACAACACGCGCTCGGCCGCGCGCCAGGTCGCGGCAGCCACTTCTGCCACCGGGATCCCTTTGACCTCGGCAATCGCCTCGCCGACGACGGGCAGGAGCGCGGGTTGATTTTTCTTGCCGCGATGCGGTGTTGGCGCGAGATACGGGCTGTCGGTCTCCACCAGGAGCCGGTCGACCGGGCAGATCCGCACCGCATCCCGCACGTCGCCGGCTCCCTTAAACGTGACAATCCCGCTGAACGAGAGGAATGCGTCGAAGCCGAGAGCCCGGAGAGCCTCCGGCTCCCCTCCCGTGAAGCAGTGGAACACCGTGCGCGGCGGCGGTCCCACGGCGCGCAGTATGTCGAAGGTGTCATCCCATGCCTCGCGCGTGTGGATCACGAGGGCCAGCCCCCGTTCGTGCGCCAGTTCGACCTGGGCGGCGAACACCTCACGTTGCACACTCCGTGGTGAGTGGTCGTAGTGGTAGTCGAGGCCGCACTCACCGACAGCAACCACAGTGTCCCCGGGTGAATCAAGCAGAGGCCGGATCGACTCGACGCCCTGCGCGGCGTCATGGGGATGCAGGCCTACGGTCGCCCACACGCCGTCGTGCGCGCCCGCGAACCCGATCGCGGCGCGGGACGAGACCACGTCGGTGCCCACGGTTATGAGCCGCGTTACGCCCGCCTCACGGGCGGCTCCCAGCAGTTCCTCGGGATCGCCGCCGTCTGGCCACGGCAGGTGGCAGTGACTATCAGTCCACACGCTCAGTCCACACGCTCAGGGCGCGCCTTCCACCTTGATGCGCGGGAAGAGCGGTGCGCCTCGCTGCACCGCGAGGCCGCCCGGATAGCCGCCCCACTCGGCCGCGTCGGGGAGTCGCTCGTCGGCGGGCGAACCACTCAATCCGATGCGCTCCCACACCGCAGCCGCCGCGGCCGGCACCGCGGGCGAGGCCAGGAGGGCGACGATGCGCAATGCCTCGAGGGCGTCGCCCATCACCGCGTCGACCGCCTCGCCCGGCTCCGCGCGCCACGGCTCGTTGGCCTCCAGGAAGGAGTTCGTGTCGCGGATCAGTTGCCACGTGGCCTCGAGAGCCTCGCTGGGAGCCACCCGCGCCCATGCGGTTCGCGCGTCATCGACCGCCCGCGCCGCCGAGTCGCGCAACGGGCTGTCCTCCCGTGGGCTCGGCCCGGTGGCGCCGCACTTCTTGTCGACCACGGTCAGCACACGCGACAGGAGGTTGCCGAGATTGTTGGCGAGGTCGGAGTTGTAGCGGGCAGCCATCCCCTCGTAACTGAAGTCACCGTCCGGGCCAAACGGCTGACCGCGCAAGAACTGATAGCGGAAGCCGTCGACGCCGAAGTCGGCGATGAGATCAGCCGGATGGATCTGGTTCAGCCGCGTCTTCGACATCTTCTCCCCGGCAACCAGGAGATAGCCATGCACGTGGATGCGCTGCGGTGGCTCCACACCGGCTGCCATCAGCATTGCGGGCCAGTAGACGCAGTGGAACCGGATGATGTCTTTGCCGATGAGGTGATGAACCGCCGGCCACCACCCGTCGAAACGCTCCTGATCGGAGCCGTATCCGATGGCAGTGACGTAGTTGATCAGGGCGTCGTACCAGACGTAGAAGACGTGGCGATCGTCCCATGGCACCGGTACTCCCCAGTCGAGCGAAGTGCGCGTGATCGAGATGTCGCGCAAGCCCTGGCGGATGATGCCGAGCGCCTCGTTGCGCTTGCTCTCTGGCTGGATGGCATCGGGATGGGCCTCGTACCAGTCGAGCAAGGGCTGCTGGTAGCGACTGAGCTTGAAGAAGTAGTTCTCCTCCTTCATGGTCTCGACGGGACGGTCGTGGATAGGACACTTCCCGTCGTCCAGCTCGTCGTCGGTGTAATACGCCTCGCACGCGACGCAGTAGAGGCCGTCATAGGTGCCGAGCTCGATGTCACCGTTGTCATAGACGGTCTGCAGGAACGACTGCACTGTCGTGTAGTGGCGTGGCTCGGTCGTGCGGATGAAGTCGTCGTAGCTGATGTCGAGACCTGCCCATGCCTCCTTGAACCGCTCGCTCGTCGCGTCGGCGTGCTCACGAGGTGTGCGGCCGGCCGCCTCGGCGGCGCGCTTGATCTTCAGACCGTGCTCATCGGTGCCCGTGAGAAACAGCACGTCGTCGCCGAGGAGCCGATGCCACCGCGCCACCGCGTCGGCGGTGACCGTTGTGTACGCGTGCCCGATGTGGGGGACATCGTTTACGTAGTAGATCGGTGTCGTGACGAAGAAGCGGGGCATCGCGACTTAGGCTACGTGCCGGTGAAGGACACAGGGATGGTCCGGAAGGTCGACGATCTCGGTCGGATCGTGTTGCCGATCGAACTGCGCCGCCTCTATGGCATCCAGTCAGGGGATCCGCTCGCCATCTCGGTCGACGGCGACACCATCGTCTTGCGGAAACTCGACGAGGGTTGTGTGTTCTGTGGCGCCGCTGGCGGCTTGGTGAGCTTCCATGACCGCGCCGTATGCGGCGCCTGCGCCACCGACCTCGGGAACTTGAGGCAATAACGCACGGATTCCGTGCGTTATTGCCTCAAGTTCGCAGAGAGATGTCGTAGACGAGGCGCTTGGGCACGCCGAGATCGGCGGCGACCGCCGCGACCGCTGTCTTCTTCGACTCACCGGCGGCCAGCCGGGCGTGCAACGCAGCCTCGACGTCGTCCTCCGACGCCGCCCGTCTAGTGGCGCCCCCGAGCACGAGCACGTACTCGCCGCGGGGCTCGACTTCGGCAAGGTGGGTGACCGCGGCATCGAGCGACCCTCGCCACACCTCCTCGAACCGCTTGGTGAGCTCGCGGACGATGGCCACGGGACGATCTGCCCCGGCCGAATCCCGAAGATCGGTGACAGTCGCGCGCACCCGGTGGGGCGCCTCGAACAGCACCACCGTTCGCCCCTCAGCGGCTATCTCCGCGAGCCGCTCAGCGCGGGCCTTCCCCTTCCGCGGGAGGAAGCCTTCGAAGCAGAACCGCTGGGCGGGAAGCCCACTGACCGCAAGCGCGGCGGTCACCGACGAGGGACCCGGCACCACTTCCACGACAATCCCCGCGTCTATCGCCGCCTCAACGAGCCGCTCGCCGGGATCGGAGATCAAGGGCATGCCGGCGTCAGTCACCATCGCGACGCGTGCGCCTCGGGTCATGCGTTCGACTAATTCGCTCGCGCGGGCTGCCTCGTTGTGGGCGTGCAGCGAGAGCAGCGGCACCCCGCTGATGCCCGCGTGCGACAGCAGCTTCCGGGAGTGGCGCGTGTCCTCACAAGCGATGACGTCCGCGCCCGCCAGCGCCTCCACGGCGCGGGGCGCCAAGTCGCCGAGGTTGCCGATCGGGGTGGCGACGAGAACGAGGGCGCCCGCCACGCGTCAGCCCTTCCCGCCATCGAACCCATCAGCCACTGTTAGAACCTCGCCAGGTCGGAGTCGCCACCGGGCGAAGGCGCCTGCTTCAGCTTCGATCACGTTCCTCACACGCCTACGGGGACGCCCGACCCGGCCGGGCGGCATGTGGACGACGTCCAGGACCCGCAGGGCACGGTCGCAGTAGGCAACGTCGATCGCGAAGCGCATTCCGATCGTGTGGACGGGGCCCCGCGCGGGCAGGAGAAGCGCGCCGTCGATCCTGTCCCGGCCGAGCAGGCCTCGCCGTCGAGCCACGCGGGTGTCGGCCCGCTCAAGGGCCGCCAGGATCTCACCGTCGCGCAAGAGCCACATCAGCAGCGACTCGCCTCATACGTTGAAGCGGATCTCAAGCACGTCACCGTCGACGACTTCGTAGTCCTTGCCCTCGACACGGACCTTTCCGGCTTCCCGCGCCTTAGCCATGGACCCGTAGCTGAGAAGTTCGTCCCAGCGGATGACATCGGAGCGGATGAAACCGCGCTGGAGGTCGCTGTGGATCACGCCCGCGCACTCGGGCGCCTTGGCACCCGCTCGGAAGGTCCATGCCCGGCTCTCCTTGTCACCGGTGGTGAGGAACGTCCGCCGGCCGAGCAGGCCGTAAGCAGATCGGGCGATGCGGGGTAGGGCTCCTTCGCCGAGCCCCAAGCCCTCGAGCAACTCTGCCCGCTCGCCGGCGGGGAGCTGAGCCGTCTCCGCTTCGAGCTGGACGCTGACGCCGAGCACTTCTCCGGCCGCCCCGAGCTGGTCGGCGACCGGCTGGACGAGAGCGTCGGCCTCACCCAGCTGGTCTTCTCCCAGGTTGACGACAGCGAGCAGCGGCTTGTTGGTCAGGAGGAAGAACTCCTTGAGCACCTCGCGCTGATCGCGGTCGAGGGACGAGCGGTACAGCGGAGTTCCCGCATGGAGCACTTCGAGGGCGGCATCCGCCGCCGCGACCGAGCTGAGGAGTGACTTGTCGAGGCGAGACTGCTTGCGTCGCTTCTCGAGTTGGTTCTCGATGCTCGTCGCATCCGCGAGGACCAGCTCGAGCTCGAGCACGCCAAGGTCGTCGACCGGGTCGGCGTCGCCCACCACGTTGGGATCCTCGAAGGCGCGAAGCACGAAGCAGATCGCGTCGGCTTCGCGGATTCCGGCGAGGAACCGGTTGCCCAGCCCCTCGCCCGACGCCGAGCCCGCCACCAGTCCCGCGATGTCGACGAGCTCCACGGTCGCGTTGACCTTCTTCTTCGACTCGCTCATGTCGCTCAGTGCGTCGAGGCGGTGGTCGGGCACGTGCGCGATGCCGACGTGGGTCTCGGTCGTCGAGAACGGGTGCGCGGCGACGGGCACGGACCCGCCGGTGAGCGCGTTGAACAGGGCCGACTTACCGGCATTGGGCAGCCCGACTATGCCTATGCGCTCCATTGACTAGAGGGTATTGCCATTCGGCGATACTCTGACCTGCTCATGTCGAAACGCACCGTCAAGCGGAAAGCCCGGGCTCGCCGGAAGAAGGCCAACCACGGCAAGAAGCCCAACTGCGGCCGGGGCTGACCGCCTCGACCTGGGGCGACCGCGCTCGAAGTCGCCTCGTGATCGGTTAGCGCCTCGTCATCGGTTATCGCCTCGCGTGCGCCCCGAGGTGCTCCGCCAGTCGCTCGATCGGGGCCTGCCAGTCGCTGTAGCCGCGGATCAGCTCGAATCCCATCGCGATGTTGATGTTGAGCATGGGACCGTTGCTGAAGGCGTTCCAGGTGTCGACGTTCCGCACCGCCGGCTTGGCCTCGACGAGCTTGAGGGCCATCGCGGCCTTCAGCCACCGGCCGAGCCCGAGGTTGCGGTGGGCGGGATCGACAGCGGTCCAGCCCTGCCAGGCGATGTCGTCGTGGTCGGCTGAGAAGTAGAGGTCGGTGAAACCGGCGAGCTGGCCAGAGGAGACCTCCTCGGCGACCATGGTCCACGACGAACCGCCTTGGGCGAGGTGGCGCTCCTCGTTCTCCCGGTGCCGCTCCGCGGTATGGACCTCATCGTCCATCTCGAGATCGTCCCGGGGCGCGGTGTTGGTGACGTCGTGGAGCTCGACGAAGCGCGCGAGGTAGTCGTCGGGGCAGCGGTCGTTCCACTCCACGAGGCGGTAGCCGGCAGCTCGCTCCTCGGCTCGCTTCACCCACTCCCGCATCATGTCGAGGTCAAGGCGGTCGATCACCAACCGGCTCTTGCGCTCCGTCGACTTGAGCTCCGCTCCGAACGCGTGGAGGAACGCTTCGCCCGGCGAGCCCTCGACCGCGCCGGTCCCGAGGATCGTGCGACCGTCGGCTTTCGCGGTCGTGACGACCTGCGAGAGCAGCCGGCTCCCTATTCCCCGCCGCCGTGCCTCGGAGTGCACTTGCACAGTGAACCAAGCCAGGTTGCGGTTGGTCTCCAGGTACTCGAGCGGGAGCGACCCGACCCCCACCAGCTGGCCGGACGCCGGGTCGATCGCCGACCAGTCGTGGCGCTTCTGCCATGACGGCACATGCCGCCAAGAAGCACGCCACCGGTCGTAGGGCTCCATCGGGTCCTCGGGCGCCTCTTCCTTGCTGATCAAAGTCGCGAGCTCGTATCGGGCCTCGAAGGCGGCGTCGTCCGCGGTCTCGTGATCGAACGCCTCGATCGTTATGTCTGTCACGTCGTTCCTCCCGTGGGCGTGTTGACGCGTGCCGCGAAGAGCCGTTGTACGCCCCCAGCCCCGCCCCGTCCAACGATTTACCGCCGAACTTGAGGCAATAACGCACGGATTCCGGGCGTTATTGCCTCAAGTTCGGGGGGGATTAGGGTTTCGGGGCATGGCTGAGATCGCTTCGCTCATCGTCGCCGATC
>CAZWDB010000151.1:0-9127 GCA_964632885.1 uncultured Acidimicrobiales bacterium | reverse complement strand
CGTCGTACCGAGGTCAATACCAACGGCCTTGGGCATCTGCGCCTCCAACTGTGCTCTAAGAAACCTCTTTGACGGGAGGCACTATAGCAAAGTTGAGTGCGTATCTATCAAGGCCGGACGACGTTGGCGGGCGGCGCAGGCGACGAGGCCAATTGGGGGATCTAGACGAGCGCGGAGAAGCTCCCGACCGACCGCCCCACGTGCTCTATCAGCAAACGGGCAAAGAGGTCGAACAAGGTCACCGTGCCCGTGGGGATCTCCGCCGGCTCAAGGGTGAGGCCGACCAGAATGCCGATCACTGTGTCGTCGTGGGACCGGACGGGGACGGCGACATAGCCGCGCGCCCCGCTCCGGACCAGTTCGTTGCCTGGGGTCTTGACCGTGAGGTCGGCGACTGCCGCGGGACCACCGACGAGCATTCGGGCCGCGGGAGACCCCTCCCATTCCATCTCGAGGCCTGCCGGGACGACCGGGCCGCCGTCGCGTTGAACTGCGAAGCGGACCCGCTGGACGAGCCGGGTCCAGTCGACTTCGGCGAAGAAGACAGCGTCGAGGCCACTCGCGACCTGAAGCTCCGCCAGTACGGGCTCGACTACGTCGGTACTGGTGGGCGGGTCCATGGCGCCGGCCACTACCGAGATCAGACCTCGCTCCCGCTCGCTGAGCGACCGCTCGGGGGCGGGCTCGACCTCGTCAGGGGCGAGGAGCCCGCTCGGCTCGGCCAGCACCGTGATCAGCGCGTCGGCAGGCATCGGGCGGCCGAGGAGATAGCCCTGCACCTCTTCACACCCGTGCTGATGCAGAAACGCGAGCTGTTCGGCGGTCTCGACGCCCTCGGCCACCGTCGTGAGCGACAGGCTGTGGGCCATCGCGATCACCGCGGTGGCGATCGGTGCGTCGTCGTGGGCGGCCTTGATTTCCCCAACGAAGGACTGGTCGATCTTGAGCTTGTCGACTGGGAAGGACCGGAGGCGGGACAGCGATGACCAGCCGGTACCGAAGTCGTCGATCGCGAGCTGCACGCCGAGCTTCTTGAGCGACTCCAACGCGGGAATGATCGCCTTCGGGTCGTCCATTAGCGCGCCCTCGGTGATCTCGAGAACAAGGCACGACGGTGCCAGCTCGGTCTCCTCCAGCGCCTCGCGGACCTCCTTGACCAGCCACGGACTCACGAGCTGGCGGGACGCGACGTTCACGGACACCGCGAAGTCGCGGTGCTCGGGCGCGGTCGCTTGGAACCGCTTGCCCGCCCGGCAGGCTTCAAGGAGAACGAACCGCCCGAGTTCGACGATGAGGTCGGACTCCTCTGCCAGGGCGATGAAATCCGACGGCGGGATGTTGCCCCGCGTGGAGTGGTGCCAGCGCACCAGCGCTTCCGCGCCCGACACCGATCCGTGCGGTATCCGAACGATGGGCTGGAAGGCGACGGTGAGGGTCCGCTCCCGAACGGCGCGGCGGAGGTCGGCCTCGAGCTCGACCCGCTCGGTTGCGTCGGAAAGCATGGTCGGGTCGAAGGCGGCGTAGCGACCCTTGCCCGACAGCTTCGCGGCATACATGGCGAGATCGGCGTGGCGCAGCATTTCCTCGGCGCCGTTGGCAGTCGAGCCGGACGAGATGCCCACGCTGCCCTGGCAGACGATCGGCTTTCCCTCGAGCTCGATCGGTGCGCGGAGCCGGTTGACGATGCGTTGGGCAACCGTCGCGGCGGTGTCGAAGGGGGCGCCCTCGATGATGACGGCGAACTCGTCACCGCCCATCCGGGCGACGGTGTCGCCGGGCCGGACGCTCGAGCTCAGCCGCTGGGCGACCTCCCGCAGAAGTTGGTCACCGGCGGCGTGACCGAGGCTGTCGTTCACGCCCTTGAAGCCGTCGAGGTCGACCATCAGCACGGCGATGTTCTGGGGCGAGCGCGACGCTCGGGCCACCGCGTGGTCGAGGCGGTCGCGGAACATGATCCGGTTCCCCAGTCCGGTCAGGGGGTCGTGAAGGGCTCGGTGGCGAAGCTCGTCGAGCATCGCCTTGCGGTCGCTGACGTCGCGTGTGGTCAGAAGCAACCCGCGCACGCTGGCGTCACGGCGGAGGTCGCTTACGGTCGTCTCGGTCATGACCCACGAGCCGTCCTTCTTGCGCATCCGTCCCTCGGCGATGACGGGCGGCGCCGGAGGCGGCGCGGCGGCTGCCATGCGAGCCGCCATGTCCGAACGGTCGTCGGGATGCACGAGGTCGGCCAGTCGGGTGCCGACCAGCTCGGAGAACCGGAACCCGAGCACCCGCTCCACCGACACGCTCTGGTAACGCACGATGCCAGTGCTGTCGACGACCGTTACGACGTCGGTCGCGTTCCGAACGAGCGCGTGGAACTGCTCACGCTGGCGGTTGACTTCGGCCGTGCGGTCCTCGACCCGGGTCTCGAGCTCTCGCGCCAGTTCGATGTTCTCCACCTGGGCGAGTACCTGTCGCGCCAGCAGCAGGACGATGAGCACCGCGCCGTTGGCGACGAGAAAGGTGTCGAGCGCGCCTGCCCGTGCACGGGTGAGCGCGACCGCACCCGCGATGAGGACAGGGATGTACGGCACGGCGACCTGCAAGGCCCGCCCGGGCTTCGGCTCGCGGGAGATCGGCTCGGCACCGCCGGTGGGGACGAGGGCGGCCAGAGCGACGAGGAGGCATCCCGCGATCCACGTCGCATAGGGCAACCCACCCGGCGCGTAGGTGGCTGCGATCTTCACGTAGGCGAGCAGGGTGTCGCCGGTCATGATCAACAGCAGACCGGTGGCGAGCATCCCCCATGGGAGCCGCGCACCGGCGCGGACTCGCGTCACGGTGACAAGGAGCAACGCGACGATGACGAGGTCGCCGACCGGCACAAAGAGGGCCACGACCCGTTCGGGGCCTTCGCCCGCGCTTCGGTAGGCGGTCTCGAGCACGCTGGCCCAGCCGACGAAGAGGAGGGCGCTCGCGATGAGGAGGCCGTCGAGCAAGGTGCGCATGCGTGCGGCGCTCGACAGCGCGGGCGTCAGGAATGCGAGCATCGCGACGACGGCGAGCACCGTAGCCACACTGCTAGGCACCTGGCCCACCGAAGGCACGGGGAGTGTCCCTCCCTGCAGCTCGTGCCAGCCGTCGATGCCGTTGGCCACGACCCAGCCGCCTGCCGCGGCGGCGAGAAAGCCCCAGCCCCGGCGCGCCGCGTCGGCGTGCCGCTTGTGGGCGCGGAGGCAGACGAGCATCGCGAACCCCGCGGTGGCGACGGCCGCAGCTCGCGCCACCGAGTGCGTCAGCTCTTCACCGCCGAACCCGAACGCTACCCATGTCAGGTGCACCGCGGTGAGCGCAACGGCGACTGCCGCCGTCCTCCAGAAACGTTGCATCGAAGTCCGGTATCGACCGTGTACCAGCACTTCTGGAGAAGACATTGGGGCAGATGGCCCATGACAGTGGCCAGTCTGTCAATAGCTAGTAAAACCGGGCCATTCGTGCACCCCATCACCGCGCTACTGGCTAGCAAGGGACGTAGCGCCGTTGGGCCAGTCTCCGGCCCCCACCTATTCTCGCCCCATGGCCACCCTCGTGCTGCTTCGCCACGGCGAGAGCGTCTGGAACCGCGAGAAGCTCTTCACCGGGTGGACCGATGTCGAGCTGTCACCGACAGGTGAAGAGGAGGCCCGACAAGCCGGTCGGTGGCTCGGGGCCGCGGGCATCCACCCCGACGTCTTGCACACGTCGGTACTGAAGCGCGCGACCCGCACCGCGGAGCTGACCCTGGAGGTCATGGACCTGCACTGGATCCCGGTGCGACGGAGTTGGCGGCTGAACGAGCGCCACTACGGCGACCTCCAGGGACGCAACAAGACCGAGACCCGGGAGATGTTCGGCGACGAGCAGTACCGCACCTGGCGACGCGGCTACCACACCCCGCCGCCCGCGCTCGAGCCCGACGACGAGCGCAACGCCCGCTTCGACCGTCGCTACCGGCGCCTCCCGTCCGAGTTGGTCCCCGACACCGAGTGTCTCGCCGACGTAGTCGACCGCGTCCTCCCCTACTGGTACGACGCGATCGTCACCGACCTCGCGGCGGGCCACGTGGTGCTCGTGGCGGCCCACGGGAACAGCCTCCGCGCGCTCGTGAAGCACTTCGACGGCTTGTCGCCGGAGGAGGTCGAGGACCTCAACATCCCGACCGGCTTTCCGCTCGTCTACACCTTCGACGACTCTTACCGTCCCACGTCGAAGACGTACCTGCCGGATGACAAGACTGCGGCCGCGGCCGCCCAGGCGGTGGCCAACCAGGGAACTTGAGGCAATAACGAACGGATTCCGTTCGTTATTGCCTCAAGTTCGGCGGGTCAGAGGGCCGCGAGCCCCTGCTCGGCAGTGCGGACCCGGTAGAGGCGGTCGACTGGGGTGAGCCAGATCTTGCCGTCCCCGATGCCGCCCGTCTGGGCGGCATCGAGGATCGCCGTCGCGATGGCCTCGGCGTCGGAGGTATCGACCACGACCTCGACCTTGGTCTTCGGCAGGAGATCGACCTGGTACTCCGCACCGCGATAGGTCTCGGTGTGGCCCCGCTGGCGGCCGTGACCGAGGACCTCCGTGACAGTGAGACCAGCGACGCCGGCCCCTTGGAGGGCCTCCTTCACGTCCTCCAGCTTGTGCGGCTTGATAATGGCGGTGACCAGATGCAACACGTCGACTCCCCTCCTACACGCTCATGACGGGACGAGTGCTGCCCTCGGCCGCACCGACGCCGGCCCGGCCACGCCCACCGGTCCCGGCGAGCAGGTCGGGCCCGTAGCCGGGTGCACCGTGCTCGACGATGTCGAGGCCCTCGATCTCCTCCTCGGCAGGAACCCGGAGGCCGATGGTGAGGCGGATGGCGAGGAACAGGGCACCGGCCGCTACGACCGTGTAGATCGCAACCGCGCCGACCCCAACCGTCTGGGTGACGAGTTGGCCCAGTCCGCCGCCGTAGAACACGCCGCCGTCGGTGGCGAAGAGCCCGACGGCAAGGGTGCCGAAGGCGCCACACACGCCGTGGACCGAGATCGCACCGACCGGGTCGTCGATGCGGATGCGGTCGATGAAGAGCACGCTGCCGACCACCAACGCGCCCGCTCCCCCGCCGATCGCGACTGCGCCCAAGTTGTTGACGGCGGCGCAACCTGCCGTGATCCCCACAAGACCGGCGAGAACACCGTTGCCGGCCATGGCGACGTCGGGCTTGCCACTCTTCAGCCAGATCGCGACGGTCGCTACGAGGCCACCCGCCGCGCCGGCGAAGAGGGTGGTGAGGGCGATCTGACCGACGGCGGCGTCCATCGCAAGCTCCGAGCCGGCGTTGAACCCGAACCAGCCGATGAAGAGGATGAACACGCCCACCACGGCGAACGGAATGCTGTGTCCGGGGATCGCACGGGGCTTGCCGTCCTGGCCGTACTTGCCGATGCGGGGGCCGAGGACGAGGGCGCCCATCAGAGCTGCCCACCCACCCACGCTGTGCACGACCGTCGAGCCGGCGAAGTCGATGAAGCCGTCGCCGACATCGTTGAGCCAGCCACCGCCCCACGTCCAGTGCACGACCACGGGGTAGATCAGCGCGGTGAGAGCGAGGCTGTAGATGAAGTAGCTCTTGAATTTGGTCCGCTCCGCCATCGCCCCCGAGACGATCGTGGCGGCGGTCGCGGCGAAGGCGGCCTGGAACACGAAGAAGGTCGGCAGCGAAATCGTGCCGAAGCCCTCCGAGAAGTGGCCGCTGTCGAGGAACCAGCCGGTGGTGCCGAAGAAACCGTTCCCGGCTCCAAAGGCGATCGCGAACCCGATGGCGCCGAAGGCGAGCACTCCGACGCAGAAGTCCATCAGGTTCTTCATCATGATGTTGGCGACGCTCTTGGCTCGGGTGAGCCCGGCTTCGAGCACCGCGAAGCCGACCTGCATGAAGATGACGAGCACCGCGGCGACGAGAACCCACATGTTGTCGAGCAACGCCTGCACGTCGCCCGCCGTGGTCTGGGCAAGGTTGATGGTTGACATGAGACCGACCGTACGAATCGGGCGTGTCGTGACTGTCGCGGCTTGGTTACGCGTCGCGAACTGTCTGCTGACCCGAATCTGACACCACGAGCAGATAGCCGCGGGAACGGACAGTGGTGATGGTGAGTCCCGTGACCGCAAGCCGCCGGCGCAGACGGAGCACATGGACGTCGAGGGTGTTTCGGCCCGGCGTGCCCTCCGGCCACCCGGCGGAGGCGAGCGCCTCCCGCGAGACGACCGCGCCCAGCCGGTCGAGGAGTGCCTCCGTCAGGCGGGCCTCTATTGGCGGAAGGGCTACTCGCGCGCCGCGAAATGCCAGCACCTCGGCGTCGAGGATGGGGCGCGACGCGGCGTGCGCCTCCGCCCGCTGCAAGAGCATGGCGGCGCGTGCACGCACGTCGGCATCCGCCGCGGGCAGACGTACCCAGTCCTCGAGGCAGTCCCCGACGGTCGGCGCCGCCGCATCCGGTGCGACTACGAGCAGACGGGGTGCGCCCTCGGACGCGAGCTCCACACGGCGGACGTGCTCATCGGGCCAGCGGATCAGCGCCACGTCCACGGTCGGAACGTACGGGACCAACGTTGCGGGCTTGTTTCGTGCCGATGAATGAAGATCTTCCCGACGCGGCCCGCCGCAGGGGGTTATCGTTTCGGCCTTATGGCGCGCAAGGATGAGAAGCTCGAACACCTGGGCCGGGTTCGGATGTTCGCGGCCGTTCCCAAGAAGCAACTCGGTCTGATCGGACGAGCAGCCGACGAGATCCGCGTACCGGCCGGCAAGGTCCTGGTCGAACAGGGCAAGCCCGGCTTCGAGTTCTATCTGATCACCGAAGGCAAGGCGGTGGTCACGAGGAACAGCCGGAAGGTCGCGACGCTCGGTCCCGGCGAGTACTTCGGGGAGCTGGCGGTGCTCGACCGGCGGCCGCGCAACGCGACGATCACGGCCGACACCGACATGGAACTGCTCGTGCTCGGCCAGCGTGAGTTCAGCGGTCTTCTCGACGAGGTGCCCGGCCTCGCCCACAAGATCCTCCAGACGATGGCCGGCCGCCTCTGGGAGGCCGACCAGAAGGCCGTCCGCCACTGAACCACCGAACAACCGAACTTGAGGCAATAACGAACGGATTCGCGCAGTTATTGCCTCAAGTTCAAGGTTCGATAGGTTCTGCGGCATGTCGAGCAGGCCGCGTCCCCGGATCCGTCCGTCGCACATCGCCCTCGCGCTCGGGATCGGCTTCGCCATCTTCCCGACCGCAGCGTCGGGCATCGCCTCGGTCGTCTTCGGATTCCACGACGACAGCCCGATCCGGCGCGAGGTGTTCGGGAACATCCCGGGCGCGTTCAAGGCGATCTTCTATGTGACCTTCGTGGTCCTGTTCGTTGGCGTCGGCTACCTCTTCTCGCAACGGGTCCAGAACTGGGAGCGGGGCAAGCCCGATCGCCGCAAGACCACGCCGCGCAACGCCAAGAACCGCGCCGAGGCCTTCCGGAGGGGCGTCTACATGCAGACGCTGCTGCGGGACGGTGCGGCCGGCGTGATGCACAGCCTCATCTACTTCCCGTTCCTCGTGCTCTTCGCCGTCACGATCGTCCTGGAGGTCGACCACCAGCTGCCCGAGTCGGCCAAGTTCCTCCACGGCGACATCTACCGGGGCTACTCCCTCACCGGCGACGTCGCCGGCGCGCTCTTCCTGACGGGCATCGTCTGGGCCGGCTTCCGCCGGTACGTGCAGAAGCCCTACCGCATCCGCATCAAGACCCGGCCCGAAGACCACGCCATCCTCGGCATGTTCTTCCTGCTCGGCGTCACCGGCTTCCTGGCGGAGGGCGCCCGGATCGCCCTCGACGGCCGGCCCGAGTTCGAGCGGTGGTCGTTCATCGGCTATCCGCTATCCGGCGTGTTCGACAACCTCTCCGGTCTGGCGACATGGCATCAGGTCTTCTGGGTCGTACACGTCCTCGGGTTCGCGGCGTTCCTCGTGCTCTTGCCGACCACGAAGCTGCGACACATGTTCACCTCGCCCATGAACATGTACCTGTCAGATCGTGACCGGCCCAAGGGCGCGATGAAGCCGCTCCCCAACTTGATGGAAACCGAGTTGGAGACCCTCGGGGCCGCGACCGTGAGCGACTTCACGTGGAAGCAGCTGCTCGACACCGACGCATGCACGGTCTGCGGGCGTTGCACGAGCGTGTGCCCGGCCCACGCGACCGGCAAGGCTCTCGACCCGCGGGAGATCGTTCTGAAGGTCGGTCATGTCATGGCCGCGAGCCGCCCTGACGGGCCGGTCACACCCGTTGTGGGTCAGGACGCCGAGCTCACCGTGTCGGCCGACTCGGTGTTCGAGCGGATCACCTCCGAGGAGATCTGGGACTGCACGAGCTGCAAGGCCTGCGACGAGATCTGCCCGGTCAACATCGAGATCCTCGACAAGATCCTCGACATGCGGCGCTACTTGTCGCTGATGGAATCCGACTTCCCCACCGAACTGGGCAGCGCCTACCGGTCGATGGAGAACCAGTCGAACCCGTGGGGCATGAACCAGGGGCAGCGGGCCGACTGGGCCAAGGCCCTTCCCGACGCGGTCGACGTGGTCGACCCATCCGAGCCGTTCAACCACGAATACCTCTACTGGGTCGGCTGTGCCGGCAGCTTCGACGACAAGAACCAGAAGGTCACCGTCGCAGTTGCCAAGCTGCTGGAGCGCGCCGGCGTCGACTTCGCGATCCTCGGACCATCCGAGCTGTGCACCGGAGATCCTGCCCGGCGGTCGGGCAACGAGTACATCTTCCAGATGCTCGCCACCCAGAACGTGGAGACCCTCAACGGCCTCGGCGTGAAGAAGATCATCACCCAGTGCCCGCACTGCTTCAACACCCTCGGCAACGAGTACCCGCAGCTCGGCGGGCACTTCGAGGTCGTCCACCACAGCCAGTTCCTCGAGTGGTTGATCTCGAACGACATGCTGGATCTGAGCGAGGCCCAACTCGACGAGCGCATCGTCTACCACGACTCCTGCTACCTCGGTCGCCACAACGATGTCTACATGGCGCCCCGCAAGGTGATCGGGTCGCTCAAGGGCATCGAGATCGTCGA